>CAZYEF010000125.1:0-9032 GCA_964646375.1 uncultured Nitrospiraceae bacterium | reverse complement strand
ACCCGTGACCCCAACCTTGGCAAGGTTGTGCTCTACCAACTGAGCTACACCCGCAAATGATAACGTATGTGACGCTTTGGACGATGAAATATAACAAAGTGGTATTTTCTTGTCAACCAAAAACTATCGTAGGTAGTTCTCGTTCCTTAACATCCGGTTTGCCTTGACGGGGCAGGGTAAGTGTGGTAATTTATTATCAAATGCTTCTCAGAAGCTTGGTGTTGATGGAGGGAAACGTTTGCTATGAATACCGTGAAAACAGTGGGTTTAATGGTTTTTATGACCTTGTTGCTGATGCTGGTCGGGAGTGCCATTGGCGGCAAAAGCGGCATGATAATCGCTTTTGGCATGGCAGTACTCATGAACTTCGGAACGTATTGGTTCAGCGATAAAATAGTGCTCAGAATGTATGGAGCCCAGCCCGTAAACGAGGCAGAGGCTCCGGAACTGTACTCCATCGTGCGGACGCTGGTTCAGAAAGCTGGCATGCCCATGCCGAAAGTCTATATCATTCCCGAGGAGACACCGAATGCCTTTGCGACTGGCAGGAATCCGGAGCATGCCGTAGTCGCGGTCACTCACGGAATAATGAGAATATTGTCCCGGGAAGAGCTTGCGGGTGTTGTCGCTCATGAACTTGCTCATATTAAACATCGCGATATGCTTACCGGTACCATTGTGGCGACCATAGCCGGAGCAATCAGCATGCTTGCCCAGATGGCGCAATGGGCCATGATCTTCGGTGGCCGGCGAGATGATAATGAGGAAGGTACGAATCCGGTTGTGGGAATTGTGATGATGATAGTGGCACCCATTGCGGCGATGCTCGTGCAGATGGCAATATCCCGCACACGGGAGTACGAGGCTGATAAAGGTGGCGCGCAAATTGCCGGAAATCCCGGTGGACTTGCAAATGCACTTCTGAAACTGGAGAAAGGGTCGCAAATTGTGCCCATGACTGATGCAAAACCTGCGACAGCTCACATGTTTATTGTGAACCCGCTTACGGGCGGAGGTTTGATGAATCTGTTCAGCACCCATCCGCCGATTGCCGAGAGAGTGAAGCGATTGAATGAGATGGTGAGAGGACGGTAAAAGGGTTCCTGATAAGTTCAATTTTACCGGAGTACTTACGCGAAACCCGCCTTTATTGCTGCGATAGGGGCGGGTTTCTTATTGATAGTTAACTATCACCTGAGGATTTGCTAGCGAGTGTCTTCCTTGCCAGTTCAATGAGACCGAAGACTTTCAAGTCTACAAGCATTCCCTGCATCTGTTCGCTTCTGAGGTATGCGAGGGCATGCTCAAGAGGAACTTCAATTACCTCAATGATTTCATTGTCATCTCCGCCATTTTTCCCGATATGATCGAGATTGGTGCATAAATAGGCCCTGAGTGCTTCAGTTGAGGCCCCCGTAGAGATTGGTCCTTCGGCAAGAAATTCAATTTTTCCTGCTCTCCAGCCCGTTTCTTCGATTAATTCTCGTTTTGCCGCATCTTCCATGGATTCACCGGGATCAACAAGTCCGGCAGGAAGTTCAATGACGTCTCGTCCGAGCGGCGGTCGGAATTGTTTTTCAAGCAGAACATTGCCGGAAGGAGTCACAGCTACCATTACAACGATGCCGGAAATACCTATTCGTTCAAGCGCCTCCCACGTGCGGACAGCGCCGTGTGCATCGCGGTAGGTTATTTCCACGGCACTCATGAAACTGCCCTTCCATACTGTTTTTCTACTAATGATTTCCATGAGATAGTATTGCGGAGTGTACCGCAGGATTGTTCATAGCCATTTCTTCATATTCAGGACAAGTGCCGCAGGAATGATAGTGTCTATTTCACGGACGCGTTTTCGACCTGCTTTTGTATACATTTTTTTGAGCAGGACATCTTCATCCTTATAATTGCTGAGTATATCAAAATCAGAGTCCGGTATATCGCGCTTGAAATATCCACACCCTTCCAGCCGCACGGCGCGGCGATGGCCGCGGATAGTGGGGCCAAAGAGGCGGCAGATGTGTGGTCTGTGTTTATAAATCAGACAGGACCCTTGTTCGTCCAGTGCGGGACAACTCATCTTTGCTGACCTGCGGGAGATTGAGTCTATGGAAGCAAGCGTTTTCAGAAGCGGATCCTTGCGGGAGAACGCACCTTTCTTTTCGAGAGCATCAAGCTGCTCGTTTGCTTTTGCAAGAATTTTGTTTCTTATGGCGGGGGGCACCTGCTTCAGACTTGCCCGGAGGTGGAGTGCGTCGAGCAAGGTGATGTCAAAAAAACCGGATGCACAGCACTCATAACATCCTTTTTTACATTTTACGTTATGCTTTTTTGCCGCAGCGGTAAGCTGTTCCGTGGTTTTTTCGAGAAAACAAGAATACTTCTTCACTATTCTATTCAATGATCATGCCACCTTTCATAAAGCAGCGTGATTATACTTTTTTCTCAAGTGATTTGTCAATATGGGGTTAAATATCGACGGGGGGTTGTTTGGGAGAGAATCAGTATTAGAAAAAGGAGGGAAGAGCCGTCCCTCCTTTTATTGCAATTACCTGTGGCCCGATTCTTATTTACTCCGCGTTATATATCAGGTTAGGGGTTTTGTCCCGGTCCGCTAACAGAGCCTTTTCTTTGTTCAGTTCCTCTGGCAGTGGAAATCATTTTCTGGATATCGCGTCTGAAATCCTGCTGAAAGATAACAAAACGCGCCTGCTGCTCCGTGGTAAGAATTCCCCGCAGGCTTTTCCATTCCATTTCTGTTAGTTCCTGGGTGGTGCGATGGTTTGCTTCAAGTTTATCGAGCAGGGTCTGAAGTCTTGACTCGTCCGGTTTTGGGGATGTTACGGCACTACGCAGCGCACGCATGGTCTCGCGCCGTTCACGAAAGAGAGTGCCCCGTTGTCGGTCATGTGAACTGAGGAGGGAAGCAAGTTTTGCAGTGTTTTCAGAGTCAAGTTTCAGCGTTTCTGTAAGTCTCCAGATTCTGAGAGTCTCGACTTTTTTCCTGATTTGTTCCTGCTTTTCCGGAGACAGCGCTGGACCAGTTCTGGAGGGATTATCGTATTCCTTGATATCGGCATGCTGGTTTTTGGGAGGATTTTGCTGAGCATACACATCAGATGCGAGCGCACAGAACAGTGCCGCTGCTGTGAATGCCAGAATTTTTTTTGATGATGCCATGTTTATCCCTCCTCTTTCCAATGCTTTAGAATATCATCCGAGAACCGTTCCGTCTCGTTGATATTCAGGTCAGCAATTTCGTCGGAAATTTCCGCGTCTGTGCTGGTTGCGATGACCGGGGCCATTTCTTCGCCGATAGAAACCAGTTGGTTGGCGGCCCATGTATTGACCGCATCCGCCTGTTCCGTGGTAATATCGGCTATTGTAAGGAAGTCATCACCCGCAATACCCCCGGAAAGCAGGTATTCCTGTGGGGATGAACTTCCTCGTTCATGCAACGGGGTGTTCATGGAGGTTACTGCCAGCGCTGAAACTACCAGCACAATACCTGTTGCTGCTGTGGTGAACACCCAGCGGGGCATGGTAATGAACCCGGTAAACCATGAAAAATCAAACGATTTTTTGGGCGTCTTTTTCTGCTGAACGGTCCGATAAATTCTGTCCGGCATGACAGCCCAGAACTCTTCCCCTGGATCAGGCACGGCATCTTCAGCCAAAACGCGAAGAAGCAGAAGTTCCTGTGAGCAATCGGCACACGATGCAATGTGCCTCTCAATCTTTTGGTGGTTTTCCGGGTCAAGTTCCTGTGCAAGAAAGGCGGGAAGAGCTTCTTGTATGTCTTTATTGGTGCAATTCATCTTTTAAATATCCTTCAGGTGCGCCATTACTTCTTGTCTGCAGCAAACTCATCAGAATCATTTTTCATCAGTATCTTCAGTTTCTGCACAGCGTGGTGATAGTTTGCCTTGGCTGTGCCGATTGAACAGTCCATGATTTCCGCAATTTCCTCGAATTTTTTTGTTTCCTGAATTCTGAACATAAGCGTTAGACGCTGTTTTTCCGGAAGTTTCGCAAGTGCATTTTTGAGCAGCAGCCTGTCTTCGTTCCTGATAAGGGTTTCGAGCGTCCGGGGATTTTTCTTAATGATAACATCATCAATGTTCACCTGCTCAAATCTGGATCGATCACGATAAACATTTTTTGCCAGGTTGATGCCGATCTGGTAGAGCCATGTCTTGAAACTGGACCTCCGCTCGAACATTCGGAGGCCGGTGAAGGCCTTGATGAAGGTTTTTTGCAGGAGGTCTGATGCGTCTTCATGGTTGCTCACCATGCGGTATAGCATCGCATAGAGAGGTTTTTGATACTTTTTCACCAACTCATCGAAGGCATACCGCTCACCAGCCTCGGTTCTGTTGATCAACTCGATATCTTGGTCCATACGCGCGTTAAATTTCGTTTATTTTGACACCAGTACCGGAAAAAGGTTGAGTTCTAAAATGAAGAAGTATGAAACAGTAATGTTGCTCCGGAAAGTGAAAGCATGCGAAATCTATTTCTGCAACAAGGAATCCCTTATTTCTGCCAAGGGGGCTGAATTTATCGAGAGAGCCTCCTGACCCTGCCGGTGGAAACTTCACGAACTAGTGCTTTTCTTTTTCCATCTGTGATTCGGAGGTCTCGCAATCTTTGTACAGACAGACCCGGTTTCTACCGGTTCGTTTGGCCTGATAGAGCGCCGTATCAGAAAAACCGACGAGATTTTCGAATTGTCTGGTATCAGACGGAAAAGAGGCGACCCCGATGCTGAGCGTTACCTTGAATTCCGTCTTGCCGGCGACGATAGCGGTATGTTCGACGATCTTTCTTATCCGTTCAGCCAATTGGTGCGCGCCTCTGCAGTCCGTGTCCACCAGACCTACTGAGAACTCTTCGCCGCCGTATCGCGCAACAAAATCGGAAGCACGTACCACATCCTTAAGCACTCCCGCCACGCGGGTAAGCGCCATATCACCAACAGGATGACCGTATGTGTCATTTACTTTTTTAAAAAAGTCTATGTCCACAAGAAGGATGGAGAACGGGCGCGATTCGCGATTGAGCCGTGTATATTCCTCGGAGAGTTTTTCCATAAAGGTTCGGTGATTTAAGAGGCCAGTAAGCCCATCTGTGCGCGCCATGTCCCTGATGCTGGAGTGCAGGAGGCTGTTATCCACCACCATGGATATTTGGTTTGAGAGGGTGTCCATGAAACTGCGATGGTACTCAGTAAAGGTATTTGACCGGAGAGAACCAAGAAGCATTGCGCCGATAAATTTATTGTCTGCTACAAGTGGTCTGCCGATGAGCGATTTTATGGGTTGCTGAAGCTCCCGGAATGGGAAGAGAGCAATCTCCCGTCCGCGTTCTCCGAGATCGTTGTCATGGTAGATGTTTGAAGCATTACGATCATGCCATTGTCTGTACATATGAGAAAGAATGATGCTCTGCTCCAGAGGAAACCGCCGGCCGATGAATTTTGCATCATATCCTTTGAGTGCGGCAATTACCGCATCTCCGGTTTTTTCTTCATAAAACAGGAATGCACAAAAATCAAAGGGGACGACCGTCCCTAGTTGAGGCGTCAATTTGTTCAAGACTTCATATATTTCAAGGCTGCTGTTTAACGTTGCGCTCATTTCATGAAGCGCAGCAAAATTTTTTGCCCGTATATCCAGTTCAAGCGATATCTTTATGTTTTCAATGATTTGGACAAAGAAAGGAATGAATCTGATTAGAACATCCTGGACTTGGGAGGGAAAAGCGTCCGGTTCCAGGCTGTCCAGAGCGAGAACTCCTACAACGCGGCCATTTTGTGCAATCGGAACAGAAAGAAACGACTTTACAGATACATCTTGGGTATAATAGCCAAGGCTTCTGGAGGGAAGTATCATATTCGGCATGTATTGAGGTTGATTCTGCAAGGCACAGATGCCGACGAGTCCGCTCCCTTTTGCATATTCTACTGCTGCTGCTGTGATGGATCGGCTTTGACTTTGGATTCCCCGAAGCGAAAACAGACCATCTTCGCGGTCATCTAGAAAAAGCGCATAGGTATGGGCAGGAACGAGCAGGGAGATCATTTCAATGAGTGCGTTGAATGTTCCTTCCCGTTCACGGACTGCGCTGATGTGTTTTGCCTGGCGCTTTTCTTCTGCCAGCGCTTCAATACTTGCTCCTCCCGCAAGAGGGTCGACAGCACTTGCATCGGAGACCAGTTTCTGGTAGCTGTCCTGCGCAGTTTTCGCTTCATTTCGGATGCGGTTTGCAAAATATGTGGTGATAACGGCAACGCCGGCAAACGATGTCGAAAAACCGGAGAATAGGTGCCATTGGTTCACGGTGGTGCCGCCTGAGAAATATCTGTTAAAACTTTCCACGATAAGGATGAGAAGAGTTATTTGATATGCCCAGGTGCGATGCAAAAATGCCGCTATTGACACCGGCAAAACGTAGAGCGAAAAAAAGGGGGAGGAAAGGCCGCCGGTGATTTGGATGAGAAAATTGAAGCCTATAATCACAAGAATTAAGGACAAGAAGCCAAGAAAACGATCCTTAGAAAAAAGCGCACGATAAGCGACAATGAAAACAAGAAGTATAAACGCTGCAATCCAGTAGTTGAGATAAGTGGTGGACAGGCCGCGATGAAGAAAAAGTCCGAGGCTGGAAGTGATTATGAAGGCGCACAGGCAGGAGATGATGAACGCGTTCAAATTTTTTTTCTCCTGAGCATCTCTTCTTCCCGGTATTTATGGTAAAGCACATCCCATTCACGGCTGCCTTCAGGAATTTTACGGGAAAGCGACCGGATAGTGCGTCGTGCGGCTGCGTCCGCTTCGTCCTCAAACTGGAGTTCCAAGGTAATGAGTCTTCTTATCTCTCGGAGAATCCGTTCTTCCGGTTGAAAAGGCTCTACGTTCTTATTGTGCTCCAACGCATTAAGAATTAAATGAGAGAGATGAGATATCCGGTCTTCGCTGAGTCGCATTTTCCCCCTTGAGCATGATGCTTGTTTCTGCCGATGTGAGTTAGAGGATTATTCCTCGTTCTTTGGCGAATTTCTGCTTGGTCAATTCAAATATTTTGCGGTAATCTACCTGTCCTTTGGCGATTGCGGCTTCGTGTGCGGAAAGGAACTTTTCGACTTCTTTATTAAGTTGGTCCTCTAGGACCATGTTTTCAGTAATAACTTCAGCGATCACTGATGAAATTGACGTTTTTGGTACGGCATATTTGACCATTCCTTTGCTTTCAATTTCTGCAGTAATGGTATTTGCGATATGAATGATAAGCTCTTTTGGCAGGCGCATGTGAACTCCTTACCGATGGATTATATCAGAAAAAAGGCACAAGGTGGGAAGAGAAAGCAGCAAGACTTTTTTGCCGGGCCATAACACTTCGCCCGTGATTAAAAGCTGCGGGCAAAGCAGGGTTTATTGTCTGCTTTGCTTTGAAAACAGCATCAAAGACGTCATCGCAGTTATTTCCTGCGTAGAGAGGAGCGAAGACTACACAGTCGCAGCTGGCTTTCGGAGCTTGCGGAAATCAGCCCAAACGTCGATAATGCCGAAAATGATGGTGCCGGCAATAAGCGGTGGCAAGGCCAGGATGACGATATGAATCAATATTCGTGCGAAAGGACGCATATGAAGCTTCAGCTTAAGAAAATATTCCACCAGTGCCGCACCCTGGATGAAATAGATGACTGCAAAGAGAACAGCGACGTTCCAGCCCAGGATAAATCTCGCTGTTTCATTCGGTATCATAATGCAAACGAAAGCACTGATAAGCCCCCAGATCCATGCATCGGGGGCATACCATAAGGCAAGTGGCGTAGAAGATATCCGGGGCCCGGAGCCAGGATTTCGCAGGATGATTGTTTTTGCGGCAGCGTAAGAGCATGCGGCCAAGGTGGCCACTGTCAGTATCAGCAAGCAGGGAAGCATCAGCGCAAAATAATGAAAGGATATGTCCGGTATAGCGGAAATGGCTGTGGTAATTTCATTGAATCCGTGACTGCTATACAACTTGACGGCTTCCTCGCGTTGTTCCAGAATAAAACGCTCAATAACAGAAATCGGATTTTCTCCGAGGTGTGTAAAATAGTATGCTGCAATTGAACCAACTGATATCACGGGAAGGAGTGCCCCTCCGCCTATGGAAACCTCCGGTTTCCACTGCCGCAGCAGTCCTTCTGCCAGACAAACCGCTGCCAATGAAAAAATAGTGAAAAAGAAGAAGAGCACATACCACCCGCCGAGAAGTGTGACAATAAGACACGCAAAGCCCAGCACAGTCAGGCCTTCCATTTTACTGTTTCTCACATATACGAGGATAAGAGGGACCGGGGCGAGCAGCCATGGAAGCAAGGGGATGAAAATGCCGCTCAGAAAGAGACCTACCATCTGGACCGTAGCAATGAATATGGAACGGTAATTCATGTTCTGTCTCCAAAAAAAAGGGAAGTCCGCAGACCTCTCGTTAAAGCCGCGAACTTCCCTTGTCCTAAGCAATCAGTCGCTCAGTGTTGCTTTACGCTAACAGCTATTTTTCCCCGGAGAACGGTATCAAGGAAATGTTTCTGCACCGCTGCACTGCTACGGTAACCTCGCGTTGGTGCCTTGCACAATTGCCAGATATGCGTCTGGGTAAAATTTTGCCGCGCTCTGTAATGAAAAACCGCAGTGTTTTCACATCCTTATAGTCAATAAAAGGTGTCTTGTCGACACAGAACCGGCAGACTTTTTTTCTGACTTGGAACCTTCTTTTTCTGTCCCCCGGACCTTTTCCATCCCGATCTCTGTCTCTGTTTCGAGAATCAGGGGGACGCTCTGTTCTTGCTGGATATTCTGCCATAATCGTGAACTCCTCATAAAAGGTAAAAAATGTGAATTATTTAAAGTGAAGGAACAGCTAAAACGGTATATCTCCTTCATCAACCGGGGGTTCGGGGACGGGTTCTGAATGACCGTGACCGCTTCCCTGAGTGGTTGATGATCGCTTTGGCATGAAATTTACCGACTGCGCTACCACTT
>CAZYEF010000124.1:0-9078 GCA_964646375.1 uncultured Nitrospiraceae bacterium | reverse complement strand
CTCCAGGCTGTAAACGCTGCGATCGTCAAATTCGGCGCGAACAATCAACGAACCGACCGAAGGGATCGTCTATTATTTTTACACCGTGGAAACATGTAACGTCAAGGCGGCAAAAGTCTATGGAAGTCAGAAAACACAATATTACCAAATCTGTAGGGGCGAGGCGGTGCCTCGCCCTGTTAACATGCCGACGTCATTGCCATCAGAACCGGGGCGACCCGCCGGGATCGCCCCTACGAGAAAACGGTATATTGGTAGTTCCCAGATCCCTAAGACAAACGGATACCGTAAAATCACTGAGTTACCCATTTTGATGCGGGGCAATCCCAACGAAACCCTACCCAAACGACGCCCCCTGCTCCGAATATGTCATTTTCGCGGCTTGCGATAAGATTGTGGAAGAATCGCGAAAACAGGAGCAGGCAGTCCGTTCATGAGAAGAGCTAACTTCCCTATCCGGGCCATAAGTTTTCTCTTTCAAAATGAAAGTAAATGTAATTATAATAGCGCTTTGCCACCTTTATAAAACTCAAAACCATGTTTTCAGTCGATCGAGCAATCACAATTCCATTCCCGGAGAACATGATAAATGAGCATTACAACAGATAAGATTGTCTGTCAGATCGACGACATACTCGCCAGCGATATTGACGACGAAAAAGTAATGATGAGTATTGAAAAGGGCCGCTACTATGGCCTCGATCCCGTGGGCAGCCGCGTGTGGGAAATGATCGAGACCCCCATCAGGATCTCCGATCTGATCGGCATGCTGCTGCAGAAATACGATGTGAACCGGGAAACCTGCGAAAGGGACGTGCTGGCGTTTCTCGGAGAGCTGCATGAGAGCGGCCTGGTGCGGGTGGAAGATTAGATGGACGTTCCGAATTGGGTATTGCTGTACGTCGAACGTTGGCAGGCTGCACCAATGCAATGCCGGACGGTAAGTTTGCGGAGAGGAAAACAACAAAGCGAATGGCAATGAAAGATACACCTTTATGCAGTCGCATACCCAACCTCTCTGCTCTTATCGAAAAAGAACGGCTTTCTCGGCTACGTTACAATCGCATCCGAAAAAAGAGGGGTGCTCATGTCACATCTGTCTATGATGTTAGTACCTCATGCAACATGAAGTGTCCCGGCTGTTTCTATTTTGCCACCGAGAGGAACCAGCAGGGAAGCAGGGTAGCTGAAACTGGGGATTTTGGCGAACTGTTTGCCTCGGAACGTGCACGTGGCGTGACATATCCGATTTTGGGCGGCGCCGAGCCGGCGCTGAACCAGGATGTTCTGATAGCCGCCAGTAATATATGGCATACAGGAATGATACACACAAACGGCACGATCCGGATCAATGAAAAGATCCCATTCCGGCTTTACGTTTCGTTGTGGGGAGGAGCAACTCTAACTCGCATATTGCGAGGTGTCGACGCCTATAACCAGGTATTGCACAACATTGCCGGTGATCCACGTGTGCTTGTGAATTACACTATTACACGCCCTGGCATTGAAGATGTGTTGCCGGTTGTTGCTGATTGCGCTGAAGCGGGTATCCGCATAAGCTTTCAGGTCTTCTGTCCAACGCACCGCACTTCAAATTCACAGTATCTTGTCGCGAAAAATCAGCATATTTCTCCAATAGGGCATGAAACGTGTCTTGCATTGTCCTCAGATGACGACAAACGTGCACTGACTGTAATAGAACAGGCTCTTTGTCGTTATCCTGAGACGGTTGTATATTCGAAAACATTTTCACAGTGGCTTTTCAGGACCCAACATCATTTCACGTGTGATGCTACAGGAGTCGCCGAAAATTGTCCGGTTCGGTGCGATTGCCGTCATCGCCATTACATGGCATCACTCACTCAAGAACGCATCGTGGGGTGTGGACACAATACCATTAAGTGTCACACGTGCCGGGCATATACTGCCACCTATCCTCTTTTCCTGACACGTAAAACACAACGGGAACGGACGGTGGATGAGTGGAGAGAATGGCTTGAGGTGCGTGACCTGTACGGCAGGATATATTATCCGGACTGGGACTCCTAGTGTCCGCACACATGGCACGAACGGATAATTCGGGAGCCGGAATTTTTACCAAGTCAACGATTGTAGAACTGTTGAGTGCACACGCCGAGGCTCAGGGAAAGCGTACCGCTCTGACAATCCTTTCAACAAAGGGTGCGCCAGAAAAAAAACTCAGTTATGCAGAGCTTGACCAGACAGCTCGCAATATTGCAGTTGCTTTGCTTGAAATTGCTGTTCCGGAAGAACTTGCCCTGCTTCCGGTCAACGATGGGCTCGAATTTGTCACTACGTTTTTAGGTTGCCTGTATGCTGGAGTTATACCGATCCCGACAGCGCCGCTTACGAGCTCCCCGGCATCAGTCAGGCGCATATTTTCTATTGTGAACGACACCGGTGTCTCGCTGCTGCTGGCTGATGAAGCGTGTTGTGACCGTATCGATACATGCTTTAGCGACACAGGCCGAACCCATAGTTTTCGCAGATACTCCCCGTCATCCTTCTCCAGACAGGCGACACCCAATTGGCGTCCGCATGCTCCTGCTCACGACTCGCTGGCCTTCCTGCAGTATACCTCCGGCTCAATACACAATCCGCTCGGGGTGATGGTAACGCACGCCAACATCATCTTCAATATGCGGGCCATCAGCAATTCACTTGGCTATACAAGTGAAAGCGTTTTAGTCAACTGGATGCCTCTGCACCACGACGGCGGGCTGATATTCATGTTGCTTCAGGCGCTTTTCTGTGGCGCCCATTGCATTCTGATGCCGACCTCCTCGTTTGTTGGAAATCCTATGCGCTGGTTGCGCCTTATATCCGATTACAAGGCCACAGGAAGCGTTGCCCCTCCTTTTGGCTACGCCCTTTGCTCCCAAAGGGGGACAACAAAGGGGAGCGACGATCTGAAACTTGATAGCTGGAGCATCGCTGCAATTGGCGCCGAGACCATCTCTGCCAGCACAATAGAATCATTTCAAAATATGTTTGCACCAGCGGGATTCCGCCAACGGGCATTTACTCCCTGTTATGGGTTGGCCGAGGCAACCGTTTTGGTTTCTTCCGCAAAGGCAGAATCTCCCCCGTATCTGCTCTCTGTTTCTGCAAAATCGTTGGAACAAGGGCACGTTATGGTGACCGACGCCTCCACCAGAGGGAGCCGTACTGTGGTTGGTTGCGGTGTGCCTGTCCCCGGCATGCGGGCGGTCATTGTTGACCCTTGGACGCAAAGGCGTGTTGCTCCAGACCGTGTCGGGGAGATCTGGCTTGCAGGTCCCGGAGTTACCGCAGGTTACTGGCGACAAACCGAAGCGACCCGGCAAACCTTCCACGCCTTTCTCGCCGATTCAGGGGAAGGGCCTTTCCTGCGTACCGGCGATATGGGATTCATGCATGAAGAAGAGTTGTTTATAACCGGCCGGCTAAAAGAGTTGTTGATTGTGGCCGGTGAGAACCATTATCCCCAGGACATCGAAGCTTCTGTCGCAACCTGTCATCCAGCATTACGGCCTGCCGGAGGCGCAGTGTTTCAACTATCTGATGTTGAAAACGGAAAAGTGATGCTCCTTCACGAAGTCCGGACTAATAAAGTGCACAACCTTGACGGGGCCGAGGTTGTCAGGGAAATTCGAAGAACGGTGGTCGAGACTCACGGCATAGCGTTACACACCATCTTATTGCTGCGTCCGAAGTCTCTGCCTAAAACCACTAGCGGGAAATTGCAGCGTGGTCTCTGTCGCGAGTTGTTCCTCGAAGGCAAACTTAAGCCGTTATATCAGTGGGAATCGGAACAACTTAAAAGGACAACGCCTGCATACACAAAAGAAGAGGCCTATCGTGAGATTGAAACCATCTGGCGCGACCTGTTGAACGTGGAAGATATCGGGCCGGATAAAAGTTTTTTTGAGCTGGGGGGTGACTCTCTCTCTTCGTTACAGATGACTATAACCACCGAGGTAAGACTTGGCATAAGGGTTCCCTCCGAATACTTCAAGTATCCGACATTGAAAAACCTGGTGCGTATCGCTTTGGGAGAAGCGCTTGTGCCAAGCCGTGAGGAGTCTATTGACACGGCTTCCCCCATTCCGTTTGCAGAGAAAATCCCCCGGACGGGAACCATACTTGGCCGGACCAGGGCATATCTATGCGGCAAAGGCGAGGCATTCGCCTTTTTCTTGCCATATACCCTGGGAATACGATGGCTTCGCTGGTGGTGCGGCAATCCCCTTGCGTTACCTCTCATATATCGTAGTGAGGCCCGCACTATTACGCGGTTTCAGGCTTTACGCGGAACCACACGGAGTTTCCATACTGAGGTATTGATGGCAAAGGTGGTTCAGAAAAAATTGACCGGCCTTGGGTGCGGCGCCGCCACCACATCCAGCGAAGTCATCGACCATATAAAGGAATCGAGATTGCCCTTCTGGAGCACCTTCTTAAAGGTAGCGCAAAAAAAAGCACCACTTACGACAAAAGACTTTCCCTACAGGGTGATTGGCAAGAATGTTCTCGAGCCATTTCTAAACAGTAAACGCGGGCTGATAATACTTGCTACCCATGATGCTGTGACAAACCTGTCGGAACTGATCTTTTCTCGGCTCGGTCTCACCAAAGTGTATCGCTTCGCTGGCGTCATGCTAAAGCGTAAAAAAATAGTTCAGGACAAGGAAGGCAGCAATACTCCCATTCTTTCGATTATGCTCCATGAAGCAATTTCCGCTCTTCGCGAGGGGAGCGCAGTACTCATTGCTGGCACAGGTTCTTGTGGTGACAAAACTATCAAAACAACCATATGCGCTCAATCTTGTCTTGTGCGAACAGGTTTTGCCGAACTTGCCATCCACTCAGACGCCGGAATTGTTCCGATAAGCTCCAAGCTTGGAACAGATGGTTCCATAGAAATTGAATTCTATCCACCTTTTCAGTGCCCGCCGGAGCATTTAGCGTATGAGCAAAAAACAGATTTCTTAGTGTATGAATTTGCCCGACATCTGAATGAAAGATTCAGTGCAACCAGAGGCATTTCGCTGGATAATATTGCATGGTTATTACGTAATAGTTGATAACGGTGAAAGTAAAACAAAAATAATTCCGCAACTGTATTGTTGATGATAACCAACATTGCTTTACTCAGGAGCAGAAATGTCAAATAAAGACATAATCTGCAGGGGATTAATGTATTCAATGCTACCGGGATTGTACAGGTGCATGGCAACATGAGTGCGATCTGTGGTGTTGTCAATTTGAATGGTCGCCCTGTCACACCAGAAAGCATTGATAGCATGCTGGCAGCTATGGATTATTGGGGACCTGACGGGTCAGGTGTCTGGTATGAGGGGATAGTAGGAATGGGGCACTTATTGCTCCATTCTACTCCGGAGTCGGTCGGAGATACGCTTCCAAGGTCCAGCGTTTCCGGCGGTCTCGTCCTTACCTCTCATGCTCGGATTGACAACAGAGAAGAGTTGTTACGTTATCTGAACGTTCCTCATGCGATGAGACGGGAAATGCCGGACAGTTCACTTATCCTGCTAGCCTATGAAAAATGGGGCTATGCGTGCCCGGAATATCTGATCGGCGATTGGTGTTTCGGCATCTGGGACAAATCCCGGCAATCTCTTTTCCTGGCCCGTGACCATCATGGCAATACAGGCTTATATTATTACCGAAATGCAAATTTTGTCGCTTTCTCTTCGTGCATTAAAGGCTTGCTAGCCTTGGCAGCGATCCCCCGCGAACCCAATCCACTGGCAATTGCCCAGACCCTGGTAAGCTGGCCGGATCATGGCGAGCCGACCTGTTACAAGGATATCATGCGGCTTCCTCCGGCCCATCAGATGCTTGTAACTCCAGAAGCCGTAACAAAGAGACAGTACTGGCATCTTGAAAAAACCACATCTCTGCGCCTGGGATCCGATCAGGAGTATCTGGATGCGTTTATGGAGCTTTACACCGAGGCGGTAAGGTGTCGGATGCGAAGTCTGCGTCCTGTTGCTGCAACTCTGAGCGGGGGGCTTGATTCCGGTTCGGTGTCTGTAATTGCCGCGCGCGAGCTCGGTTGCAATGGAAAACGCCTGCAAACTTTCAGTTCTGTTCCGCTCTACAATGTTACTGATGACATGATTCCTGCTGTGCGCTTCGGTGACGAGCGCCCCTTTATCGAGGCAACCGCCCGTTATGCGGGCAATATCGATACGGCCTTGATTCAATCAAGTGATGTCACCCCAGTTCAAGGCATCGAGTGGGCGCTAAAACTCAACGATGGGCCGGGACACGCTGCGGCAAACCAATTTTGGATTGTCTCTCTGCTCAAAAGTGCACAGGCACATGGAGTCGGGACACTTCTCACCGGCCAGGGAGGAAACGCAAGCATATCCTGGCATGCGCCGGGATATCTTGCCTGTCTGGCTAAAAATGGCGACTGGAGTGCCATCCGGCACGAACTGGCTGCTTTGCAACCTTTGACAAACCGCCCTCTTTGGCGTTTACTTGCCGGTAGACTCATCAAGCCCCTGTGTTTTGATCCCTTGTTGGAAAAATTGCGCCGACTTTGGCGGGCGCCTGAACCATGGCTGCATTATTCCGCAATTAATCGTAAACTTTCCCGCAAATTAAGAATAACGGAACGAATGCTCAGTAACGGGCATGATCCGTGGTTCAGGCCCCTGCACGATCAACGGGAAGCACGTCTGAGACTTATAAGACCTGGACGGTCGGCCATAGGATTTATCTGGCAGGAGAACGGCGCAGGTTTTGGTATTGATGTCCGTGATCCCACATACGACAAGCGGCTGCTGGAGTTCTGCTTATCCATTCCGGATGATCAATACCATCGTGATGGAAAGGACCGGTACCTGATCCGCCGGGCTATGACAGGGCTTATGCCGAATACGGTTCTCGACAACAACCGACGTGGGCTCCAGGCTGCGGATATTGTGAAACGCACGCAAGCTAATTTTGATGAAACAGAGGCCGCTTTGCGGCGCATCGAACGTTCGGCATTGGCTGGCGAGTATCTCGATCTCCCCTTGATGAGGCGGACGCTGGAGCGGTCTCTGCTCAATCAATCCAAAGAGGTTGCTAGGAGTTTGGAGACCATTTTTTTCCGTGGATTAATGGCAGGCTTATTTCTCCTGCGTTTTGAAACATCAGCTGCTCCGCTAGCATAGCGTATAATGATAAAAACATAATGACATTGCAGAATTGCTGCGGGGGGTATATAAACAGTAAAGCAATGGGTAATATTATCTCCAAAAGGGGGAAGGCGACCCGAAAGGTTGAGATGGCGGTTATTGACTTGTTGCAAAAACAACGGACGTTTTTGAAAGGAGACACCCTATGAGAAAGACAAATCAAACTGGGCTGGAAGAAGCAACAACAAATCAAGGGGAATTTCATAGCAGTCATATTGTTGGCAATACATGGAAACGGCCTGAGTTAAGACGAATTTCTCTGGGATCGACTAAGGCAGCGGGCGGTCCGGGGTCAGATGCTAGTACGTCGCATTCTTGAATTTCGGTTATTGTGGTGAATCATGTGTATATTGCCGGATTCTGGGGTGCAGAATGAAATTTGGTAAGCTTTAGATCATATCCCTGGAACTCTCCGACTTCTCCCGTAAAGAGGTAGCGGGGGCTACAACTTGTGACTTACTACGCCAAGTAGCCCCCACAAAATCCGCTCACGCCAATTCGGGAGAGCGCATTGAAATTGAAGCATGCAGCGCCGTTTTTCTGACGAGTCCAACCTGAGAAAATATATGTAATCTGCGGATGAAAAGTTTTTGTACCTTTACTTTCATATCTTACCAAAGGAACAAGCAGACACTTTATGAATATGTACCGTGTCTTCGGTCTCAACATCTCCTCTGAACTTCCGCTCCCTTCCCTTGATATGCCGCATCTCCAGCCGGATGCGGCAGACGTGGTCATAGCATGCGGCGAAATTCCTGATGCATTAGCCGTTCCCCTCATAAAGGGGGTGCGTTTCCAAGCTGCACCGGGCGAGTTTTTGCTGCAGGTAGATAAGGTGGCCCGTTATTACGTGCAGAATGGCAGCCGCATCACCATTATGCCTGAAGCAGGCGCCGGGGAGGACGATATCCTTGTCTTCCTGATGGGCTCGGCAATGGGGGCGCTGTTGCACCAGCGCAACATTCTGGTGCTCCATGGCAGTGCAATCAAGGTGAACAGCCAGAGCATCGCCTTCTGCGGCCCTTCCGGCATCGGCAAGTCCACCCTGGCAGCCGGTTTTTATCTGCGCAAATACCCGTTTCTGGCCGATGACCTCTGCGCCATTGGCATGCTAGACGGACGTCCGGCGGTGATCCCTGGTTTCTCCAGGTTGAAGCTGTGGGCCGACACCCTGGAAAAATTGGATACCTGCAAGGGACGGCTGAAAAGTGTTCGCTGGGGTAAGGATCTGGAAAAATATTTCCTTCCGGTGGACAGCAGTCAGCATACGCCGGTGCCGCTGCAGGCGGTCTATATCCTGGCATCGACCAGTACGGACAAGCTTGAGGTAATCCCGTTGCATGGCGCC
Source organism: uncultured Nitrospiraceae bacterium (assembly GCA_964646375.1). Classification (GTDB taxonomy): domain Bacteria; phylum Nitrospirota; class UBA9217; order UBA9217; family UBA9217; genus JBAZLV01. The sequence continues at coordinate 513 of CAZYEF010000124.1, read as the reverse complement.
GAAAAGATAGATCCACTTATCGAAAACACCTACCGGATGAGCTTTCTGGAAGGCTTGGGTGGGAAAAAAGACCATTTCAGGCAATGTGCTGCAATGGCGGCCAAGGCCGATATATGCCGGGTCGTCCGCCCGGACAATGGCTTTCTGCTCAATGAACTAATTGATCTTGTGGCGGCGAGCTTTGCTCAATGAGTGGCATCATCTGGCTAGCTTCGTACCCCAAATCTGGCAATACCTGGTTTCGTATCTTTCTGACCAATTTGCTGCAGGACAGGGACAACTCTGTTTCCATTAATGAGTTGGAGGATATGCCAATTGCCAGTGACCGCGGGATTTTCGACGAAAATGTGGGCATCGAGGCATCGGACCTGACCGCAGACGAAATAGACCTACTGAGGCCGTCCCTTTACCGTTCTCTTGCTAAAAACACAAAAGAACGGACCTATATAAAGATCCACGACGCCTATACGGAGGTGGCGGACAACACACCGCTGATCCCTGCCGAAGCCACGG
>CAZYEF010000123.1:0-9108 GCA_964646375.1 uncultured Nitrospiraceae bacterium | reverse complement strand
TCCGATGAGCGAACAAAAAGCGAAAGAAGCACCGCTGCAGAATCAGATGGAGGTCAAAGGAGGCAGTGAAACGCTTCTGCTGGCCGAGGACGATGCAGGAGTGAGGAGCTTGAACAAAACCATACTCTCGGAAGCCGGCTATGCGGTGCTGGAGGCCGTTGATGGCGAGGACGCGATCAGGGTCTTTTCCGAAAACAAAGAGACGATCCAGCTTGTTCTGCTGGACGTCATCATGCCGAAAAAGAACGGGAAGGAGGTCTACTCCAGGATTGCAGCGGAAAAAAGCGACATCAGGGTTTTGTTTATGAGCGGATACTCGGAGCATGAAATTTTCGAACAGGGCGTTCTGCAGAAAGGACATGACCTCATTACCAAACCGGTGACGCCGCAGGAGCTTCTGAAGAAGGTGCGGGAGGTCCTCGAAAGAAAGCGCGAGTACGCTGAAAAAACAACCACAGAAAAACCGGCAGCCTCTTCCGGGCCGGTGGCGGCCGCCCAGCAGGAGGCGGAGCAGATGCCGGCTGCCGGAAAAGGACGGTACGAAGGTTCCGTGATCGTCGTGGAGGACGATCCGCAGCTGCTCGAGTATGTATCGTTTCTTCTGCAGGAGAACGGTTTTTTTGTCCGTCCCTGCCGCAATGCCCGGGATGCCGTGGGCACACTCAGGGCCAGCGCGGCCGATGTGGTTCTGACGGACATTGTCATGCCGGGGATGTCCGGCCTCGAACTGCTCGAAACAGTACATGACATCGATCCGGACATGCCGGTGATTGTGGTGACCGCCTTTGCAGATCTGGGCAAAGCCGTGGAGTCGGTGAAAAAACGCGCTTACGATTTCATTATGAAACCGTATGATCCGGAACAGCTGCTGCGCTCCCTGGACAAGGCGGTCCGGTACCGGCGGCTGGTGCAGGTTGAAAAGGAGTATAAAAACAAGCTGGAGGAGTTCAACAAGGAAATGGAAACCCTCGTGGCAGAGCGCTCGATGAACCTTATGGCGCTTACCGTTGCCGACCGGGTTAGAAATCCCGCCACCGTGATAGGACTGGCCTGCAGAAAAATCCTGGCGCGGGATCTGCCTGAAGACCTGAAAAAATATGTTGCCTTCATCCGGGAAGAGTCGGAGAAACTGGAGTCACTGGTGAAAAGTTTTCACGATCTTCTCAAGAGCAGAAAATCCGTGTTCGAATACGAGGACGTCAATGTCGTTATCAAAAATATTGTTTCCCTTGTTGAAAAGGAATGCGCGGCAAAAGGCATAAAACTTCTGTGGCGGACTTCCGAGCAACCGCTGAAAATAAACATGCAAAAAAATTTTTTGCAGGTTGCGGTCCAGCACGTCCTGAGGAACGCCATTGAGGCAACACGGACCGGGGGCACGGTAACTGTTGAGACGGGCGCAGGAGACAGCACCGTGACCGTCACGATCACGGACACCGGGAGCGGTATTCCCGGGAAGGAGATAGAAAAAATATTCGATCCGTTTTACAGCACGAAGACGCACCGGTACGGGATGGGTTTGCCGATGATCAAGCAGGTCGTATCAGAACATCTGGGGGAAATAAAACTGACAAGCGAACAGGGCAAAGGAACGAGTTTCCGCATGATATTCCCGTCTCGATGGCGGGAAACATAAAATGCGACGCGCGAGCAACGCAAAGAGATTGACAAAATAACAATGCCATGCTATACGTTTACAAATATCATGTCTGCGGGGTCAGCGCCCGCGACAGGGAATTCTGCGGTCCTTCCAAGGGAGTTCCCCGGGCATATCGAGGCAATATGCAATGACGTACGATTCGAAGCCGAAAAAAAGCGTAAAGCACTGGCCGGAAGAAGAGCGGCCGCGGGAGCGGTTCATGCTGCACGGTCCCGGCTCCCTTTCCGACGCGCAGCTCCTTGCCATCATCATCCGGAACGGCCGATCGGGACGCACCGCCGTGGACTTGGGACGTGACCTTCTGGAAACATTCGGAAGCCTCGCCGGTGTGCAGCAGGCGGCAATCAGGGAAATCTGCGGGGTGAAGGGAATAGGGCCGGCCAAGGCGGTTGAGATCAAAGCGGCGATTGAGCTTGGCCGTCGATACCAGAAACCGCACCTTGTCGGCGCGTCGTTCTGTTCGAGCCACGATGTGGCGGCATATTACCGTCCGAGAATGAAGGACCTGAAGCAGGAAACATTCCGGTGCGTGCTGCTCGACATCAGGAACAAGATCATTCGCGAGGAGATGGTCTCCGTCGGCAGTCTTTCCGCAGCGATCGTCCACCCCCGGGACAGTTTCAAATCCGCCGTTCGGGAGTCGGCGGCAGCGGTCATATTTATCCATAACCATCCGAGCAGTGATGTGAAGCCGAGCCAGGAGGACATGTTGCTGACAAAACGGCTTGTTCAGTCGGGGGAAGTGCTCGGCATCCAGGTGCTTGATCATATCATCATCGGCGATACCGGTCACTTCAGTTTTAAGGACAGCGGGATGATCCCGTAAAACGCGGGTCTTTGCTTTGCGAGGCGGCTGTTCAGTCGCGCCGCTGTTCGAGCCTTCGGTCTTTGCTGATCCTGCGATTCGGCATCCTGAGTTCTGGATCGCTCAGAATCCTCCGGTCGTTGCCGGACCTCCGTTCATGCCGGGATCGCCGGTCTCTGCGCAGACGATCAAAAACCCGGTCAATCATATCTTTTCGCTTTTCAGCAAGGATGTCCCTATGGGGACTGTCTGCGGGAATTACCGCGGTTTTCACGGGAAACTGGTAGTCGGAAACAAGTGCGACAAGCAGCAGTTCAGCCCGCGCGAACAGTGTTTTCCCTTCCTCGACGCTGTTTTCCGGCACTGCCGCGATGGTTTCCGCCAGCGCGCTCAGCTCCCCGGCGTACTTTGCGACGTGCTCGTGAATCGCTGTATACAATCGCGTCAGCGAGGCGATGTCCTCGTGAACAATCGCCTCCACCCCCCGGGCGAGAGCGTCAGCATCTCGTTTTGCCTCCTCCAGGCGCTCCCTGGTGACCGGCCCATTGCGCAGTTCGTCCTTGAGCTGTTCCTTGAAGTGGGCTTTGATGTCGTCGATCAGGCGGCTTGCTTCAGAATTCGATGTTTCGATCTCGGCAAGAACGGTAATTGACGCTTCGGTGAGGATTTTTATTTTGGTCAGGTTGTCCGCTACATATCCCAGTATGCCGGCAAGTTCTTCAAAAAGCAGTTCGCGATTTTTCCTGAGCGCAGCGAGGGTGTTTCTCCGTTCTTCAACCATATCCCGGAGGCGGGCCAGTCTGGCGGCATCGTCCTTTCTATTTGCACTCAGGCTCGCAATCTCTTCTTCCGCGGACTGGATAAAAACCGCGGGTTTTCTGAGGTCGAGCTGAGCGTATGCGTGGGCGTGATATTTAAACTGTTCGACCGCAAGTTTGAGGGACGTGTTGAAAAAGCAGGAATGTCCTACAGCTCCGTAAAAAATCTGCTCACGAAAGTCCTGCCGTCCAATCGCGTGCAACTGGCGATCTTCGTACGCGGCGAAGTGGTCTAGCATCTCGCGGTATGCGACCAGGTCGTCTCCGTGCAGTTCCGGACTTCGCTCCTTCTTCCGGCTGTCAAGAAACGCGTCGAGGTCGCTCCGGGCCGGCGCTATTTCTTCACTCGATCCAAAGCGGAGACCGAATATGGTTTTGTCAATCGTCATGGTTGTTTCCTGAATCGCGCATCCTGCTCTGCGAAATCTGTTAAAACAAGTATACCACCCGTTCCAGCAGCGTGCCGGTGCGCGCCGCTTTTCAGCGGCCGCTGTTGAGCATCCTGAGTATATAGCTGTCCACCGGCGCGAAATCATCGGTAAGCACGGGGACATCGGATGCAACTTCCCCGGTCCATGCATGCGCAAGATATCCGGCCAGTTCGGGATTCCGGCTGGTGAGTGCGGGACGGCGGTTCGATTTCAGCGCCGCCAGAATAATGTTCTGAGAACGTGTTCCGTCCGCTGGATTGCCCACGGGAAAAAGCAGAACCTGCGGGAACACGGATTTATAGGTGGCGTATTCCGCCCGCAGAAACATGCCCGCATCGCCCGCAATGGACGAGATGATGTTCACAAGCACGACGCCCTCGTCATTCAAAAGGCCGTGCATTTTTGTGACAGCCTCCCTGGTGGTAAGCTGAAAGGGGATTGTGTAGAGGGATGTAAAGGCATCGCAGAAAATGGCATCATACCGCTTTGCGGTTTTGTTCAGGTATGTGCGGCCGTCCTCATGGATGATGTTCAGCCTGCTGTTTTCCATCAGGTTGAAATGCTTTTTTGCGAGAAGGGTCATTCCGGAGTCTATCTCCACAACGTCAAGGCGCGCGGTTTGCCGCTTTTGGAGGTAGTCTTTTGCGTAGGAATACCCGGCGCCTCCGATGAGCAGCGCTTCAGAAACGGTGGGCCGGAAATGGTGCGCGATCCGGTAGTATTTTGTGTAGGTGAGGGCCAGATCGTTGCTGCCGTCGAGCAGCATCGCGGATTGTATTTCACCCGGGCTGGTGACAAGGGCGCGTATGGCTTTTCCGGTGCGAGGATGGACGGTTTCATATATCCAGACTCTGCTGTAGCGGGTGTCGATATCGTAAAAGCCTTCGCGCTGACGCGCGGCGCTGGCGGATTCCATTGCCGCCGCACCGGCAAGAAGAAACAGGATAATGCAGGATTTCAGGATTCGTCCGCTCTTCCCGTGTGCGAGAGCGGAGGTCAGAACAAGCACCAGTGAGAGCACGATCAGTATTTTCGTGCTGCCGAAAAAAGCAATGAGATAATAGCCGGCGAGAAACGTGCCGAAGATGCTGCCGACCGTGGAGATGGCGTACAGTGTGCCCACGGTTGCACCGGAATGAATGACATCGCCCATTTTTAACCTGACAGCGTAGGGCGTGATCATGCCGAGGAGCATGCTCGGCAGCCCGAACAGCAGCATGGTGGCAACGGGTGCGGCTATCTGGATATCGGCGAGGCAATTCTGAAGAAACAGCAGCACAATTTCCTTCAAAAAGGCGATGGCGCCCACCAGAATGCCGGCCGCAAGGATGATCAGGGAAAAGGTTCTGCTGTCCGGTCTGCTGTCCGCCAATCTTCCGCCATACCAGTACCCGAGGCTGAGGCAGCCCAGAATGACGCCGATAAGACTGGACCAGACAATGATTGAAGTTCCCAGATACGGCGCAAGAACCCGGGAGCCTACGAGTTCCAGCACCATCACCACAGCGCCGCATATGAATACTATTGCTTCAAGAGAATATTTTTTCATTCGCTTAAAAAATGACAATTCAGGATGCGCCGGTGGAAATCAGGCTGGTTTCCCGGGATCGCGCCACCCTGTCATGATCAGAACTCCCGGAAAAAGCCGAACAGGAATCCGCCTTTTTTATAGGTGGACTGGAGATCGAAATAGCTCAATTCGCCAAATACACCGTGGTTTTTTGCAAGCCATTTGCGATGGTTCAAGGAAACTAGAAAAGAATTGTTGCTGACCGCTTCCGGTGCTGCAAGCGACGTTGCCTGGTATGCCTGTTTGCCGAACGAGAAATTCGCGGTGGTCCAGTGCCGGCCTTCCTGTCCATAGGCGATTGAGAAGAGGTGGGAGAATGATTCGACCCAGCCCGGTGAACTGAGATTCCTGAAGATTCTGTATTCCAGCACCCAGTCGCCCAGATAAGCCATCAGTCCGGTTGACAGAATGAAGTCGCGATGAACATCATAGTAGCCGATATAGGTTCCTCCGATGATCCACACGAATTTTTTTTCGGGTCCGAACTTGAAATTAAAATCATGGTCAACTCTTATTTGTGGAAGGTATTCCACATCCGTTCCAACGGCGACCGCGGTATAGGTGTAGAGGGAGGACGTCCAGTCCTTGTACGCCCCGGCCCCGGCGAGCAGTCCGTTTCCGTCCGGCCTGGTGAATAACTGGAGCTGCGTGAACCAGGTAAGATCCGGTCGCTCCTTCCGGTAGAAGGCGGCCGTCAGCGTTCCCCAGTTCCCATAGCCGGCGTTGGGGGAAAGATACTCATACGCGCCGGAGAACTCAATGCGGTTTTTGCGCTCCAGGTCGGCCGTCTCTTCCGCGGCGGCCGGTCGCGGATGGCCGCAGCAGAGCACCGCTCCCGTGATGGCTCCATACAATGCGAGCAGCATGCAAAACCTGCGCAGTATTGTCCCGCAGTTTCTCCTAGTCACTGTAGTGTGCCCTCCATGGCGCGCCCGGTCAACTCGTAGATGATCCGCTGTTCCAGGGGGAATTCGGAAGATTGCGCGGCATATCTTCGACTGAATTCCTTCCAGAGATGACGCTTTAGCTCCGGTCTGTCATCCAGCAGGCCGAAGTAAACGGGAAAAAGCTGGGCGAAGGCATCCGGATAAAAACGGTTCCAGTCCGACCGGCTTTTGTGATTGTCCACCACGGCCCAGGAAAAAAGCCTCGCGCCCGGTTCGTAGAGCTGGGATAAAACGGCTTTTTTGATGGCGCGCCCAATCCGATTGTAATACGCGCTGGGCCGCTTGTGCAAGAGTTTTCTGAGACCGGCGTACGCCGCAATGCCGGCATATGCCTCGCAATTGTCCATGAGATATTGCTCATTGCCGACAGGCAGCGCTTTGGTAAGCCCGTTTTTATTCTGCAGAAAAGCGAGGAGATAGACGATGTCTTCTATCCTGTCCCAGTTGCGGCGTGCAATATCGAGGTCGCCGGTTCTGAGCGTGTACCGGTGAAGTAGATGCAGGAACATGCCCGCATAGCCGTCAACGGAGTCATACGTCAAAGCCGGGCGCTCATTTCCGTTTTCAATCACATAATCATATATTGTGCCCGTAAGTCCATGCCGGTCCGGATAATTGAGCCGGCTGAAATACCAGAGTGCAAATTGCCGTACTTCATCCCGGTGGTTTCCGCGTTCCACATCGTTCAGGGCAAGAATGCTGACCAAATACGGGTTGACGCCCGATGCATCCGCAGGGTCATCGGCATAGCGATGCATGATCGTCAGCGCCGGATGTTCCGCACCGGCAGGCCCGGACAGGATGAGCACCAGAGCGCTGCTAATAAGCAGCAACCGTAAAGGATTGTTCCCGGTCATTCCGTACCATTGTCAGATAGTAAAAGTGGGCATCTTCCTGCAGTGTTGTCTGTTCCACAAGGGGCCTGCGATAATTGCGCTTCGGGAGTGCGATGCAGATGCCTTCCAAGCCGTCGGGATTTTTCAGCGCAACGCGGACCCGGCCCTCTTCCCTGTTGAATGAATATGTTGTTTTCAAAAAACGGAGAAAAAACGACGCATACGCGGTCATGGTGGTGACTGTGATTGTTTTGCTCCGCTGCAATGTCTCCACCCGGTCCATGAAAGACCGTACCACCCGGGGATACAGTTCTATATTGTAGGGGTGGGAGTACACCAGCCGTATTGTCCGATTTTGCGCCGTATATGCGAGAAGATCAACCAGCCATTCTCTGATCTCTCGGTCGGTTCTTTTGTCCAGAACGTTCATTTCATACAGGGACGCGCTGCGGCCGAAAGGCATAATGGGAAAAGCGATGACGCTGCTGCTGACCATGCGCCCGTCGAAAAAAGTCCGGTTTGGCGTGCTACCCGTATCACCGGTGGAATAGTAGGCGATAAAGCCGAGATCCTCCAGAACGGAGGTCGCCGCGGGTTGTGGATGAACTCCATCCGGTGCGGAATACTCAACGATTTTATAGCCGGTTATTTTTTCGAGGCATTCCGAATTTTTTTGAATATACTGCCGGATTTCTTTTTTCGCGAAGGTCCCGTTGTCAATATTGTTTGCAAACCAGTTGTGGCCCCATCCGCCATGGGAGCCGATGATGCCGTAGGGCTTTAACTGTTCCAGCAGGGGGCGCCCCTTCCCGCACGCGTCGAAACCGGCACCATCACCGGGATGTTCGAAAAAATCGCCCGCAGTGACATGGAGGGAAAGTGGAACCCCTGTTCGCAAAAGCCCCATTTTCTGCATGGCCGGCAGCGTGCGATACTCGGCGTTGCTGTCAATGTGCCAGTTGATGACGATGCCGCCGAGTCCCTTCTCCACGTTCATGACATGGGGCATGCCGACTATGGAAAATAAAAACGTACGCAGAACAGCCCTGAGCGGCAAATCGTCGGCGTTCGCCTTCAACTGACCGAGGGGGAGATTGGCATACAAAACACGGCCCTTGGCATAGTCAGTCAAAACCAGTGCGGGGATTTTTTCCTTGTTGCGTGTTATCGCATGGGCGTAAATTTGGCCCTGCGGAATGTCGCGAACCGGTCTGATCTTTGCGAAGGGGTAGTTGAGCCGGCCGTAGTTATAGCTGCTCAGGACGACTTTTTCCACTGTTTTTCCGGAAGGAATCTGGAAAAAAACCCGGTTCGCCTCCGAAGAAAACCGAACAGAACCGTAGTCATACGCAGCAGTTCCCGCGGTCGCGTAGGTAATGGCGTTGAAACCGGTGATTTCCGACAGAACGGAGGCATCCAGGTAAAATCCTTTGCGATCCTTTATCCCGACGTCGTACACGACGAGCAGATTTCCTCCGCTTTCGAGATACGCTTTTATCCATGCCTCGAAGTCCGGCGGGACATGCTGCAGGATGCTGTCCGGCAGGACAACCGCCGGAAACCGGTTTGCGAGATTCCCGCCGCTTTCCCGGGGAAGCTGATGAATGCTCATGCTGCTGTACGGAACTCCTTCCTCCTGCAGCACGCTCTCATACGCATCGAGAACACGCATCGTTCTCGTCAGGTTGGCAGGATTATACAGGAGCAGCACCTTGATTTCGCTGCCCGAAGACAGCTCGCTTACCCTGTTCGTGGTATGAACGGCATAGAAAATCAGAGCTGCGGCCAGAACGAGAGCGGGAACAAAAAGCTTTTTCATATGACGGTCCCCTTTCCTTCCGTCATGATGTAGCCGTACACATGCGCGCCGTTTTCCAGGGCGACGCTTTTTTTCCCGACAACGGATTTGATCCGGTTTTTGGATCCGACGCGGACGTCCTGTTTGAGCAGAACATGCTCCTGGGAAAACACCGTGCCCAGGACAAGGCTGCCCGGTCCGAGCTCGATATTTCCCGAGGCAAAAACATTTCCCGCAATAACC
>CAZYEF010000122.1:0-9151 GCA_964646375.1 uncultured Nitrospiraceae bacterium | reverse complement strand
TATCCCGATCAGGCGGCACATGAACATTCCGCTTATAGACGGAGACCGTGTTGTCCTTGTTGCGGGCGTCGGTAACAAAGAAGAGCCGTATGATGAGAGCGACGTCAAGCAGCTTACGCTGATGATGGACGGAATGTGGAAAATACTGAAATCGAACCGGGCGGAGCAGGCCCTGTATGAAAGCGAAGAGCGGTTTAAGCGCCTCGTTCAGAACACCAGTGATGTAATAACTGTTGTAACGGCGCGCGGTGTTCACGTGTCCATCAGCGGTCCCCTTGAGCGGATGTTGGGGTACCGGGAGGAGGAGCTGCTCGGCACAAACCGCTTTGACCTGCTCTACCCGGATGACCAGGAATCCACCAGAAAGAAGTTCGCCGAGATTGTAAAACAACCAAACGCTTCCCGCAGGCTTGAATTCCACTGCCGACACAAAAACGGGAGTTGGGTGGCTTTGGAAGCCGTCGGGACCAACCTGCTTCACGACCCCATTGTCAAGGGAATCGTGGTAAACATTCGCGACATTTCAGAGCGCAACAAGTTCCAGGATCAGCTTCAACAGGCAATGAAAATGGAAGCGGTGGGACGTCTGGCGGGCGGGGTAGCGCATGATTTCAACAACCTGCTTACCGCCATTTCCGGAAACATAGAGCTGGCAAAACGAAGCCTTCCCGATTCCTGCAGTCTATCCCCCTATCTGAGCGAAGTGAGCAAGGCCGCGGACAGTGCCGCCTCATTGACCCGACAGCTTCTCGCATTTTCGCGCAAACAGATCATTGAACCGAAAGTCTTGAATCTGAACAGGCTGGTGGATACTATCAAGCAGATGCTGACCAGGATCCTGGGAGAAGACATAGAGCTGCTGACGCTCCCTGCCCCGGATCTGGGACCGGTCAAGGTTGACCCCGGCCAATTTGAACAGGTGCTGATGAATCTGGCGGTGAACGCCCGCGATGCCATGCCTCACGGAGGCAAACTCATCATCGAGTCGTCAAATGTCACGCTGGATGAGAAATACTGCGCGATTCATACGCAAATAAAACCCGGCAGATTTGTCCTGCTGGTCATAAGCGATACGGGACAGGGGATGACCGAAGAGGTAAAAAAGCACCTCTTCGAACCGTTCTTTACCACAAAAGCCCTCGGCCAGGGAACCGGACTGGGACTGGCAACCATTCTTGGCGTGATCGAACAGGCCGGCGGCATCGTTGAAGTATATTCGGAAATCGGCAGGGGCACAACGTTTAAAATCTACCTGCCGCGCACCGGGGAAGAACCTGAGAAATCCATTCCTGATGAATCGTCCGCGGATCTGCCCCACGGAAACGAGACGGTCCTTGTCGTGGAGGATGATGAGGGCGTTCGGAAAATAGCACTGATGATCCTGGAGAGTCTGGGATACAGACTGCTGCATGCTTCCGAAGGCTCTGAAGCCGTCCGGCTGGCGGAAAACCATGCCGGTCAGATTGACCTGCTTATGACCGACGTTGTCATGCCGGGGATGAACGGGCGGGAGCTTTCAAAGCGGCTGCTTAAAAAACGTCCCGACATGAAGGTGCTTTTTACTTCCGGCTATACCGAGGATGTGATCGGACATCACGGCGTGGTGGACGCTGATCTGAATTTTATCGGCAAACCCTACCACCCCCAGGCGCTGGCAAAAAAAATACGGGATGTACTGGATATAAGAATCCCATAATGCAAACCTGCACTCGTGACGCTTCATCATGCAGAGACACCAATAAATCCTTGATTATCAAACCGATACCGGTGATATAAAATAACAGCATTGGATCCGGTGTAACGTAATAGTTTGCATTTCCAAAAAAAAAGATATCTATTTCTGTGCAGAGAGAGTATAGTAGCAACACAGTAATTAAGAGCAGCACAACCATCGTTTTCCACGAGGAATTCTTAGTAAAGTCCTTGTCTGCGCAAAGAAACTGCAGACGCACTGGTGCCTTCTTTCACTTCCTCCATGTATAGATGATTTGACAAATATGGAGGAATGTCCCGTGAATGTTTTCTTGGTTTATGTCCGTGATGAGGCTTATTTCAAGCTGCTTTCCGAAAATTCGAGTGTTTCACGACCTGAGTTTCATCGTGTCCGGGTAATGGCCTTCCCTCCCCTCGGCATACAAACATTAGCTCCAGTCCTGCGTTTGCATGGTCATCGTGTGCGGATGTTTGATACCTGTCATCCGCAGATGAGAAGCGAACACATCGAGCAGGCAGCCATGGATGAAAAACCTGATGTTATTGCACTGTCTTTTCTTTCGGTAACCGCCTATCCCGCATTGAAAGCCCTCGCAAAACAGCTCAAATCAAAGTCAAAACGCATTCCCATTATCGTAGGTGGAGCATTTGCATCCATGAACTCCGACCTCATACTGAAGAATTGTCCGGAGATAGACTATGTGGGAGTAGGGGAGGGGGAGGAATTGTTGCCGGACTTTCTGGCTAACCTCAATACTCCCAAAACCGTAAACGGTCTTGTTTGGCGCAATGCCGGAGATATCATCCATAATCCACCCCGGCCACTTATTCAGGATCTTGATCAATTCCCGTATCCTGACAGGACCACTCTGCCGATTGATTATATTGAGTCTTTACCGCTTGATGTTCCGGCAGTTCTTTCTCTAGACAAGTTCTGCACAATCCAAACTTCACGAGGCTGCCCCTATCATTGTATTTACTGTGATATACCGTCCATTTCGCAGGGAAAGTGGCGATGCCGTTCGGCCGAGCACGTTTTAGGAGAGTTGCAGCAGCTAAGCGATTCGGGTTACCGCTCCATTTATTTTACCGATGATCATTTTCTACTCAATCGCAAGCGTATCAATGATATATGCAGCGGTATTATTGAGCGCAAATTGAAGTTTCGCTGGGGATGCGAAGGCAGGGTTGATTCTGTTGCAGTCGATCAACTGCCCATCATGAGTGCGGCAAACTGCAGCATGCTTGCGTTCGGAATCGAAGCAGGCACACAGAAAGTGCTTGACCGCCTTGGGAAGAGCCAGACGCTGGAGCAGATTGAGCATGCTGTCGGCAAAGCCAAGCGACATGGCATCGAACGCGTCCACGGTTTTTTCGTGATCGGCGCTCCCGGAGAATCAGCGATCGATATTCTGAAGTCCTTTCAATTTGCCGCACAATTACCGCTAGACACGTTCGGCTTTAATCGGCTCAGTGTTTATCGTGGCACCCCGCTGTGGCAGGAATATGTAAACTCCGCAATCATAGAAGACCAGCGAGATTGGTACAAGTCATTCAAGTGCTGTGATATTGATCCAACGACACTCTCAACCGCTACCGTGAACCGGCTGAGGATGCTAGGTTATGGACTGCTCTTTGCCTGCCGAATAATTGGCCGTCCCCTCCAGACATGGCGTCTTCTGCAAACGTTCAGCAGGCACATGAAGTTGTCCGCTCTAGTAAAACTGCTTTTTAGCCCGTTTTGCTGGTGGAAATTATCCAGAAAACCGGAGCTGCCTGCTAAAATGATTGATGCAGGGCTCAATCAACCGACCAGATCCCCGGCCTGACATCGCCCTGTCATAAAAAAACTGGAAATAATGATTTCTTCCATCTATGGTATTTCCTCATGCAGGTAACAACTCTCCCTGCTTCATTCCATTTCACCCTCCTGCGCACGCATTAGCTACTAGCGGGAGTCCTGTCCTTGGAAGCTGCCTAAACAGCCACGGGGAGGCAGAATTTCTGCTCACTCCAGGCCTTGTCCTCCACGATTACTCCGACCGTGGCCGCCTCCACCGTATCCTGAGCCTGCTCGCTCATTACTGGGCCTTGTCTCATTTACCATTCGTACGTTCGAGGGACATTGTATTATTCGGTGTGTTGATAGATTTGGCAGCGTCTTCGTCGTCAGCCCTTTCTACAAATCACAATCCCGTTGACCTTTCATTATCAGCGAAATTACAACACATTTAGTTCAAATAGCCATAACGGACAATGAAATATAAAAACAGCCTGTCTCCTCTGTTTCCTTAAAAGAGAGTTACATCCCATCCCGCACACGGTATCCTTCTATTTCACAGCATGGTTCAGGTATGCCCGCAGGGCGAGGAGCATCTTGCGCAAGAACAGGGTATTTCATTTAAACTCTATATTTAAGGGTCGGAATCTGGTATACTTTTCTTTTGCAACAGACAGCAAATTAAAGAGTCGAATGAATACTTGCCGGCGCTGTTCCGGTCACTCCAGACGAAAAGCAGCACATCGGCAGAGTGAAGAAACAGACGCATCACAATATTCTGACAACAGGTGAGTAATAGGTATTTCATCCATTAAGGGAGTAGCCATATGAGTATTGAACAATATGGAAAGAAAGTAGCGCTGCATTTTTATCGAGAAATGAACAAGATTCGATTTTTTGAGCTGAGCGCGGCGGAGCTGTTTAAGCAGGGATTATTATCAGGCAATATACACACCTATGCGGGACAAGAAGCCGTTGCTGTGGGTGCCTGCCAGGCGTTAAGGCCGACTGATTACATAGCATCCACGCACCGCGGTCACGGCCATTGTCTGGCAAAAGGCGGTAATCCGGCCAGCATGATGGCGGAAATATTCGGCAAAGCCACCGGATACTGTAAAGGCAAAGGCGGCTCCATGCACATTGCGGCAGTTAATCTCGGGATTCTGGGGGCCAACGGCATTGTCGGTGCGGGAATTTCCCTTGCCGCCGGTTCGGCCCTTGCCTCCCAGGCCATGGGCACTGAGGAGGTGTCGCTGGCGTTCTTTGGAGATGCGGCATCGAACCAGGGCAGTTTTCATGAAGCAGTCAACATGGCCGCTGTCTGGAAGCTTCCCTGCATCTTTTTGTGCGAGAATAACAAATACGGCGTCTCGATATCCATCAACCGGGTTTGCAGTGTCGAAAACATTTCAGACCGCGCCAGGGCCTATAATATTCCCGGAATAATCGTCGACGGCAACAGTGTATTCGCTGTTTACGAGGCGGTCAAGACGGCAGCCGAGCGGGCGCGGAAAGGTGAAGGGCCGACCCTGATCGAGTGTGAAACCTACCGGCACCGGGGACATTACGAGGGAGACCCGCAGGCGTATAAATCATCGGAGGAAATGGAAAAATGGAAACTGCGGGACCCGATCATCCTGCTGAAAACCGAAATCCTGCAGCATGGCATTGCCACGCAGGAGGAGCTGGATGCTGTCGCGGCGGACGTGAAGGCTGAAATTGAGGCAGCCGTGGAATTTGCAAAGCAATCTCCCTATCCGTCAATTGATCAGGCAACAACCGATGTCTATGCGACGGACAATGAAAGGAGCGTTGCGAAATGAGAAAAATTACATACGCGCAGGCCATCACCGAGGCTCTGCATGAGGAAATGCTTCGGGATAAAGCGGTGATAATACTGGGGGAAGACGTGGGTGTCATGGGCAACGTCTTTGGAATTACCAAGGGTTTTATTGAAGAATTCGGCGCCCAGCGCATGATTGACACGCCCATCTCCGAAGCGGGCTTTACCGGCATGGCAGTGGGCGCGGCAATACGGGGCCTGCGGCCGGTGGTGGAGTTGATGTATGTCGATTTTTCAGCCGTATGCATGGACCCCATCGTGAACCAGGCAGCCAAAATGCGCTATATGACCGGCGGTCAGGTAAAGATACCAATGGTTGTTCGCGCTCCGGGCGGCGCGGGGCGCAGAAATGCAGCGCAGCATTCCCAGAGTCTGGAAGGCATTTTCACCCAGTTCCCCGGTTTGAAAGTGGTTGCCCCAAGCACCCCCTACGATGCAAAAGGTCTTTTAAAGACGGCGATTCGGGACGACGATCCTGTTATCTTCCTAGAGCACAAAATGCTCTATCGTCAGCAGGGGGAAGTGCCCACGGAAGAATACGTCCTTCCGCTTGGCAAAGCGGATATCAAAAAAACCGGCGGAGACGTCACGATCATCACCTATTCACGTCAGGTGTCGTTTGCATTGGAAGCGGCAAAAAAGCTGGCGAATGAGTCGGATATTGATGCAGAGGTTCTGGATATCAGAACGTTGGTCCCTCTGGATTGGGAAACGATTGCCGCTTCAATCAAGAAGACACACAAGGCGGTCGTGGTCCAGGAAGCCGTCCAGCGGGGCGGGTATGCGGCGGAAATCATGGCGAAGATCATGGAGCATGCTTTTGATGATCTGGACACGCCGGCAAAGCGGGTCACCGGCCTGAATACCGTAATCCCTTTCAGCCCGGCTCTTGAAGATCATGTTTATCCCCAGGCAAACGATATCGTCGATGCTGTTAAAGCCATGTTCAGATAGCTCAAGCCGATACAATGCGGGAGCAATAAGAAAAGGCGCTGTCTTGTTCAGACAGCGCCTTTTCTATTTATAGTCGCGAATATGTCATTCCCCTTCAAACTCTGTCAGGGCGAAGACCTTATATCCCTTGTCCAGTATCTTCTGCTTCCCGCCGACATCCGGGAGGTCCACAACAAACGCCATTTCCACGACAACCCCGCCCAGCTTTTCCACAAGCGCCGCCGCGGCCAGCGCGGTGCCGCCGGTGGCAAGAAGATCATCAACCACGATTACCCGTTCACCTTTTCTCAAGGCATCCTTATGAATTTCAATTCTGTCCGTGCCGTACTCAAGATCGTATTCCTGCACCACAACCTCGGCCGGGAGTTTGCCTTTCTTCCGGATGGGAATGAATCCCTTTCCAAGGGTGTATGCAAGCGCCGAACCGATTATAAAACCCCGTGATTCGATTCCTACAATGGTATCAAAATCAAAATCCACGTTGATGTACCGCTGGGTCAGGCTGTCGATGACCAGACGGAAACCTACGGGATCCTTGATGAGTGTCGTTATATCGCGAAACATGATGCCCTTTTTGGGGTAATTCGGAATGGTCCTGATTTTCGACTTAATGGTCATTGCTGCTTCTCCTTATTTTTGTGGTATCATGATCGCGCAAAGCGCGCCTCTGCTGTTCGGTTCCCTGTCTTGGATTTCAGCATGCTCCGCCTTCTGCATCCCCGGCCTCTCCATACTGTTCAACTCCGATCCGGTAGAGGTCTCCCCCATAAATATCATTCACTACAATTGCGGGAAAATGTTCGACCTCAAGCCGCATGATTGCCTCCGCGCCCAAGTCCGGGAAGAAGACTACTTCGGTTTTTTTTATGGTTTTGGAAATAAGCGCGCCGGCGCCGCCAATGGCTGCGAAATAAACAGCCTTGTGCCGCTGCATGGCGCTCTTTACCTCCGGCCCGCGCGGCCCCTTGCCGATCATTCCCTTCAACCCCTGCTCCAGCAGCGCGGGGGTGTATTTGTCCATGCTGTGGCTCGATGCGGGACCAGCGGAACCAATGAGTCCGCCCGGCGGTGTCGGAGTGGGTCCGGTATAGTAAATGATCTGGCCTTTCAGATCGAACGATAATTGCTCGCCTCTTCTATAGTGTTCCACCATGCGCTGGTGGGCCCTGTCCCTGGCGGCGTAAATCACGCCGGTGATCACTACGCGGTCCCCGGCCTTGAGTTTTTCGACGACCTCGTCCGTCAGCGGCGGTTTTATTGTCATGGCATCAGTCATTGAGCAACCTGCCTAAGGCTGTTCCTGCAAAAAGCACAGGTCTGATTTGAACGGTCCTATAATATAATCATCTTATGCCTTGCTGCATGGCAATTGATGTTCACGGCCACCGGCAGACTGGCCATATGACACGGAAAGCTTTCCACATGAATTGCCAGCGCGGTCACCTTGCCGCCGAGTCCTTCCGGGCCGATTCCGGTCTTGTTCACTGCTTTGAGCAATGTCTCTTCCAGTGACGACAGCTCCAACTTAGCGTTGGGGCTCCCGACCGGCCGAAGAAGCGCTTTTTTTGCAAGGAGCGCGGCTTTTTCAAAATCTCCGCCGATTCCCACTCCCACCACGACAGGCGGGCAGGGATTGGCGCCTGCCTTCCGCACACATTCGAGCACAAAGTTTCTGATACCCTCCACCCCTTCAGTAGGATTGAGCATGCGGATCACGCTCATATTCTCGCTCCCGCCTCCTTTGGGCATAAACGATATTTTGAGTTTGTCGCCTGGCACCAGTTCCGTGTAAATAATGGCGGGAGTATTGTCGCCGGTGTTTTTCCGGCTGATAGGATCCACCACGGACTTCCGGAGATATCCTTCCCGATATCCCTTGCGCACACCTTCATTGATTGCGTCTACAATAAAACCGTTCTTGATCCTGAGATCCTGTCCGATTTCAACAAAAAAAATGGCAATGCCCGTATCCTGACAGATCGGGATATGATCCTCGCGTGCAATACGCGCGTTCTCCTTCAGAAGTTCGATGATCTCCCTTGCCGTGACCGCAGTTTCGACTTCTAACGCCCGGTCCAATGCCGTCAACACATCGTCGCTCAGAATATAGGCGGCCTCAATGCATATCTGGGCGACCCTGTCCCGTATCTCGTCTACATGAATTTCCCGCATCATTACCCCGCTGAGCCACCTGCATCCGTGCAACACGCTGCTTGTCGGATGGCCCGCTCTGCAGCGAAGCCATCACATACGGCATCCCGATCACTACAGCTTTGTGATCTTGATTTTGGTTATTTTTCTTCCATCGAGTTCAAGCACTTCAAGCTTCAGGTTTTTGTACTTGAGCAGTTCGCCGACTTTCGGCATGCGGCCGAAAAGACCGAACAGAAATCCTCCGAGAGTGTTGAATTCCTTCGACTGCAGATTGGAACCGACCAGTTCATTGACTTCATCGAGCGCGGACTGGCCGGAAATAACCAGATTCTTTTCGTCCACGATCTGGACGTCCTTTTCCTCCGACTCCAGTTCATCATGAATACTGCCGACAATCTCCTCGATAAGGTCCTCCAGGGTGACAATCCCCGATGTGCCGCCATACTCATCTATGACGATGGCAATCTGGAACCGTTCCCGCTGCATCTCCGAAAGCAGTTCACTGACCCGTTTATTTTCCGGAATGAAATACGCCGGCCGGATAAACTGTCGGATACCGTCTTCACGGCTGACATCCCTGGATGACATGGCGACCAGAATGTCCTTGATGTACAGAATGCCGATTACCATGTCGATTGTCTCTTCAATGACCGGATAGCGGGAGTATCCTAACTCGGAGACATGGGTAAAGACCTCCCGCAATGTCA
>CAZYEF010000121.1:0-9320 GCA_964646375.1 uncultured Nitrospiraceae bacterium | reverse complement strand
GTCCTGAACAAGGATTTGGAGTACCGGATTGTTGGAGTGGTGATGGAGAAGAAGAAGAGGTATAAATAGGAGGCTATTCCTTGTTCCTCGCCGGTGTGCCGTCTGTTTCCAATTATCGTGTGCTCATATCTTTTTTTCTATTTTTTTAATTATGCTAGGGAATATTACTTCGCTGGCACCGCCGATCGCGCCCAAGAAAGCAAACACATAAATATTCTTTTCGATGCTGTTGATAAAACCGAATACCAGATTAGCCTTAATGCCAATCGCAATCAATACAGCAATGATCAACCCATAAATAATTCTCAGGATTCCGTCCATAGTATGTATCTTCTTACTTATTGCTATCTCAGGATCGTATTTTTTCGTCCGCGTCATTGTCGATACAAATGCACCTACCCCACCGAATAAACCCGCCAAATAGATATCAAAGGCATTTTGACTTACATAGCTCAGAATCCAATCCTTACTGATTATTGATAATATCAACAATGCCCCGATCACAACGGTTGAAAATAAACTCGCAAGCATGTATTGCTGCCTTAGCATCTCTCTCCCATGCGTTGTAATTCGGTCAATAGCTTGATCGATAATTTTCTGTGCTATGTTAGTGTGTTCGCCATCCAACATTCGTGCATAGCCTTCAGCAAGAAGGCACTTGTAATCATATGATTCTTCTCGGGAAAACAACTTATTGCTTATCGTTTCCCAATAAGATATTTGATTTGGTATGTCACCAAGCACATCATCTTTATCAGAAGACCACTGGATAACATCATTATCATCCATATAGACAATGAATGTATCTGACGCAAGAATCAACTCTTTGATCCTTTTCCCGAGCGTGGGCTCGATGTCCCCAGCTTTAAGTTTCGAAAACTCGCTCATTCCGATCACCTCGACAATCTGACATCCTTTTTTATACGGATACAGCAAAAGGATAGTAATCCCGACGACGCCCGGCATTAAGCGTAGGTGTCTGAGGAGCATTCAATTGATAGGTTCTGACTTTGGCGAATTGGAAAGCATCATTGATATCCATTACGCCAGACGGTTTTTTCTCAAATGACGCTCCGACTTTAATGAGCGATTGCGTAAATATGCCCCCGCTTCCATCATCGCCAGCAGTTTGATTCTTTTCGCACGAATATACAACAATGCGACCCTCTGCGCAAGCCATAACAGCTTGATCAAATAGCTGCCGCGCTCTCCTTCTGTCTTCAGCAAACTCGTACGCTTTTGCCACCTTTGCAGCAAACATTCTCTGTTCTTCCAATTTCAGGAGAACTACTTTTCGACAAACGTCGACGATAACTAAATGTCGTTTATTTCTTGGATTGATTTCGGAAATATATATTTCCTCCGTTTTATTGATGCAAAATACTGTATCCTCGAAATCATTGCGGACGTGATGCTCGCCATGTCCGGAACAGGTTATCAGTACATAATCATAAATGCTTGCTGTACTCAGTGTTGTGAGGACATCTTTTTTACTAGGATTTGACAGAATTGTTATTTCGTTGCTTTCCCATGCACCACCTTTAACCGATTGCAAATAAGTTGCAATATCTCTTAAGTCTACCGCAACTCCAGGCAAGGCCGGGTCAGGACCATTTGGCGATCCGATCAAAATAGCTTTTCTCATCGTTTGAGCCTCCTTAATGATAAAGAATCATAGTTTCCTATCTGCATCTTCTAAAAAATATTTTCTAGCGTCATCCACCGAATATCATTCGTCGGACTTCATTAGTAAGGCACTTTATTACTTGTCGCAGACCTCCAGTAAGCGTTCGGCATAGGCCTCTGCAGGAATTCTTACCCAAGAGGGCGTGAACCAAAACAGCCATCCGAGAAGAAATAATAGGTTCATGGAAAAGCTGAGAATGAGCAGAGATGAAATCTCGTGGCCTCTTACATAATACCCTACGATAGCCATGGCCAATGTTACAATTATGCCAATAACCGATAGCGTTATTCCTATTGGTTTCATGCCCCATAAATTACGACGGAATCCATAATTGCAATTCTCTTCGAAAACTAGGGGAAACTTCTTCGCGTCTCGCGTCATCGTTCGAAGATATGTAGCGCAGCTGTCATAGATGTCATCAGCACAGTTCGGATCGTCAGATTCTTCTTGGCACGTGGGTATTCTGACGCCAGATACTAACTTTTTCAGTTTATCATGTCTACGTTGAAGAGTAGTTTTATTCTGAGCATCACAATGTCGTAGCATTCTGGTCGATGGTTTTCCACCCCACAGGTTGAATAGCAACGGCTCCTTCTTCGTACCTAAATCGCGGCCTATTTGTGCCAACAGCAGAGTTCCACCGCTCCATACAATGAGCCCCGATAGTATCCCCCAGGTAGCGATGATATCCGGAAATAATGCAATGGCAGTTACGCCGGCGGGCAAAACCACAAGCAGCGCTGGTTTCAGCCGCGCCCTCAACGAATAAGCATCTATAAACTTATCCTCCTTATTGCCCATATTATTCCTCCACCTCTGTATAGAATGGAACAGGAACTGCGTCAGACCAATTGCGCTGGGGCGCATCATTGGAGTAGTGCCACTTTTTACCGCCCTGTGTTGCATATGCATATGCACCGCGACGCCTAAATGCATTCGTTACCTTTTTCGCAGGATGCTTAGGAGCACCATCTTTTGAAGCAGAAACAAAGGCTGTTTTTATTTGCTTATCCTCTTTGAGTTTAGGACCTACGAGGCGGTTCAGAATAGTTGGTCCGACATTCCGCTGGCTTCCGTGATGAGGTATTTGAATAAAGGGTATTTTAGAATGATCGATTTTAGAATTATCAAGGATGTCAGATGCTAGCGTTAAAGCCGGTATCCCAGCGTCACCTGTGAAGAGCAAATACTTATCTTTTGCGACTGAAACTAAAAGAACAACACTTGAATTATTTTCGGCTGTAGTTTCACCCTCGTCGTCAAGTGTTTCGATGTCCCACTGTTCAGCAATCTTTTTTATGTATTCTTCAGCCGCACGAAACGTTTTTTCCAACAAGCCAGTGCTTGATTTAGGTTCAGGAGTACATCGAAAATCCGGCAACAAGCTCTCATAGTATTGAACGGTCGGACCCACAACAAAAATATTTTGACTGGCATCGCTTACACCGGTAAAAGGCTCGACAATGGGTATCTTTTTCGCTGCTGCAAGCCGTTCCAAGCTGCGAGCATTATCTAATGATTTGCGGAGAGCTTCTTCAACACTGTCATCTGAAACCCGACCGTTCTTAAACATTTTTGCAATGTCATCGGTATGATTCCACGGCTGATGCATCCATAGTTGACCAACACCAAGCTCATTAAGAACAACCTCAATGCCCGAAGCATGATCTGCGTCGGGATGCGTTGATACTGCCAAATCTATATGGTCGGTCTTATAATAAGTTTGAATATGCTCAACCAACTTTTTACCGGAATCTTCAAATCCGCCATCGATAACAGCAACAACTTGCTCTGATCTGTTACCTTGTAGATTGCCAAAACGGAACGCTATAGCGTCGCCGCTTTTTTCACCTTCTCCGACTGGCAAAAAATCAACTTCATATCCCATGTTCGTTATACCCTTTCTGTCATTGTGATAGATATCACGGCATTTTAACGCTCAAATAATTTGACCCATCACTATTGCTACCAAAAGATACAACTATTATGCCGTCATTGCGGGTGGTAAGGCATTTTCTTTCTTCTGATGTACCATTGCCTTTATAAACCTTCCAGCCACGACTCTTGCTGCTATATCTCGATGTAGCGGACGAATCGCAATAGCAACCATCCGAGACTATGGTTATTCTTGGATTAAAATGAGTAACAATATCATTATCAAAGCCACTCTCTCGACCATGGTGAGGTGCTAAAAGGATATCAACATTCTTAGTCGCATCTAAAAAACCGGACATTTCCTTTAACTCGTTCCACGCTGGCGGTTCATTGTCTCCTGGAATAAGCGCCTTTATCCCTGTATACTCAAAAACCGCTACAGCACTATGATTATTGATATTGCTCTGCGAACATTTCGTCGGAATAAACGTTTTGATTTTCAGGCCGCCATAGTTGCTCGGGTTTCGTGGATTATCCGGGCTGTCATCAGTCACAGTTTGGTTATATTGCTCACTGATTTCAAAATATTTCTCAAGCTTTTGTTTTTCTGCATCGCGCGCATTCTCAAGGATAGGTGTTTTCTCCAAATGTTTTGGGCGTAGCAGCACTTTGGGGTTGAGACCACCAAAATTGAAGATGTCATCAATATGGTCAACATGTGGATGTGTGATTATGACATAATCAAGCCTGTCTACTTTGTATTTGTTCTTCAAATGCAGTAATGGACTGAATTCATGGTTAGAACCGTAGGAACCGGTACCCAAGTCAACTGCGATGTGTCGATGATTTGGAGAACAGATATATGTGCCATGCCCGTGTTGAACATCCCAAAAGACAAGTTTTGTTTCGTTACTCATAGTTACTCCGCCACCCATAATTTTATTTTTCCCTTGCCATACCGTAAGCTTCCCTGTCAAGTAGACAGTTTAAAAGTAGAGTTTCTGGTGTAGTTTTTCAAGCATTCATTTGGCGTCATGCTCCCGAGGGAGTCATGAGGACGGTGCTCGTTGTAGTCGATCATCCACCAGTACGTGGTTTCTCGGACTTCCGTTAAGGTGTTGAACAGGTACAGACTGAGCACTTCGTCCCGATACATTCGGTTAAACCGTTCAATATACGCGTTCTGGTTCGGTTCTCCTGGCTGAATGTAGCGGATGATCATCCCTGCATACTCGGCCCATGCAACAAAATCGCTGCTGAGAAACTCCGGGCCGTTATCGGTCCGGAGAATATCGGGGAGCCTCCGCTCGGAGCGTAGCCGTTCAAATACGCGAATCAGCCGTTTGCCGGTGATGGATGTGTCGATCTCCACAGCCAGGCATTCACGGTTGAAATCATCAATAACGTTGAGCGTCCGGTATCTCTTGCCCGCATAGAGAGTATCGCTCATGAAGTCGGCAGACCATACCTGATTCGGACGCTGTGGTACTCCCAGCGGCTGCTTTACTCGCTTGGGTAGCCGTTTCTTTGCACGGCGCTTCTGATTCAAATGCAGCTGGCAATAGACCCGATAGACCCGCTTATGGTTCCATGGATGGCCCTGGCGACGCAAGGCATCGTAACATTTCCAGAATCCCCAGCGGCTATGGCGTTCAACCAAAGCATTCAGT
The DNA here is from genome assembly GCA_964646375.1 of uncultured Nitrospiraceae bacterium. Classification (GTDB taxonomy): domain Bacteria; phylum Nitrospirota; class UBA9217; order UBA9217; family UBA9217; genus JBAZLV01. The sequence goes on along the minus strand of CAZYEF010000121.1, from coordinate 4,088 downwards.
GCTGCGATGACATCGGCATCGCGCACCGAGGCGTTTAATATAGGTCTGTAGAAAGCCGCCCGAGAGAGCTGTAGACAGCCGCAACTGCGTTTGATCGATAAGCGGTGCTTGTCGATCAGGTAGCGCGCTGCTTCTCGTCTCTCAAGCGGCCCTAGAGCTTTTTTTCGATCAGATCCTTCAGTGCGCGGTTTTCAAGAGCAAGGTCAGCGTACATCCGTTTAAGCTTGCTCAGTTCGGCTTCCATCTCCTTCATCCGCTTGAGGTCGGAAGCCGCCATGCCGCCGTACTTAGATTTCCAGTTGTAATACGTCGCATCGCTGATACCATGCTTTCGGCAGATGTCTTTTATCAGAACCCCGGCATCTGCTTCTTTGAGAATTGCGATGATCTGTGTTTCGGTGAACCGCGAGCTTTTCATCTGAACCTCCTGGCGACCATAATGCCAGAAAGCTCCACTTTTAGCATGTCTCTTTTTTAGGGAAGCTTACGATACTATTCGTCTCAGATATGAAAAAAAATCATGCCAATACGACAAAGGCCCCGCACATGGCGGGGCCTCATTCTTTACTTTCTCCTTCTGTCCGGACGCTGACTCAGGACGCTTCCTGCAAGGGTCTTTTCCCTCTTTGAAGCTTTTGGATCCTTAAGGGCGCGAGCGGCAAGTGATCCAACTCTCTTAGAAGTTTTTTCATTGTTTGCCATGCACCAGAACACCTCGATTCCGGAACACGATTTTTATCCTTGACGGTGGGGCTTAAGATGTGCTATTAATTCTCCTGTAAGATTGGCCCTCGGCCAGGCTCCTACGATTCCAAGTAGGATTACGGCCTAATAACTCCGCGAAAGTTATTAGGCCTTTTTTTCGACCTTTTATGGAAACTCGATGCGATTATACTATCAATAGGTTGTGGTGTCAAACAAATTTAATCAACATATTGATATAAAATGATTTTTATTAGCACTCTCCTACAGTTACTGCTAATTCTTTCCACATAAGCACTATATGACTGAAAAAAATTAAAAAGGCCCCGGATTGCTCCAGAGCCTTGCGCTTTCGTTAGGCGGTACCCGTTTTTATCCCGCCATCTTTGCAAACGGCAGAATCTTCGCCCCTGCCTTGAGACCGTCCAGGTAATCGCTCCACTGCTGCATCATTTTCTTCCGCTCGTCCAAGTGCGCGGTTCTGTTGTATGCTCGGCCGTTCGGATCCTTCACCGCATGCGCTAATTGATGCTCAATGTATTCAGGCCGGACATGGAGAATTTCATCGAGGATCGTGCGCGCCATAGCCCGGAAGCCATGGCCGGTCATTTCGTCCTTGGTGTATCCCATGCGGCGAAGGGCTGCAAGAATGGCATTGTTGCTCATCGCCCGCAACGTCGAGCGGTGGCTCGGGAACACATACCGCCCGTTGCCTGTGAGCGGCTTCAATGATGTCAGGATTTCTATAGCCTGCCGTGAAAGCGGTACGATGTGCGGCTGCTTCATCTTCATCTTGGTGGCAGGGATTGCCCAGGTACATGCGTCAAGATCAATTTCAGACCATTCGGCATGACGCAGTTCCCCTGGACGCACAAAGAACAACGCGCCCAGCTGCAACGCGCATTTCACAATGAACGAACCATTATAGCCGTCGATGGCCCGGAGAAGGGCTGCTGCTTCTTTTGGCTCCGTGACCGCCGCAAGGTGACTCTGTCTTTTCGGCGGCAGTGCGCCTTTCAGGTCCGCTGACGGGTCGCGCTCTGCCCTGCCGGTCGCGACGGCGTAGCGGAAGACCTGTCCGGCGAGGATCTTTATCCGGTGCGCCGTGTCGAGCGTGCCCCTTGACTCCACGCGCCGCAGAACGCTTAGCAGCTCAGGCGCTTTGATTTCACCGATGGGCCGGGCTCCTATCCAGGGAAAGACATCCCGCTCAAGACGCTTCATTAATGTAAAGGCATGACCGGGCGTCCACCGGTCGTTGAATTTCTCATGCCATTCGCGCGCAACGACTTCAAAAGCGTTTTCCGTTGCCGCGACGCCTGCGGCCTTCTGCGCCTTGCGCACCTGGCCGGGGTCAACGCCCTCCGCAAGCAGCGCCCTCGCTTCGTCTCGCTTCCTTCTCGCGGCTGCAATGGATATTTCAGGGTAGGAACCGAAAGAAAGGAGCTTTCCCTTGTTGGCGAAGCGATACTTGAATCGCCACAGCTTGCCCCCCGTCGGCGTGACGAGCAGAAACAATCCACCGCCGTCGAAAAGCGTGACCGGCTTATGCTGAGGTTTTGCTTTCTTGATCTTGGGATCAGATAACGGAACAATTCGCTTCGGCATGGGCTCCTCTCCTTTTGGGTATATGCATTTTGTTTTGGGTATACGCGACGGGAAATCGTATACCCAAAACACCTGGATTTATGCATATCACATCGGACGAGGAAAGGCAAGCAGAATGCGAAAAGCCGCTCATTTCAAGCGGCTTTTGCACGTTGTGAAGCTTGGTTGGATGAAGAATTGGTGGACGAGAAGGGATTCGAACCCTCGACCCCCGCATTGCGAACGCGGTGCTCTCCCAGCTGAGCTACTCGCCCCCAGTGTGTAAGGCGGTTATAATCTAATCTATCGAATGAAATAAATCAAGAAAAAAAACCGGAACCAGCCTCCTGCCTGTTCATTTTCCCCTCCATTTGCAGGCATCCGGTGTTTTCGGGCCTTATTGACAAATCAGCCTATCTCGGCTATAGTGTGCAGGCTGTCCCGGCATAATTCCGGGCAGTGAACAGTTTTTGAAAGGAGACCCACTCAGTATGCGTGAAAGACAGAAAGAGATTCAGCGTAGACGGAAGCGCAGGGAAGAGACCCTGAAGCTGCGGCGCAAAACAGCGAAAGCTGAAGCAGCTGCCAAAAAAGGTAAATAGCCCATGCAGTCTTCAACGCATCGTTCCCTCACCGTTTTTCTGTTCATGGCGTTGTGTCTGGCCATGCTTCTGCCCGTCGGCTGCGCGCCGACGCTGCCGCCCGAACCGCAATGGGAACTTGATGCGACCGCTCTTCTGGACCAGGCTGACACGCTGTATGCCAGGAGGCAGTATGAACAGGCCTCAAAAACCGCAAACAGTTTTCTCTATAAATATCCGTCCAGCAGGCACCGGGATCGGGCGCTTTTTCTCCTGGGGGAAATCCGCATTACCCAGCGCGACTACCGCCAGGCGCTCAACTACTACAAGCAGATCATCCAGGATTTTCCGGCTTCACCGCTCATAAAAGACACCAAGTATCGCCTCGGTGTCTGCTACTTTGAACTGAAGGATTACGAGCCGGCCATCGCCAACCTTGAAGACCGGAGTAAAATTTCCGATCCTGCGCAGCTGAGACGCACTGCCGACATGCTCTCCACCGCGTATCTGACCCAGAAAAAGTATCTGCCGGCCATCAAGGAACTTCTTTACCTGTCGGAAACCGCGCAGAGCGATGGACAGCGGACCGGCTACCGCAATCGTATTCGCGAAATTGTTGACAGGAACATCACCGAGCAGGAATTACGGACCCTCGCGGCAGGCAACGCATACCCCGCGGACGCGGCGCAGCTTCGCCTCGCCGCACTGCTGCTTGAGCAAAGAAAGTACCGCGACGCAGTATCGGCAAGCAAAGAATTTCTGTACAAGTATCCCTCGCATCCTGAAAAAACCCGCGCTGAGATGTTCCTGAACGAGGCCACATCGTCGCTCGCGAGCCCGCGATATGCCATTGCCGCGCTGCTGCCGCAGTCGGGCCGCGCCGCATTTTTCGGCGACCGGGCGCTCAAGGGCATCCAACTCGCCGTGCACACCTACAATCTGCAGAACCCCGACAACAGGGTGGAACTGATCGCCAAAAATACCGAAGGGGTCCCCGAGAAGGCGGTTGCATCCCTGAACGAAGCGGCATCCAAGGGAATTGTCGCGGCAATCGGCCCGCTGCTTACCAAGGAAGCGGAAGCCCTGGTTCCCGCGCTCGACCGGTTGAAAATCCCGGTGATTACTCCGGCCGCTTCGGGAGCGGGCATCGGAAAACTCAGCCCCTGGCTTTTCAGAAACGCGCTCACCAACGCGAGCCAGGCTGCGGCCGCGGCCCAG
>CAZYEF010000120.1:0-9348 GCA_964646375.1 uncultured Nitrospiraceae bacterium | reverse complement strand
CCTCCGGGATTTGCAGTTCCCGGAAATTTGCACTGAATGTTGCTACTTTTACCCTGTGAATGACGTTCCCGGTTTCAAGTCGCCTGAAACCAAAACCGATAACGAAAACCGGATTTTACAGGGTGTACATAAAGCACCCTCGTGCAATCCCCGTTTGCAGTAGCTTCTATCGTTCCAATCCTTAATGTGCAGAAGCTTATACGTGATTTGACTGTGCATCGTGTGCATTGGTTGCTTCTATCGTTCCAATCCTTAATGTGCAGACGGGCGGAAAAAGCTGACACTCCTTTGTTATTTCTATCTGTCCATAATGGCATTACATTCGCGCAGAAAATCAGATTCGGGTTGAAAGCCTGAACCTTATAAGGTACAGTAACGGTGTGCCTAATTACAGATGAACAAACCATCGAGAAAGATAATTCCGGCAGCCTTCTACTCCACCGAAACAGGAACTGAACCTGTACGCGAATGGACCAAAGGATTGGATCCAGAAGACCGTCGAATCATCGACACCGATATCAGGACAATTGAATTGGGCTGGCCGATAGGCATGCCAGTGTGTCGTCCGATGGGTAATGGCCTATTCGAAACTCGCAGTACGATCACCGGGAGGCGGATCGCCCGCATCCTGTTCCGTATTCACAATGGGACCATGGTTCTTCTCCACGGTTTTGTGAAGAAGACCAGGAAAACTCCGGACACCGATCTGGCCATCGCTCTGAAACACAAGAAGGAGGTTGAGCAATGAAGGGCAAACATATCGGATCGTCCTTCGACGATTTTCTTAAAGAGGAAGGCATATACGAAGACGCGACCAGCAACGCAATAAAGCGTGTCATTGCCTGGCAGCTTGCCGAAGCCATGAAGGCGAAGAAGATATCCAAAGCGGAAATGGCTCGCCGGCTAAAGACCAGCCGCACCCAGATTGCACGCTTTCTAGATCCAGAAAACGGTAGCGTTCAACTCGACACAATGCAAAAAGCTGCAGCGATCGTCGGCAAGCGCCTGGTTATCATGCTGGAAGACATCCCTCACTCAGCAGCCTAGCTTACACCGACTGCTTTCAAGGTTTCCGAATTTGTAGAGCGAAAGCGAAAAGGGGCGTTCTCCATTGACACCAATCAAACGCCATGAAATGGTTATCCCCCCTGGAATTTGTTGCCGACAAACCGGTCATAGGAAAATGGTTTTTTCCTCTATCTGCCATTGCGCGCGTGTAAAGGGTGACTGTACGAAAGTCAAGAGAGCGGCAAGATTCCTGAGACGGAAAAAGGGTCCTGGGATGGCAGCGGAAGGATAAAAGAACTACCCGCCACCGGCTTTTGGTTACCAAGATGGGAGGAAGCGGGTTCGGAAGGTGTCTTGTAGGCAAAGAATCGTGACCAGAGAATCAATCGTCAAATACCGGATCGATGGTATCGTTTCGGTAAATCAGTTTCACGGCCCAGGGCGAGCAATCTTCCGGAATTGGTTCTACCGTGTGGGAAGCCCAGATTTTCCTGGGCGGCAGCCGTTGTAGGATTTCCCAATCTGCCCCCCCCCAAGCTCATTTCCATGGAATTCCGAAAGCCACTCCTTCCCTACTTCGTCCAGTCGTCGGAGAGGCGTTCGGCTTGTTCGAGGACAAGGCGGATGGCGTCTTCCTGCATGTCCGGAGGATATTTATATCGGCGCAAGGTGATGCGCACGAGGTTGCGGAGCCGCGCCCGGACGCTCTCCCTCTTCTGCCAATCCACACTTGTGCTCTTTCGCAACTTCTCCGTGAGTTCGAAGGCGATCTTTTTCAGGATGTCGTCCCCCAGTTCGCGCACGGCGCTCTCATTATTGGCCAGCGCATCATAGAAGGCCAGCTCGGATTCATTCAGGCCAAGAATCTCTCCACGTTTGGCCGCCTCGCGGAATTCCTTGGCCATCTCGATCAGTTCTTCGATAATCTGCGCGCTTTCAATAACCCGGCTGCGGTAACGATTCAGCGCAGCCTGCAGGCGGTCGCTGAATTTTTTTTCTAAAATCACATTGGTGCGGCTGCGCGACCTAATTTCGTCATGGAGGAGCCGTTGCATTAATTCCACGGCGAAATTGCGTTGCGGCAACTGGCGCATCTCTTCGAGAAACACATCGGAAAGCAGGCTGATATTCGGGCGTTCCAGACCGGCGAGCTTGAAGATATCTTCAACCCCTTCGGCGACAAGCGCATTGTCGAGAATCTGCTTCAAAATCGAATTTTTGTAATCCTGTGCAAGTTTCTTGTCGGTTTCCGTAGCCTTGGAGATGACGCTCTTGATTGCCTGGAAAAAGGCAATTTCCTCCCGTAGGGTCATCGCTTCATCCAAAGTTCCGCATAGAGAGAACGCTTTGGTAATGGCAACGACGACATCGAACCAGCGTTTCCGACCGTCCTCAAGACCCAGCACATGGTTTGCCGCCGGCAACAGCAAGGTTATGGCCTCGGTGCGATAGGCGGAATAAGGGAAACCGTGCAGGATAGCGCGAGCCACTTCCATCAGTTCTTTAAGCTTGGACAGCGCCACCGCCGTATCCAATGCCGGCTGTCCCTTGCCCCGGCTCTCCGTGTAGTTCTTCAATGCCTGGCGCAGTTCGGCCGCAATGCCGATATAGTCGACGATCAAGCCGCCTTCTTTGTCCCGGAACACGCGGTTCACCCGCGCAATGGCCTGCATCAGGTTGTGGTTGCGCATCGGCTTATCGATATACATCGTATGGAGGCACGGCACATCGAACCCGGTAAGCCACATATCGCGCACGATGATGATTTTCAGCGAGTCCTTCGGATCCTTAAAGCGTTTCTCCAACTGCTTTTTGGAACTTGCGCTATAGATGTGCGGCCGCAGCTTTGCCTTATCCGCCGCAGATCCGGTCATTACAATACGAATAGCGCCATCGTCCGGACTGTAATGGCTGGGTTTGTCCGCCTCTTTACCCAGCACCAGCGTTCCCTTCCATTCGGGCCGCAATGCGATGATCTGATCGAACAAATCGGCACAAATATTGCGGCTCATGGCTACGATGAAGGCTTTGCCGTCGATCGCCGAAATCCTCTCCTCGTAGTGTTTGACGATATCGGCGGCTACTTCCTTGAGACGTGGTTCCGCACCGACCAATTTTTCCAAAGCCGCCCATTTGGTTTTGGCAGCTTCACGTTGAACAATATCTTCTTCGTCCTCGAAGATTTCCTCTACCTGATCGCTCAGCGCTTCGATCTCCGCCTGATTGATGTCCAGTTTAGCCAGTCGGCTCTCGTAATAGATCGGCACCGTCGCGTTGTCATCAACGGCATCCTGGATATCGTAAATGCTGATGTAATCGCCAAATACCGCCCGGCTGTCAAGATCATCGGATTTCAGAGGTGTGCCGGTGAAACCGACAAAGGTCGCATTGGGGAGCGCATCGCGCAGGTACTTGGCAAAACCATATTTATACTTGCCCGATTTCTTATCCAACACGGCACGAAAGCCGTATTGCGAACGATGCGCTTCATCGGTTATGACCACGATATTGGTTCGGTCCGTCAGTTTCGGAAACTGCCCCCCTTTATCCTCAGGGGAAAATTTCTGCACCGTGCTGAAGATGATTCCGCCGGATGGCCGTCCCGCCAGCAGCGCCCGCAATTGCTCCCGATCTTCGGCCTGTTGCGGCGTCTCCCGCAGCAGGGAGCGGGCGCCCAGGAAGGTCTGGAAAAGCTGCCCGTCCAAATCGTTGCGGTCGGTGATGACAACGATGGTAGGATTCTGCATTTCTGGCCGCTGCATCAGTTTTGCGGCAAAGCAAACCATCGACAGGCTTTTACCGGAACCCTGCGTATGCCAGACGATACCGCCTTTGCGCGAACCCGGTACCACCAACTTGCCATAATTGGCACGGTCGTCGGCGACAGTCTCCTGGAGAGGCATTTGCGTGGCGGCAATGATCGTTGTCCGCACCGCCTCGCGTACAGCGTGGAATTGATGATACGCGGCAATTTTCTTATTCAGCCCCTCGTCGCTCTGTTCGAAAAGCACAAAATAGCGGAGATAATCAAGCAGCAGTTCCGGAGCGAAGAAGCCGCGCACGACTTTCTCCAGCTCGAATTCAAGCAGCGGCCGGTCATTTTCGTCCCGAATCGTGCGCCAGGGCAGGAAGCGTTCCCGATCGGCGGTCAGCGATCCCACCCTTGCATTCAGACCGTCGGAGATGATCAGCGCCTCATTGAAGACAAACAGGTCGGCAATCTCGTTCTTGTAGGTGTCCAGCTGATTGAATGCCGCCCAGATATCCGCCTGTTCCGCGGCAGGATTTTTAAGCTCCATCACCGCCATCGGCAAACCGTTGATGAAGCAGACCAGATCCGGTCGCCGCGGCTGCTTGGTTCCCTGAATCGTGAATTGATTGACCACCAGATACCGATTGGATTCCGGGCATTCGAAATCGATCAACTTAACCCGGTCTCCGCGCTTGACGCCGTCCTGCTCCACCTCGACCGGCACGCCGTCAAGGAGCGCCTCATGAAAAGCCCGGTTGCATTGAAGAAGCGACGGCTCCTGGAATTTTCCCACACGATGGATCACCTCATCGATCACAGACTCCGGCATCCCGGGATTCAATCGATGCAGCACCTCGCGCAGCCTTCCAGTGAGGATTACTTGCCTGTAGTCAACACGCTCCGGCGTATCCCCGTCCGGAGCGATATCCGGGCCGTAACGATATTCCCAGCCGGAATCCTGGAACCAGGTAACAGCAAGTTGTTCAAGGGTGTCTTCGTTCATTCGCCGGATCCTTTGATGGTTTTCGATAGATAAATGTTCCTTAACTACATGTCCTTGATCGCTCCATTGCCATATTTCCATGATTGCGAAGGGAACACGTCCTCCGACGTCCCGTCAGGGACGAAATGATTTTAGCCCGGCACGTTCGTGCCGGGAACGAACGGAACGCATTCACAGAGTCCCGTAGGGACGACTGAAATTTATCCCCATACATATCGTTCGTCATATTCAATAATGAATTCTTGTAGGGGTGTTTTCGTTCATTCGCCGGATCCTTTGATGGTTTTCGATAGATAAATGTTCCTTAACTACATGTCCTTGATCGCTCCATTGCCATATTTCCATGATTGCGAAGGGAACACGTCCTCCGACGTCCCGTCAGGGACGAAATGATTTTAGCCCGGCACGTTCGTGCCGGGAACGAACGGAACGCATTCACAGAGTCCCGTAGGGACGACTGAAATTTATCCCCATACATATCGTTCGTCATATTCAATATTGTTTTCTTGGAGAAAAGATACATATTCCTCTTGGAAACTCTTCACCCGATGATGTTCTTCTTGTCTCTTAATGTAGGCGACGACTTCCGCTACATGAGAAGCACTAATGCTGAAGGCGCCGTATCCTTCCTGCCATGAGAAATTTTTCAGTGATGCGTCATTTTCATGCACCCATTTCGATGAGCCGCCTTTTATCAATTGAACCGCTTTGGCCACCGGAATGTTCGCCGGAATCAATAACAACATATGCGCATGATCCGTCATGCCTCCGATGGATACGGCTTTCATGTTGTTGGCGCGTGCAATGCCGCCCATATAGGCAAATAACCTTTCCTGAAATGCGGGTTTCAGCAGAGGTTCTCGATTGTGCGTGCTGAAAACAATATGGAAAAAAAGAGAGGTGTAGGAATTAGCCATATGGTTCCATTCGGTCGTCCCTACGGGACTCGTTTGATTTTCTTCACATTATCCTTTCCCGGCACTGAAGTGCCGGGCTAAATTCGTCGCGTCCCATCGGGACGCGCCTTTCCTTTACCATGCATGCTGGAATAACGGTAACATTTCAAGTCACATCGCCGGATGCCGTTTACTATTTTTAATCTGGCCATTTCGGCGCCTTTTTGTCGAATCGATATTCTGCTAGTGTTTCGACTCTTTGACCCCTTCATCACCTTTCATCGGCACGCGCAGTTCGCCGGAGAGAAGTTTAGGAAGGAGCGAATCACGAACTGAAGATAGAGTTCGTGATTGCTTCCTATTCTCAATCTCATCCTTCAACATTGGTTCAAAAATATTGTCAGCCAGATCAAGCAATGAATCTTGCGGAATAGCACAAAGGGCTTCTGTAAGATGTTTGCGCTGAATATGACCCATGGTTACAGCCTTACCGGCAGCAATAGTCTTAAAGTAAGGAAGGTGATGCTTGGTCCAGTTGAAGAAGAACCATTTGGGGTATTCAGCCGATGTCACTTTAAACAAGTGTTGATTTAACGCTCCGATGTCTCCGCACCAGAAATCAACTTCCAGACTTCCCGACCATGAGAACAAAACATCCCCATCGTTAACCACGTAGTCTGGATCGAGCCTGCGCGAAGCTCGATCAGCGCCAATAGTATTACCACTTTTCAATTGGGCGATCTTGATTACGGGAAGCCATTCTGACTCGCTCTCCGGTGGAAACTTTTGCAGTGCAAGTCCATTAAGGTAGTCTGCGATTTCATCAAGTGACTTCACTTCCCATCCCTCGGGGATTTCGCCGAGTTCACCCTCGACGAGGCGGTTGGGGAAGAGGGCGAGGAGGTCGGGTGTGAGGCCAAGGCGGCGGCAGATGGAGTCGGTCGACTCGCCGCTGGCCTTGGCGCGTACGGGATCGAAGTCGACAAACCAGGATTTGAAGATCGTCCGTACGATTGCCTCCAGCGTCTCGTTCATCTTGCGGTTCAATTCAATCTTGTCGTCGAGTGTGCCGATGATTCCAGCAATGGCATGCTGTTCTTCAATCGTTGGTAACATAACACTCAGCCCACGCTGAGACGTAAGACTGACATAAGGAGCCATATCGGTCTCACCAGCTCGCGAATCGAGCTGATTACGAAATTTATTGGAACGTAAATATACATATAGAAACCGGCGGTCAAGAACATTAGAATTCAACGAGCGCCAGAATGTAGTCTGTGGACTACATACAAATGGTGGTGCGTCTTCGGGAACGAAAGCGACCTTTCCGACTGTACCCTTGTGAGAAAGGAGGACATCCCCTGGTGCACCTATTCCCTTGGTAATTCTTTGTCTGGCTATTTCATTTATCTTAGAGGCGGAATCAAAGAGCACCCGACCGTTTTCCATATCAGCGGCACGAATAAATGCGATTCCAACGGAAACAAATTCGTCTTGGCGCGGACGATACTCACCATGATTCCCATCTTCAACTAAAAGAACTCCTTCACGCTGAAGTTCGGATACCGTTACATGTCGCAGCTTATCCACCATAACCGAGCCTCGCTAAGTTATGGCGAATCACTTTTTCTAATTCCGTATTCTTTTCAAATTGTTCATTGAGTTGCGCCGTCAGCCTTGCCATCTTTTCCTCGAACGGCTCGCCGTCGTCTTCCTGCTTTGCTGCGCCTACGTAGCGGCCCGGGGTCAGTACGTAATCGTGCTTTTTGATTTCGTCGATCTTGGCGGCCTTGCAGAAACCGGGCTCGTCGGCGTAGCCTTCTCCCTTCTTCCAGGCGTGAAAGGTATCGGCGATCTTGCGGATGTCCTCTGCGCTGAAGTCTCGCAACACACGGTCCTTCATATAACCCAGGTTGCGAGCATTGATGAAGAGCGTCTCTTGTCTGCGGTCGCGCCGGCCGTTGCGCGCCGTCTTGGTGCGCGCAAGGAACCAGATGCAGGCCGGAATCTGCGTATTGGTGAAGAGCTGGCCGGGCAGAGCCACCATGCATTCGATGAGGTCGGCATCCACGATGGCTTTGCGGATTTCACCTTCGTTGTTGGTGTTGCTGCTCATGGAGCCGTTGGCGAGCAGGAGACCCATGCTGCCATTGGGCGCCAGGTGATAGATCATGTGCTGCATCCAGGCGAAGTTGGCATTGCCGGAGGGCGGGATGCCGTATTTCCAGCGCGGATCGTCGTCTTTGACTCCGGCATTCCATTCCTTCATGTTGAACGGCGGATTGGCCATGATGTAATCGGCGCGCAGGTCGGGGTGCTGATCCCGGCTGAAGGTGTTGGCCGGCTCCTTGCCGAAATCGAAGTCCATGCCGCGGATGGCCATGTTCATGGAGGCCAGCCGCCAGGTTGTGGGATTGGATTCCTGGCCATACACCGAGAGCTGGCCGAGACGGCCATGGCGCTCCTCGATGAACTTCTCCGATTGCACGAAGAAGCCGCCCGAACCGCAGCAGGGATCGTACACGCGCCCTTGATAGGGCTGCAGCATCTCGACGATGACGGTGACGATGCTCTTGGGCGTATAGTATTGGCCCCCTTTCTTCCCTTCGGCAATGGCAAATTCGCCGAGGAAGTACTCGTATACATGACCGAGGATGTCTTTGGCCTTAAGCGTTGCGTGACGGAATGGAATCTCGGCGATCAGATCGATCAATCCCGGCAGCGCGGAATCGATTTGCTTGCGGGCGTAATCCTTTTCCAGCACACCCCTGAGTTTGGGATTTTCCTTCTCCACCATCTCCAGCGCATCGTCCAGCAGGCGGCCGATGCCCTTGAACTCGTACGTGCTCGTTTTGCCGTTCTTGACCTGCAATACCGTGCCGACGGCGATCTTGGCGTTGTTCTGAATGAAATCCCAGCGGGACAAGGCCGGAACCCAAAACACGTTCTTTTCCGTGTAGTAATCGCGCGCTTCCAGTTCGCCGGGGATCAGGTCTTCGGCATCCTCTCCGAGATAATATTCATTCTCCGGGTCGCGGAAAACGGCTTCCAATTCCGTCCGGCGCTCCTGGAACGCATCCGACACATATTTAAGAAAGATGAGGCCAAGCACGACGTGCTTGTAAACCGCCGCGTCAAGCATCGGCAGCAGCTTGTTGGCCGCCGTCCAGAGCTTCTTGTCCAGGTCATTGAGAAATTGCTGTTCTTCTACCCTCACAGGTTCTCCCTTTTTACCGCTTTGAAACTGCTTTACGAAGGACCGATTGCCGTTATTTTTAGGATGAAACAAAAACCTCTATAGCGTAAACGTGAGTGTCAACAACACGTTATCCACATCACCGAGGCCAAACAATGCTCTATTCTATAACGCAGACCGTTCCTCTTTCCAGTCTTAGGCGAAGGAAGGACACAGCTCCCCTAATGGTTCCTTGGGGACCGTGAATAGATTTTTCGCTTATTCGAAACGGACCCAGTCTATTTCCACACTCCCCTTTTCCTTTAGGGTGACGACAAGATCATGGACACCAGTAGGTGTTCGTGTCAGCCTGGAATGTAATGTTTTCCAATCCATATTCTTTTCGATTTTGATTTTTGCGATCAGCGGGCCATCCACCTTATCCAGGCGGATTTCCACCAATCCCCCAGTCGAGGAGGCCAATCTGGCGTTTACGGATTTTAATTTTTTCTTT
>CAZYEF010000119.1:0-9350 GCA_964646375.1 uncultured Nitrospiraceae bacterium | reverse complement strand
GCAGCGGTGCCGTTCTTTTTTACTATCTGTCCGTCAAAGCGGAATGGCCGCTCCTTGAGTGCGTCCGTGTGGCCAAATATTCCCTTCATGGTGTCGCCGAAAACTTCTTTCCAGCAATTACGGATTTCTTCAAACGTATAGCCTGTAATCTGCTCTGCAGCAGGATTCCACGAGGCTATTTTGCCTTGCAAATCCATGGTAAATACGCCGCTTCCTACACTTCGTAAAATGTGATCCTGAAGAAATCTCAAATCATCAAAATCGATGCTTTTTTTATGAAGTTCCTGGCGTGTTTTTCGGAGACGTTCGGCTAAAGCGCCGCTCAGGAATGCTACAATGTAAAATGAAAAAATGCTGATAAAAACATGATACAGTACCTGCATGGCGGTAAAGTTCTGACTTCTGGCCAGTCCGGCAATATTGTAAAATTGCATATCAAGCATTGCACCATACAGGATGCTCGAAAGCGACGCCGCAAGATACCCTCCCCTCCTATAAAGGATAGTGCTCGATGAAATAATTATCAAAAGATACAGCAATGAAAAACCGCTATCAATACCGCCGGTAATGGATGTAAGAACAGTTACAAGAAGTATGTCAAGTGACAGTTGTAGATAAGCAAGGAGAGGAAGGTTTGGTTGTTTTTTCAGGAGATGGACGTACAGTCCTGTCAGGCCATAGACAACGAGAAGAAAATAATATAAGTAATTGGTGTTGAATGAGTAAATTCTGTAATGCCCTTGAAAAAAAATAAGAGACCCAACCAAAAGAGTCGAGAGCACTACCCTGCTCAACGTAAGCCATTTTATGCGGACGGAATATTCTTCTCTGGAAAATTCTTGCACGAAGATCCCTTTATTTCAAAAGAAAGCCGGTAATCTCCATCAGACGAAGGTTGCTGCGTTCACATACTGACCAGTACTCACGAAGAGGCTGGCCAGTAATATGCTTGTCGTTTGAGTACTCGAGGAGTTTTTTCTTGATTATTTACCTGCCAAAGCGCCCATCTGGAATATAGGCATATACATGGCCACAACCACAAAACCAACTGTTATACCCAAGAAGATCATAAGCATGGGTTCCAAGAGGGAAGTAAGAGCCGCTACTGCTGAATCCACTTCATCGTCATAAAAATCAGCGATTTTGTTCAGCATGTTGTCCAGCGCGCCGGTTGCTTCTCCGACTGCAATCATCTGAGTGACCATGGCGGGAAATACTTTTACTTTACCTAGCGGTTCGGCAAGGGTTTTACCTTCGCTCACGCTTTGCCTGGTTGAAACAATGGCATTTTCTACGATTTTATTACCTGCGGTACGGGATACAATCAGCAAACCCTCGAGAATAGGAACTCCGCTCGTCATCAATGTACCGAGCGTACGGGTAAATTTTGCGACTGATACTTTCTGTATCAGGGACCCGAAAACAGGTATTTTAAGCGCTATGCCATCCGTCATTACCAAACCCTTTTCCGTTTTTCTGAATTGGCTGAGTCCTACAAAGAAGGCAATGATAGCGATCAGTAAAGCAAGGCCACCCCATCCCTTGAGAAAATTACTGATTCCGATCACAATTCGCGTGGGCAGCGGCAAAGCCTGACCCATATCAGCAAACATGCCTGCCAGCATGGGAACCACTACAATCATAAGAAGCGCCACTACTGCTACTGCAACAAATAAAATAACCGCAGGATAGATCATTGCTGACTTGACCTGGCTCTTTATTTTGGCAAATTTTTCCATGTATGCGGCAAGTCTCTGCAAAATAGTGTCCAGGATACCGCCGGCTTCGCCGGCAGCAACCATGTTGACGTAAAGGTTGTCAAACACCTTGGAATGTTTTTTGAGCGCGTCTGCAAACGTCGCTCCGCTTTCCACGTCAGATCTGACCTGTCCCACAACTTTTGCGAGCGTTTTATTTTCAGTCTGGCTGCCAAGAATATCGAGGCATTGCACCAGCGGCAAACCAGCATCTATCATTGTTGCAAGCTGACGGGTAAGAATTACGACATCTTTGTCGGTAACTTTTTGACTGCCGAATTTTAATTTAATCTCTTTTGGCTTGGCAGCCACGTTGATGGGAAGAATGTTCTGCTTCCGCAGCAGGGCAATAACATCCTCCTTGCTGCTTGCCGCAAGCTCGCCTTTTTGCACAGTGCCTTGCCGTGTTTTACCTTCCCATACATATACGCTTGTAGCCATTATTACCTCCGTCAGATGATTCTGCCTAACAATATCTATGGCTTTTCAAGACCTCTTATGTTAGCGGTATTCTTTCTGAGCCGCCTGACCGGTTGCAAGACCGGAGCGTCCAAGCATCTGAATCAGTTCGTCAACGTTCGAAGATCTTCCGACACAGTCCTCATAGGAAATCATCTTTTTAAGATAAAGATCATAGAGCGACTGGTTCAACGTTTGCATGCCGAATTTTGCCTGGCCCGTCTGCATAATGGAGTAAATCTGTTGTATTTTATCTTCTCGGATCAAATTGCGGATGGCGGCGTTCGGGATCATGACTTCAAGCGCAAGCATTCTGCCGCCGCCCATTTTGGGAATAAGCTGCTGTGAAATCACACCTTCAAGTACAAAAGAAAGTTGTGCCCTGACCTGGGATTGCTGGTGCGGAGGGAACACATCAATAATGCGGTTCATGGTTTGGGCTGCAGAGTTGGTGTGCAGCGTTGCAAAGGTAAGGTGGCCTGTTTCGGCGATGGTCAACGCCGCTTCGATAGTTTCCAGATCCCGCATTTCGCCCACAAGCACCACGTCAGGATCCTGGCGAAGAATATATTTAAGAGCGTCTTTGAATGACTTGGTATCCGCATTCACTTCCCGTTGGTTGACAAGACATTTTTTGTGAGGATGAAGATATTCAATAGGGTCTTCTATCGTTATGATATGCTCCTGCCGTTCGCTGTTGATTTTGTCAACCATCGAAGCAAGCGTGGTGGATTTGCCGCTGCCGGTCGGGCCCGTGACCAAGATCAGACCCCGGGGTTTTTTGCACAAATCAGAGACCACCTCGGGAAGTCCCAATTCATGAAATGTTCTGATTTTGAATGGAATCGTTCGAATGGCGGCAGCCACAGCGCCGCGCTGGACAAAGACGTTAGCGCGAAACCGGGACAGGTTCTTGACACCGAATGAAAGGTCAAGTTCACTGTTTTCTTCAAATTTATGTTTTTGCGCGTCTGTAAGAATGCTGTAACAGAGATCTTTTGTTTGCGTCGCAGTCAGGGGTTCCAACCCGGGTACCGGTTTCATTTTGCCATCAATGCGTATCGACGGCGCGATACCAGTAGTAATGTGCAGATCTGAAGCGCCTTTTTCGATCATATATTTGAGCAGATCGTGCAAATTTGCCATATACGTGACCCCTTAAACAGTGGAATAGACAGGTACATGCTTCGTCTTAATCTGGAAACGTATTTTCTACGACTTCCTCAAGTGATGTCAGGCCAGCCTTTACTTTCAGAAGTCCGCTTCTGCGAAGCGTTTTCATGCCAAGGCTTACAGAAAGCTTTTTAATATCCATAACCGAAGCGCCCTGCAAAATCAATTCTTTAACTTCATCCTTGACCGGCATTACTTCATAGAGAGCCACCCTGCCCTTATATCCGGTTTGATTACAGACTTCGCATCCTGAACCTTTATAGCTGACAACACCCGCTGCTTCTTCCGGCGTGAACCCGGCATCAATAAACGTCTGGGCCGGCAACTTCTCGGGCTTTTTGCAGTTCTGGCAGGTTTTTCGAACAAGCCGCTGAGCCATGATGCAGATAACAGCGGAAGAAACGAGAAAAGGCTCCACTCCCATGTTCAGGAGACGATTGATCGTGCTGGGGGCATCATTCGTATGCAGTGTGGAAAGCACCAGATGGCCGGTAAGCGCCGCCTTAACGCCGATTTCTGCTGTTTCATAATCGCGGATTTCTCCCACCATGATGATGTCCGGATCCTGACGAAGAAAAGAACGGAGCGCGGCGGCAAAATTAAGGCCGATTTCATCCTTCATCTGCACCTGGTTGATGCCCATCAGGTTGAATTCAACGGGATCTTCTGCAGTCATAAGGTTTACGTCGTCTTTGTTCAATTCGGAAAGTGCTGAGTACAGCGTCGTGGTTTTTCCGCTTCCTGTCGGTCCCGTCACCAGAACCATCCCAAAAGGTTTGTTGATGGCATCTTTAAAATCCTTAAGCTGGTCCGGATCGAAACCAAGTTTTGTCATATCAAGCTGGAGATTGGATTTGTCAAGAAGCCGCAGAACGATCTTTTCTCCAAACAGCGTGGGAAGCACGGAAACGCGGAAATCCATTGTTTTCGCCTTCCCCATTTTTAGTTTGATTCGGCCATCCTGGGGAAGCCGCCGCTCGGCAATATCAAGCTGGGACATGATTTTGACGCGGGATATAATGGCATTCTTGATTTTCATGGGCAATCCCATGACCGTTGTGAGAACGCCGTCAAGCCGATATCGAACCCTGAATTTTTTTTCGTAGGGCTCGATGTGGATATCACTCACACCCATTTTGGCCGCCCGCAGCAAAATGCCGTTGACCAGTTTCACAATAGGAGCTTCAACCTCCCCCGACAGGGCATCAAGTTTTTCATCCTCGACGACTTCCAGATCTTCAACCGCGCCGTGAACAAGGTCGTCAAAATCATCCACATCCACCACGCCGCCGGTGTCTATGTCGTCGATAAATTCATTTCCCATCTGCGATTCATCAAGTTCATAGTCCTTCACATCCACGGCAAGCTTCTGATCCTGTTTCGAAGTCGGCAGCGATCCGCCCGCCTTCGAGGCAACAAGAGATTTCGCGCCACCGTAATATTTTTTTATTGCTTCAACAATGGCGCCCTCCGTCGCCACCACAGCCTCCACATTGTATCCGGTCATGAATTTGATGTCGTCGATTGCGAATATATTGGAAGGATCCACCATGGCAATCGTGATCGTGGAACCGGCTCGATTGATGGGCATAATGCGGTACTTCTGTGCAACTTCGGTGGGAATATGCTTGATTACGGCAGGATTGATTTCAAACTTGCTCAGATCAACATAGGGAACTCCGTACTGTTTGCTTAAAAAAGTCATCAGTTTGTCTTCTTGCACAAAACCGAGCTTTACCAGAATGGTACCAAGCCTGCCGCCCTCGCTCTTCTGTGAAGACAACGCTTTCTTCAGTTGATCATCCGTAATAAGGCCCGATGACACGAGCATTGACCCGAGTCTGCCTGACATTGACATATGGGGCTCCTTCTCTCTATTGAAGACGTATCTTGTTCATATTACTTGAATATTATACCGCTGTCAAGATACCAATCAGGTTCTTTTTTGTGTTTTGTGACGGGCATCACTCATTTGTCTTGATAATGCATTCTTCATGATGCGTACGGGCGCCTTTCTGTGTGTCCATATCTCGAACGCAATCACCCCCTGGTACAAAAGCATACCAATCCCCGAATGCCTCCGGGCGCCACGAACCTTGGCTTCCTTCAACAGTGCCGTCTCGACAGGATTGTAAACCAGATCGCATACAAGGTGTCGTCTCAAAATATGTTCTCCGCTGATGGGCAGCGGATCTGTTGTTTTCAAACCAAGCGGGGTCGCGTTAATGAGGCAGTCGGCTTCTTTCGCATATGCCGGCAACAGAGCCTCGGAAACAGACTCCGCATCAGTGCCAGTCCCCTTGCGGAGGTCAGCAACGAGTGCTTTCGTCTTTTTCAAATCAATATCCCGAAACAGAAGCTTTTTGGCGCCGGAAAGTGCTAGGCTGAAGGCTACAGCACGAGCCGCTCCTCCTGAGCCAATAAAAAAAAAGGTTTTTCCTTTCGGGTTGAACCGGGCATTTTCCTTAAGAGACCTCAAAAATCCCCTGCCGTCCGTATTATGTCCGATCAGTTTTCCGCCCTTTACTTCGATTGTATTCACCGCCTTGATCAGTTGCGCGTCCTGGGAAAGTTCATCAAGGTATGCAAGAACACGCTCCTTATGAGGCACGGTTATATTCAATCCGCGGATGCCGAGAGGAAGAACAGACTTCATCGCGTTCTCTAAATTTTCAGGCTGTACCGCAAACGGTACATAGCACGCATCAAGACCAAGCTTCGCAAACGCTGCGTTGTGCATCCCCGGTGAAAACGTGTGTTCCACCGGATATCCGAATATTCCGTAAGGGCCTGTCGTTCCCGATATCATATCCGCTGTCCTCCCAGGCTGCGCAGCAGCATTATCATATGTCTGTATCCATCCACTTTCACGACTTTGGTTGAGAGCTGCTGGGACAAAAAATCAAGAGTCATGCCATCAAGAAAAATATTTTCGTCCTCTTTCAAAGTTTCCGACGGGATCATAACCAGATTTCCCAACCGTTTCCCCTTGAGCGTACGAAGGATATCCTGACCAGTCAGAAGACCAGCAACCGTAACCGAAGGTCCAAAAAAACTATTTGTCACAACAACCCGCCTGATTGCAGCCCCGCAGTTGTCCCGTAAACGGTGTAAGACTTTTTCGAGTAGTTTCCCGAAAGAGGCACTGGTTACCACGGTGGTTTTTACAGAAGGCAGCGTCTTCGGCAATCTGGTGCGGGACACTTCACGCAAAAAATCCGCAACCATTCCGACTCCGTTCTCTACCTGGGGGAAATCCTCATAAAACGATGCCGGAGGAATGCATTCCCCCGCCTTCAGATAAAATTCATCCGCGGGAAAAACGAGCCTGGTCCCGTATTTTCTCTTGAACCGTGTGCCGATTGAAATAATATCTTGCAGGATTTCGCGGGCTTCCCGACTGGTAAATGTCCGAAGCGGAAAAAGCCTCTTTCTGAAAGCAGTGAGTCCGACCGGCACCACGGCAATGGACAAAACGGCAGGAAACAGACCGGATAAGTCCTCAATCGTCTTGAGAAGGTGGCGTCCGTCGTTGATGCCGGGACAGAGAACAATCTGCGTATGCATCCGGATGCCGCCGGCAGCTAAACGGTTCAGGCTCGACATGATATCAGGTGCATTTTTATTGCCGAGCATGAATGATCGAAGTTGAGGATCCGTCGTATGGATGGAAACATAAAGCGGTGTCAGCCGGAGACGGAAAATCCTCTCCCAATCCGCTTCTGAAAGTGCGCTTAACGTAATGTAATTGCCATACAGAAAAGAAGCGCGATAGTCCTCATCTTTTACATATAGACTCTTGCGGCAGCCCTTGGGCATTTGATCTACAAAACAGAAAATGCAACGGTTGCCGCACCGTTTCATGCGAAGGGAAGAGCATTCGACCCCGATGCTGTCATCAGGGTCTTTATGGATGGAGAACAGTTTGGTCTCGCCATTGACTCGGCGGATCAGAAGTGCAATGTGTTCATCTGCGGCTAAAAAACGATAATCAATAACATCATGAATATCCTGATTATTGATTGAGACAATGATATCCCCTTTTTGCAGCCCCAATCCGGCGGCGATACTGCCGGGCAGGATGCCTGCGATTTCAAGCAATCAGGCACTCCTCTTGGACGCGAACATGAAATCCACATATCCAGTTATCTGCACCCGTGCTTCATCAGATACTTGCCGGAACTTTCTGAGCATCATGATTTCGTCAATGCTCAAAATCTTTTCCAGATAATTAATCTGTTCTTCAGAAAGAGGATATTTTCTCTTGCCCCGTTTGATCTTGGCCTGCGAAGGGGAAAGGAAGAATCCCTTGACCTCATCGGGCACCTTTTCTTGATGTGCCGCAAGAATGAGAACGGATTTATCAAGTCCAAGTTTGGTTGCGATCATGATGAGTGTTTTATCCTTTGGGATATGGCCCTTATTAATGGTGACCCGAAGAAGTTCCGGACTGATCCCGAGGACCTTGGATGCATCTTTAAGGTTTTTAAATCCTTTTTTCTCCAGCGCTTGCCTGATCATTTCTGATATTTTCATTTGCGGCCTCCAGGAAAAATAACATTCCAAAATTGTGTCTTATAGGCATATAACGAGCGGGACAATTATCACTTATCGCATCAACGACAGCGTTTTGTTCTTTATATTCAGCTTTTTTCGGAGCAATCAGTTTTATTCGATGTGTTCTGCTGATCATCCCCTACAATCTTCATCCCCCGGGCAATATATTGAAGACCTGACACTATCGTTAATCCTGCTGTTATCCAATACAACAGTTGCATCCAAGGGGTTTTAATTCCATAAATTTTCAACACAAGTGAAAGCGTCACGGAAAGCAGCTGAAAAACCGTTGTTGTCTTTCCCGCAATAGAGGGCCGTGCCTTGAATTCGTGCCCCATATAATATATAACGATGCTGCCGAGCACGAGGATGATGTCCCTGCTTACGACAACCATGACAAGCCATACCGGCAAAATTCCCGTTAATACAAGAGTGACAAACGCAGAAACAATCAGAAGCTTATCAGCAATCGGATCAAGAAAGGCCCCCAGGTCCGTTTTTTTATTGGTAAGACGTGCAATCATGCCGTCCAAAGCATCTGTCAGGCAGGCAATCAGAAAAACCGCGGCGGCAATCCGGTAATGATGATAAATCATCAGTCCGACAAAAAGAGGAGCTATAATAATTCGCACCAGCGTAATGTAATTCGGAAGGTTCATGAACGCTCCGCAGCAGACTTTAATGATTCATCTTGATAATATTAACCATACTTATTTTGGTTGTCAACCTTTTTCTTTTTGTTTTTATAAAAACATTATTTATTGTAACTTAATACGATATAAGGATTATGGCTGATTAGAATGGGAAAAATTATCAGGACTAAATTGAAAACCGGCTTATTGGGAGTTACCGCATATTATAACCAATTGTTTTATAAAAGTTTATTTTACAAGTCTTTTTTCTTATATAAGTTTACCCCTCCAAAAAAAACGCAGCCACAGCAATTAAAAAATAAAAAAAATATGCCTGAAAATTGAACAAATATTTATTGTCTAATGTGTGTTTGACCCCTCTCCAGAGGGTTTAGGGCAACGACCAGGAGATAATGCGCAATTACAATTTCAGATAATCATAGCGTAAGACCAAACGCATTGGTAGATATGATGAGACGAAAAGCAGCTGCCAGGCGGGCGCTTGTCGCGCGGTAAAAGTATTGCAACGGTCAGTATTGAACTGATGAACAGCTGATCATGAAGAAGTCGTTTAATATCTTAAATTATTTGATAAAAATTTATAATATCACTCTGTTCAGTTTGCCTAGAAACATTTACAAACATGCACACGCTACTTGCTGAAAAAGGTGTGATATTACAATACAAATATTCAACGCAGACTAACGATCAGTTCCTGGCTTCTCTAACGAGGGGGTAATTCACACTCCTCACAAAGATGTTCAGTTTAGAG
>CAZYEF010000118.1:0-9375 GCA_964646375.1 uncultured Nitrospiraceae bacterium | reverse complement strand
CGCGTTTGTACTCAACAGGAAAGGGCCGATGCAGACCGCCCTGATCCGCGCTGTTCACTCCGGAACACTGCCGGGACGGCACCCGATGGAACTCAACGACATCCGCCACCCCCACCAGCCCGAGACGCAAGGACCGCAAAGGCAAACCCCGCGCAATTCTCACGTCGCCCCGCGATTCGTCCCCTCCCTCATGCACGCGCTCATGCATGATCCGGCCTTCCGCCGTGAGACGGTTTTCTTCCCAGGCCTGCTCAATGTGAATCAGGGCGCACTGCCGGGGGCAGAAGCTGAAGTGCTGAAGCGCCGAGATCATTATGAGTTCGTCTTCGGAGTACATTTCGGAATCAATTCCCTTTATCTATCCGGATTTTGAAGCTGTACAACAATGTCATTCTGAGGCGCAGCCGAAGAATCTATTTCTTCTAAGCTGGCGTTAATTAACAGAATTTTCGCCAAGAACGACAAACAAATTTCCGACCAATTAGCTTGATCAGGAATCCAGTTTTTATTCTTATCTCTTAAGCCTTTTCCGGCTCTCCGGCTCGCTCAAATAATTTTCCTCCGAGACGACCCGCCTGCCGGTTTTCCCCTCCAGATCCGTCCGGGCCTTGCCCGCCACATCTCCGCCCTTTCGCGCACAGAGTTTGTTCTCTTCAAATCCCTGCGCGTCTTGGGTTCGTGTAATTTCAGTAGCGGCCGCTTCGCCGAGCATCGAAAAGATAAGCTCCAAATCCGTCATGTGGTCCCGCAGATTCTGGCGTTTCAATTTTTTCAATTCCTTATGCTCGTCGGGCGTAATGCCAAAGGCGGCCTTGGCAATCTCCGCCGTGAGGATTGCATATTCCTGATCCTGCTTTACGTCCCGGTTTTTCCACTCACCCGTCAGCTCTTCCCGAACTGCAATTCCCCGCATTCTCTTTTCGATCCAGGCCTCGGAGTACCCCTTCGCCTTGTAAAGCGCCCGCGTCCGCTTGGTCGCCAACTCCGGGTCTTCAATTTCCTTCACCCTCTCATATCCCACCTTAGCCAGCCACCGCTTGAACGGCTCGGCCTTGGGGGAGGGAATGGATTGGATAATGCGGAAAATGCCTTCGATGTTGGCGCAGTCGGTTTCATACTTCTTGCCGTCGGGCGATTCCAATTTGAGTTGTCGACAAAATGTCGACAACTCAAGCCCATCCTCTGTTTTCACCCTGATCTTCATCTTGTACCAGTAATCGCGTGGGTTGGCGCTTTCGGTTAAAACCAAAATGACATCGACAACCGAAAACCACCACTCGTTATTATGAATCGTTTTTCTGATTTCCCTGCCTCGAAAAACGGCGATGTTGGGTTGCATGGTTTCTCCTTGCTTTTCTTCAGTTTGTCTGAACTTGATTCACAAGCCGGCCTTTTCGAATGTGTCAATCCTTTTGCAGATAAATTGTCTAAAAACCGTCTATCTCTTCCGGTTTAAGGTCGTTAAAGCTACCGGTAAATGAGTGACTTCCATCAGCATTTACAGTAAGCGTTTTATGAACTTTTGCAGACGAGTATTGTCCCGCCTTGCAGTTATGCTCCCACCAGATAACCTTCCGCACAGCCATACTTCCTTCCGGGCGGGCAGAGGAAGCATCATTTTCAAAAAGCCGGGGAAGAATATGTTTAATAACCGTGGCATCCTCATCCGAAAAGCCCGTGCGTTCTGCCAATTGGGGATTCATGCTTCCATAGGTGACATAAACCCCGCTATCAACACGGTACTTCATGCCCATGGTGTCGGAGCTTTTCTTCCCATCTTTGGTTTCTTCCGCATTGACACTCTTGGTAATTTGAGTGCTGGAAATACTCACGGGAGCAACACTGAAGGCAGAATGAATTGTAACCGGGCCTCGAATGCCGATTGATATACCAGTATCCCCTTCAGACTCTCCGTTCTCTTTCTTTTTCCCTTTTTTGTCTGATTTAAAGGCAAACAATTGTCCGAAAGCGCGAACATCAATCCACGTTTTACAGGCTTTATCTACCGTTTCCGCGCTACCGAGGTCTTTACCAAGTTCCAACTCGGCGCGGGCTTTCAGACATTTGGCATCATCACACTTGCGATCATCGGACTGCACAAAGACTGCTTGTCCCTCCTGTTTTCCCTCATTTTTCTCCTTCAGGTAAACAAAACGCTCGATCATCCGGTCTCGGATTTTCCGTTTGATACACACATCTGTAATCTCACCAAGTCCTTCGTAATCGGTTCGGGGACGATTCCCATTCAGCGGATCTCCGTTAGGATTGGCGTTTTTCACACTCATAATAACTGCGAAATCGATTTTTTTTGTCAGGGTAGCCATGGAAATAATCTCCTTTTCTGGTTAGTCTTCCGTATTTGTTTCCCGGTCTTCTGTATTGTTAGCTAATCTTAATACCCATTGCCCCTTTTCCCGCTTACGTTCACGCAACCACCGTCTTTGGCAGTGAAACCCAAGCAGGTATTCACCCGTTAGTCTTGTGTCCGTAATATAATCGCTGATCAAAAACTTTGAATGAATTACATTGAGCAATTCCTCATAACCTTCAAGCAGACCGGGATACCTTGCTCGTATCCTGTCCTTGTACGGCTTTAAGGCTTCCTCAATATTTTTCCATGTTGAGAAAGGCCTATCGGAAAAACGCTGCGTAAGGCGAGATGCTGTCGTCCCCCGGTTTTCATTTGCTAACGTTAACGCTGTTGATTCGATTTGATCTGCTACGGCAAGCAACCTGCCATACAGGTAGTCCCGCGTGTTTCTCTCATCTTCAAGAGCCATTTCGTATCTCCTTTCATTAAAAAATCCTCTGTACATTGAGCATGATATTCCGAGGCATTTTTCAAATTCCCATAGTTCAAGACCGACTCTATTTGAAGTGCGGTAGACGCACTGCTCAACCAAATCGCGGGGAACAGGTCTGCCGTCTATTATTGAAGGCAACAAGCGCTCGACAGTGGCGTTGAGAAGCTTGATGCCGTTTTTCCCTTCCACCTTGGAGCCATACGTACACCATGCGATATCTTTCGGCGATGGTGCGCCAACAAATTTTTTGTCCTTGCCGAAGTTTTGAATCCATGCAAACCCTGAATGCCACCTTTCTATACGGCCAAGAAATTCAGAGCCGGTCAATTCCCGATAAAAGGTTATCGCCATACGCCCCGGTGTCGCAGAATCCAGCCCCATTACGACAATATCTTCCGTATCGCTGATGCTGGTCTTGTACCCGGCAAGCATCTTATTTAAGCGAAGTGCAAAAGCTTGTCCGACATCCCCAATTTTTGAAGCCGGTGAATTACTCTGTTGAAATTTATCACCGAGAAAATCCCAGGAGTTGGCACATGGATCGGGAATCGGTTTCCCTGTTGTTGCCCATGAGACAAAAACTTGATTGCCGCTACGGAATGCCTGTTTGCGACCGATAAGCCAGCGAAGGGCACTATGTGCCATTTGCGTTACCACTGAAGAAACGGAAGCCGCTTCATTTACAGATTCAAACCTACCACGAAAGGTAAAACCGTTTGTATCATTTGAAGAGATGAGCTTGGCACCATCTTTGCCGCTCCGAAGTTTAGCGGGATGTTTTTGGGCTATATCAGTTTCATCTTCACCGGTCACATAACAAAAACCTTTCACAGCTTCCAGAGAGCCAATATATTGTGCCCATTTTTCAAAGAGTGTTTGATCTTTCCATGTTTCGGAACAGAGAGAGTCCTCTGATTCGACTTTCCAACGAATAAAAACCTTCGCTTGGTTTTTTTCCTCCCCACCATCCGACGTTCTTGAAAATGCAATTAATTTCGTAATCGGATGAAGTTCCTTTGAATCCGCCATTAACGGCTGCTTATCCTCTTTTGACGTGAGGACCTTAATTTTCTCTTTGTCATCTGTTTTTTCAAAAATGGCAAGTTTTCCATCTTTTACGACAAGTAATTCATGTTCAACTAAATCATTTATTAAAGTTTTCTTCGAAATGTAAGTATAAATGGCTTCAACTTTTTTGTGCGAAGAGTTCGATTCTGCCCATTCCTGTATTTTTTTTGAATAACTGTCAAAATAAGGTTTTCTATTCCCGTAATCCTCATAATCGCCAGCACAATATTGAAGAGAGTCGCAAAGAGGATGCGCATCTTCGCCGCTCGTTCTTCCCGCCGAACTTTCCGTAACAGGTATCAAAGTTTTAGGATTGTTCTCTTTTTGAACGAGTGAAGCCCGTTTGAAATTACCTTTATCATCAAGGATAACTTCCACATGTGCATTTTGAACAGAATATCCAACAGGACACAAGTCGCTGATATCCGGGATGTTTTCATTTCCC
Source organism: uncultured Nitrospiraceae bacterium (assembly GCA_964646375.1). Taxonomy (GTDB): domain Bacteria; phylum Nitrospirota; class UBA9217; order UBA9217; family UBA9217; genus JBAZLV01. The sequence continues at coordinate 5,058 of CAZYEF010000118.1, read as the reverse complement.
GTGCAAGCATTATAAGTTTCATAAAGCTTCCGTATCCAACTCATCCCACCACCCCCATTTCTTCGGCTTCAAGCTTCACAGATTTTACCTTTTCAATGCCAAAGGTCCTTGCGTCCATGTTCCGAACAAACTTCCTGTGAGGGCAGTTTTCCGGTTGATCGAAAATCAGCACACCTCTTTTGAGTTTTGGATACCAGAATCGGGCGTACAACTCATCTGCACCGGTTTCATCGGGATAGTCGAACCCATGAAACATCAGCCCATAGCCGATTTCATTGTCATTATCATAAGCGCCCTCACCCTCACCGAATACGCACGGTTCCACATACCCCTGGCAGTCGCGGGTGCCGAGGAAAATGTCCTGCCTTCCGCCCCGTTCAAGCATTCGCCTGGCAATTGCAAAATGCTTACCGTCAATGCGGTCTTTTTCCAATGCTTCATGATAAGGATTCCATTCAAAATGCGCCCGCACCTGATACTCCAGGCCATATTTCCTTGAGGCATCTTTCGCAAATTCATCAACCCCGGTTAAAAACGTGTAAATCGCAAGATCATTAAAGTTCTCTTGTTTTTTGCCGGGGATCTTTTCGCTTGGGTAAACGCCTCCATAGTTAAGCGGCTTTGTCCCTTTAGTCTGCGTGCGAATCCGCCTCATTACCCGTACCGCATCAACCACCCAGATAATCGTGGGTTTCCAGTAAATTGATTTGCAAACACCCTTCAGCGCCTCGTAGGTCGGCAGATGATACGAACACTTTTCACCACCGATTTTAGTAAGCGGATCAGTGAAAAGAGCATAGCGCCCCCACAGTCTGAATTCGATAGTGTTCTTAGGCAACGCATTCATCTTCGAATTGCTCCTCCTGTTCTACCGGTTCCAAGGATAGGCCGGTTATTTTACTGTAGTATTCATAATTGAGATAGAATATCTCCGCCTCCTCCTGCACGCGATGGAGCGCACCCTGTTTTGTCAACTTTTCAAATTCATGTGGAAACAGGCCGACTGAGTATTGCTGCGCCTTTCTGATCAGGGCATATTGCTTTTCCGGTTCAAATGCGGAACAAAGCTGATTGATCAGCTCTTTTCCTTCTTCGCCATAACGGACGATAACGCTCCGTGTGGGCGCATCAATAGACTTGAACAGTTTTGCCGCCGTCATAAAAGATTGGCGGAGATTTATCGCCGGCATGGTTCTATTCACCCGTCCGAAATCATCAACGGCAAGGCTGTTAGATGAAAGCATGTTAAGAAGGGTGTCATTGCGATCTGCTTTGACGGGATAATCCATAATGTCTTTTCGATCATAGAAATGGTTTTGATAGTACCATTCAAGCATCTTGGGACCAATAATATCGCTGTCGTATTTAGACGGATCAGATTTATAGTCATCAAGGACACGATTTGATTTCTCTCTGCCGACGGCAATTTCTTTCAGAAAATCAAGATTCTCTTCGGCGGGATTTACAACAAAAACATTGCCCATCTCCGGTTTGCCGTTTCGATTGCAGCGACCGGCCGCCTGCGCAATGGAGTCGAGACCTGCAAGCATACGGATAACCGACCGGAAATCTATGTCTATGCCCGCCTCAATGAGTTGCGTGCTGATACAGAGAATCTTTCTTCCATTATTAAGTTTCTCACGAATCGTTTTAAGCACTTGCTTTCTATGGACGGGGCACATTCCCGTACTCAGATGAAAAGCCTCAATCCCCTCTTTTTCCGCCCCCGCAAAAATAGCACGAGCGGCTTTCTTTGTGTTGACAATCACAAGGCAATTTCCGCTCGTCTTGACCTGTTTAACCGCAAATTCAGCTATTTCAAAGTGGCTCCAGCCGGGTGATTTACGACAGTCATGAACATGAACCCTTTTCAAGTTGATAAAGAGTTTGCCGACATTCGGCATAAGCTCATTCTCGACAGATAGCGTTAGAGCACCTTTCTTCGCTTCGACAAAACCCAAGAGAGGCTGCGTGGCCGTGCAGAGGACAACACTACTGCCACAGTGATCAAGCAGAAAGTTGATGGCATTATTGAATAGATGGACGCATTTTACAGGAAGTGTTTGAATTTCATCGAAGATTAAAGCGGCATTTGCCGTCTGGTGCATTCGCCTTGCACCGCGTGTTCCGGAGCCGAAAAAAGCCTCTAAGAATTGGACCATCGTTGTAAAAACGACCGGCGCATCCCAATTTTCCGTCAGGAGTTTCTCTTTCCAGCTTTGTACATCAGCGCCGATATTCGAATGATGTTCGAGGACAATTCTGCCGATATCTTCAGGACACTCCTTCGGTTCCAGCATTTCCCGCACTCTTTGGGCATTTTGATCTATTATCGATGTAAAAGGAATTATATAAATTATTCTATCCATTTGATGCTTTTTAACATGACCCAACGCGAAGCGAAGGCTAGCAAGGGTTTTCCCTCCACCGGTTGGAACGGTTAGCGTGAACAATCCTTGCGGTCGTTGTGCCGCTTCAAGGCAAGATTTTGAAACAGAAGTGCGGATTTCGTTAACCTTTCGTTCTGCTTCCGTTTGATCACCATTACTTTTCTTTTCAAATTCCTTGTATTTGCTTTCAAAGCGCTTAATTAGAATATCCCACGAGCAATAATTCCCTTGCTGACGATATCGAGAGATTTTAGGTCTCTCAGAATCAGACGTGTCCTGTCGATCTGCATCAATAAGCGCACTAAATAAAAACCTCACCATCATTCCTAATTGGAATTGCGCAACTGTTGAATGAGGATTTTTTTCCGGAGAGGCCCGCAATATTTCCCGGCATTTGTCTTCAAATGGTTTTGTCAGCGCATTCTCGATTAAAAGGGCATTTACTCTTTCGAGAATATGTTTATCGGCATTCCCGGCACACTCATTCCGGTGGGTTTTTTTGCTGCTCTTTAATAATCGCTTTGAATAGGAATCCCAAGTACCCTTATTATCTGTCGTTATACAGTTAATCAGCCCGGAGTGATGAGAAACCAAACACAAGGAGAGAATCTGCCCAAGTATTTTGCGGGAATTAGATGATCCGATTTCGGAAGAAAGAAACTGAGCACCGGCTGTAGAATGATCAATTTTTCCTCTCTTGCCAGTCGGGTCTTCAAAATCTTCGTCTTCATCAGGGTTGAACTGCGGGTCATCATTTTTGATCGCGTTGGAAATGTATTTTTGAAATTCCGCACTGTACTTTCCGAAATCATGAAGAAGTCCCAATAGTTCACCATAAGCGCCCATACCGATTTTTTTGGTATAAGTTTTTGCAAGTTCCGCGACACCTTCAAGATGCTCGAATAATTGCTGATTTTCATGAGCTATGTATTTAGGCATGAATTGTCCTCTAATATTCTGCCGTTGTACTTCGGAAGGCACGCTGCACTCTCAAGTACAGAATGCTCTCATAATCACTCCCCCAAAATATGACCTAGGTGTATATTTTTTTTAACTTTTCCACCTCCCGCCGCACCGCCTCACGCAGTTCCGGCGGGGATATTACTTCCACGGTTGCGCCATATTTCAAAACCTCCCGTTTGACCTCCCGCAAGTCGGCCACGAGGAACTTGAGTTTGACTCCGCCGTCTTCGCAGGCGGTAATCTTCTGGCTGGGGTGCCATATCTGCTCGGAGATCCACTCGGCGGCTTCGGGCTTGAATTTCAGGCATACTTCCCGCGCGTCTTTCGGGTCGCTGCTGCTCATGATCCCGAAATTGCGGCGCAGATATTCCTTGATGGGCGGCAGTGCGGCGGGGATATCTATTCGGCCCGGGGCCGGTCCGATGCCCCGGATGCGAGAGAGGGCGAAATCGCGCAGGTTTTTTTTGAGCGTACAGTAGGCTATCAGGTGCCAGTTGCCCATGTAGCACGCAAGGTGAAGAGGAAAGATCGTCCTCTCGGAAATCTGGCCGGTATGGGGGGTGCGATAGTTGATCCGGATGGACCTCTTTCCGAGGAGAGCGCCGACGACCTGCCGGAACACGTTCTCGTCCACTTTGTAATATTCGATATTTTTGACCGAGACCATCCCTTCGATATCGGCTGGAGCGGGCATGGAATCGGCGGAGCGGAAAATTATGAATTTTTTTAAAATCCCGGTGAGGCCGGCTTTGAGTTTCCGGTCCGGGATTGCTGCGGAGAGGCGCAGGGCAAGGCATAAAGCCGTGAGTTCTTCTTCGTTGAACCAGACCGGAGGCAGCTCGTAATTGGCTTTTCTGTATTCGTACCCCCGGCGGCTGTTCACGTATTCAAGGGGCGCGTGCAGCCGCTCGTGCATGAATTCGATGTCGCGCTGAGCCTGTTTGTGGGAAATGCCGCAATATTCGGCAAGGGCTACCGCATTGGGATAACGATTTGCCTTGACCTGTCCATGAAACCAGTAATACCGCTCGTAAGAAAGCTTCTTCGCCAAGATCCACCTCCAAACGAAAATTCACGCAAGTATCCGGATAGCTTATCTTTATAGGACGACAAAGAGCCGTTTTTCTATTCAGTTACGATATGGCGGAATGGGATTTGGTCCCTTTGATCGGTTATGTTTTCTGCCGATCGGTGGAACTCATCCGAGCTTTTTTTAAGAGTTGGTTTATTTTTTTCAGGTCAAACTTATTCGGGTTGAATCCGGGTCCGATCCAATCCTTGATGTCGCGGTAATCCGGGCCCTTGGGATTTTTCAGGATTTCAAGCATGTCATAGTACCCCAAAATGCCGCCGCAATCTTCAGGGGGGCAGGCCAATCGGCCATCCAGGCAAACGGGGCAGCCGGCGAATTTTTCGAGGCGGTCAAAAATATCTTCCACTTCCACCAGGTGCTCCCAACCATCGCCGAAATCGTAGACATACTTGAATGAGTCCCCCTTCTCGGGAGCTGCTTTGCACAGTTTCTTGCGCCTCTCGTTTTTCGAATGCGTCATTTCCATTTCGGGATCGGGTTCGGCATAGGAAACTCCGGTAATTATGAATTCATGCAAATGGCTGTCTGTCCAGCCCATAACAGCCTGTATAAACCAGTGCAGCTTTCCGAGATGCGCGTCCCCTGAAATCTCCTTATCCAAGCCGTTGCATA
>CAZYEF010000117.1:0-9377 GCA_964646375.1 uncultured Nitrospiraceae bacterium | reverse complement strand
CAACGATGCCGGTCATGGAAAGCATCGAAACAGCAGCAAGTGCAATGGCGAACAACCCACCGCCGGGATTCCCGCAAAAACCGCCACCCAGGGCAAACGCGCCAAGGATGGAGGCGACAATCACGATCACCGGCATGCCGGTGGACTTCATGCTGACCGCGAGACCGGCTATGATGTTCGTTGCATGGCCTGTCTGGCTTGCTTCGGCAATGTGTTTAACCGGGCCGAAGGTCTGTGAGGTAAAGTACTCGGTTATCCAGACGATCAGGCCGGTCAAGGCAAGTCCGATCACCGCTGTAAAAAACACCGTCCATTTGGTAAATACTCCTGCATCGGTTCCTGTCAGGGTGCCGATAAACTGCCCGGATGCATAAAGGAAGGCTCCTGCCGCCAGAACCCCCGCAACCGCAAGGCCTTTGTACAGTGCGCCCATGATGTAATTGTTTTTGCCCAGCTTCACGGCAAAGGTTCCGATAATGGAAGCCAGTATTGAGATGCCGCCCAGCAGCAGCGGAAACTCTATCCACTTGCTTGACTCACCAAAAATTGTTTTCGCAAGCAGCATTGCCGCCACAAGCGTCACGGTATAGGTTTCATACAGATCGGCGGCCATGCCGGCACAGTCGCCCACATTGTCACCTACGTTATCCGCAATCACTGCGGGATTTCGCGGATCGTCTTCCGGAATACCTGCCTCAACTTTTCCCACGAGGTCCGCACCAACGTCAGCGGCTTTTGTGTAAATGCCTCCGGCGATACGCGCAAACACGCTCATCAGCGAGCAGCCGAAACCAAGGCCCACAAGCGCGTGAAATGCCTCAGCGGGTGCAGCTGTTTTTGCTATAAAGTAGAAACCGGCAAGCCCGATGATGCCGAGACCCACGACCATGATGCCCGTTACGGAACCACCCTTAAACGCAAGGGTGAGTGCGGCTTGCAGACCTTTGTTTGCAGCCTGTGCCGTGCGCACATTAGCACGCACCGTCACCCACATGCCGATGAAGCCGGCAAGGGCCGATCCGACGGTGCCGATCACAAAACCGATAGCGGCCCATATGCCGAGGCCGGGAACAGCGGCCAAGAGAATCACCAGCGCAATGGCGACAATGGCGACGGTTTTATATTCCCGAGAGAGAAATGCATACGCACCTTCCTTCACCGCGTCCGAAATTTCTTTCATGCGTGCATTCCCTGCATCCTGTTTGTTTACCCATACTGCGGTGCCTATGGCGTAAGCGACTCCCGCCAGTCCGCAAAGCAGGGCGAAAAGAAGTATACTGCTCATTGATTTCCTCCTGATTGGTTAGAATATTGTAAAGTAAGACAGATTATCTCAAAAACGGCGCATAATACACTATTTTCCGGAAGATGACAACCGGGAATTTCAGTTTTTTTGAGTTAACTCCGCATCGGTTTTATCCTGTATCTGAAGCGTAGAAGCAACAAATTCTCTTGTTTTTTCAAGCGCCTGCCCCCGGTGGCTGAGTCTGTTTTTGTCCTCCCCGGGCATTTCAGCGAAAGTCCTGGAACGACCTTCCGGGATAAACACCGGGTCATATCCAAATCCGTTGGTTCCTTTTGGCTCGCGGCTTATTCTACCTGGCGCATATCCAAAAAATGTTTTAACGGATTCTCCGGGAAGCGCCAAAGCCATGCAGCATACAAACCGCGCCCTTCGCAACGCGTCAGGAACGCCTGCCAGCTCAGCGAGAAGCTTTTCGTTGTTTTTGGCATCACATCCGGGACCTGTGCCGCCCGCGTATCGTGAAGAATAGACTCCGGGGCCGCCGTTGAGCGCATCCACTTCAAGACCTGAATCATCTGCCAATGCCGGCTTGCCGGTGCACCGGAAGACCTCAACAGCTTTTTTGACGGCATTTCCTTCAAAGGTATCTTGATCTTCCACCACCTCCGGGCAGGCGGGGAAATCATCGAGCGACAGCAGAATAATCGGCAGATTACTTGTTATTCGTCTGATTTCCTCGATTTTATGTTTGTTCCTGGTTGCAAGAACTATTTCCATAAGCGACAAAAGAGAAACCGATCCCTACTCCGTGTTCATTTTTTCCATCACTTTTGCAGTCAAATCGAGGCCGTCTTTTGCGTATAATACCGACGTGTCAGTTTTTTCTATGATAATAGTGTAATTATCCGCCTTGGCTATGCTCGCGATTGTCGCTTTCAAATCGTTGAAAACTTTTTTTGTGTATTCCGCCTGCATTTCATTGAATTCCTGCTGAGATTGGCTGACCATTTTTTGAAACGCCTGGACTTTATCCTGAAAATCCTTCTGCTTGCTCAGCCGCTCCTTCTCCGTCAGACCCGCCGCTTTCTTTTCAAAATCCGCCTGCATGGTCTCAAGCTTCTTTTTTTCCTTATCAATCTTTGCCTGTTTTTCCTTCGCGTTCTTCTCCAGTTTGTCTAATGCCGCCTTTCCAGCCTTGCAATCATTTATTACTTTTTTCATATCAACATATCCGATCTTAACGCTCTCCTGAGCAAAGACAAGGCCGGCTGTCATGAACATAAAAACAATTGTTGATACTAGAACCTTCTTCATTTTTTCCTCCATTGTCAGATCATCGTCTGATTGTTATTTCCGAATTGGAACGTTTTTTAATTCAACGTTCAGGCACGCAGGAAGGTTTAATTTACTCTAATTTCGTAAATTTGGCAAGAAATTTAGCTCGTTGTGTCAACCCCAAGCAGAAATGTCATATTTTTAAATATTGATGAGGGAATAGTAACCGCGACATATTAATTTCCTTTCCTTTAGAAATCAGAATTGCTATGATAAAAACAGAACTTCTCATTCTCTCTTTCTCACCGCGGAGCACGCCGAGTACGCGGAGAATCCGAAAAATTATTTACGATGCGTTTGACCCCGTCTTTCAACATCTTGACATTAAAGTTGATCAATAAGCCTACGTTGCAACCTGATAGCCTCAAATAAGAAAGCATCTGTGCCTCATGAATCGGCAGAAGCTTGTCGGACGCTTTTAATTCCACGATAACTTTGCCATTAACGAATAAATCGAGTCGATAGCCGCAATCCAGCGTCACCCCTCGGTAAACAACAGGAAGTGGTTTTTGCTGTTCGACCTTAAGTCCTTTGTCTGCAAGTTCAAAAAACAAGCAGGCTTCATATGCTGATTCCAACAAGCCGGGCCCAAGAGCACGATGCACGTTAATTGCTGCTCCAATAATGGCATCGGTAATAGTATCTAATTCCTCTTCTTCGGTTATATCCACCATTCTCCACCGCTGAGCACGCTGAAGCCGCAGAGGTTTGCAAAACTCGAATATGCTCTTTTCTCGGCGCTCTTTGCGCTCTCGGCGGTAATATCGTCTAGAGCCGTTTCTTCAGGCATCCTTCTTAACGATTTTTTTCTTTAAACCAAGAAACGATTTCCTCGGCGATCTCCGTGTTCTCGGCGGTTAATAACTATAAGCTGATTGCTTTCTCCTTATTTACTACCCACCAATTCTTATACTCCGTCAGCTTCGCCTTAATCGCCGTGCCGTTGTTGGCAATCAGATAGCCTGATAGCAGATTCTTGTCGGTTGCCGCGGTGACACCATAATACTTCTCACGATAATCTAGGAATACATTCATGCTCTTGACCACTGCTTGCAGCGTATCGCTTTGCGTCACCTTTTCCAACTGCAATTGCATAAACCACTTGTCACACAACCACAAACGACGGTCCATCTCGTCTTTGATCCATTGGGTTTTGTTTTCCGTACTACGCAACTGTGCAAGCGTTATTGCAGAAATTGTAGAAGGATGCTTGGCAAGATAAGCCTTCACAACTTCAAGAGGCTCCGGCTTGGTCATCTGCGCATCGTGATATACCATTTTGATCACTTTATTTCCACTAACCCATCGGTAATCCCACCCCGCGCTGCCGAATTCTAATACTGTGTTGCCGTCAATTTTAACAACTGCATAGCTGCTTCCGGGAATGCCATAGTAGTTTCTGAATTCCGCGTCTATTTCATGCAGCAGCCACTTGTCGGAATCACCGCCGGAGTGCTGAGTGACTTGGACGGTAGCAGAAGGCAAATTACTTCCACCTTCATAATATGCCTCATATGTTTTATCCGTGTGATCAGAATAGAAATGCCCTGTTGGAGCTATTACCCCTGCACCGTCAAATACTCGTGGCCCACCTATGTAGCCACCGACTACCTTCTGGGGCGCCTCTAACTTGTATGGGCCAATGTCTTGTAAAATTAAATAGTCAGAAAAAATCTGGGAGAAGCTTAATGCTGGGATAAGAGAAATAACTAACAGTGTTATTACGACGCGGTTGACCTTCATTTGCTCTGCCTCCTTACTGTAGTGAATATTGATTTATGATAATTTCCTTGACCAAATCCGACAACTTCCGATTGCCCTCACAATTATTGCCCGGGCACACCTTGTTTAAAAATGGATCGAGTTCAATCTTATTTCCTCCCGGGTATGCAACGCGGTAAATTACTATAAGCTAATAGCTTTCTCCTTATTTACTACCCACCAATTCTTATACTCCGTCAGCTTCGCCTTGACCGCCGTGCCGTTGTTGGCAATCAGATAGCCTGAAAGTAGGTTCTTGTCTGTTGCTGCAGCCACGCCGTAGTATTTCTCTCGGTAATCCAAAAATACATTCATGCTCTTGACCGCAGCCTGTAGTGTGTCGCTCTGCGATACTTTTTCCAGCTGCAACTGCATGAACCACTTGTCGCACAGCCACAGCCTGCGGTCCATCTCGTCTTTGATCCACTTGGTTTTATTCTCGGTTGTTCTTAAATCGCTTGATGTCATGGCTGTTAATGAAGATGGATGTTTCGCTAAATATGCAGTTACTATTTCTAACGGCTCTGGCTTAGTCATTTGTGAATCTCGGTATTGTATTTGTACAATTTGGAGAACATAGGGGACGTTGTGTCCGAATTGGACTTTCTATTAGGATTCTGCCCGCGATTCCAGTCTCTTGACCGCGCGGGCGATACCCGACGTACTCACTCCCACATGACGCGCGATCTCAGCCAGGGATATTCCCAATTCATCTAGACCGCGTCTTGCTATCTGTACGCGTAAAGCACACACCCTCCTCCGCCGGCTGCCGCCTTTAAGCTCTTGTATGCTTACGCCGTGTCCTTCACATTCTTCGTCTATGACGGTGTTGATCGTTTTGCCAGCGCGGCGGAGCTTGAGCTGAAGCCGTGTCTTTTCTTCAATCTCTTTGAATATGGCGTTTACAAAATCTCCGCTTCCCAGAATGCGTTCGTCGTATTCTTCTTCTCCTCCGTTCCGCCTGGCTGATTCGACTTTTGACCAGCCGCCTTTGCTCCTGATAAGACCACCGCCCGTCAGTTCCGGCATTCTTCCCTGCTTCATGCCCTCCGTAACAAATGAGTGATAGGCTGTTCTGGTTCCATTTTTCTTGTTGCCGAACTGGGCCAGTACATACGATATATCCATCCAGTCGTTTTTGTGCTTTCTCATAATCGAGCTATGGCCACTCCACGGGTAACGGTCCAATTCGCTCATCGTAGTCACAATTCCTGCTCGAACTGGATTAAGATGGATATACCGGATAAGGGATAAAAGATAATTGTCCTCGTCGCAGAGAATTGATTTGTACCGGTTTTCAAAAAGGTGGCCGGTCGTCGGTGCCTGCGGTTGTAATACTGAGCATACCACGTTAATTGTTTTCTCATGACGGCCGAGATTCCCTGTTTTCCACTCTTGAAAAGAATATGAGCATGATTGGTCATAAGAACCCAAGCATAAATGACCGCACCGGCCCTCATAACGTTTTCTCCCAACCGTTCAACAACCTTCTGTCGGTCTTGATCGTCATTGAAAATCGACGATTTGTTTATCCCGCGTACCATGATGTGATGGAGCGCACCGGGAACATCTAAACGTGCTTGACGCGGCATTTACAGAATCTTTCATCCTTTCTTTTTTGTTCGCATTGGCTACGTATGTCCGTCTCGGATACAACATCCTCAATCCCTTTTCTCATCACACAAAAACGGCGGCCGCAAGGCCGCCGCTGGGATTATGATGCACAAAGCAGAAGATCGAAAATGGTTGCGAATCAATGCCGACGGTTTAATCCTGAAAGCTTTTGATGAAATCCGTGCCGTTCAAACCACTTCAAAAACACTGAGTCTGCGGTGCTAACTACGGTTTGTTTTCTGTTTCCATTGTGAGGACCTCTTCACTCACCAGAAGTCTGCTGAAGGCAACCAATGGTGACAGCATCCATCGCGCTGCAGTGCGCAGGGTATCGCGCTTACGGATAAACTCTGCAACCGGAGGGCTGAACTGATAGTATAAATTTACAAACTTGCGGCCTGCGGCATTCGTCATGAGATACTCATCCCTGAATGCTCGCAGATAGCGGACATCTTGGGCCATTGCAGAACCATGTGCTGCGGTGGCAATAAAGCAGCCTCCGCCTCCACTTCCTGTACCGCCACCACCGGAAGAAGGTGCTGTCGTGCTGATCGTAAAAGTTGCATTATTCGAGCTGCCACCACCGGGAGTAGGATTCACAACATTGACAACGGCAGTACCAGTCGTTGTAATATCTGATGCCAGGATGTCAGCAGTGACCTGATTTTGGGAAACAAAATGCGTCGTGCGATAACCGGGTGTTCCTCTGTCCCACTGTACCTGCGACCCATTCACAAAACCACTTCCGGATACTGTTAATGTAAATGCCGCTCCTCCCGAGTAGGTAGGAGCCGACCAAATCGGACTCAGTCTGCTGATTATCGGTGTCGGATTATTCACCACCGTAGTGACGGTCGCGGTGTTGTTTGTCAAATTCGGGTCCGTTACAGAAGTCGTAACTGTGGCTGTATTGGAAAGGGTTGCATTTGCGGCAGTTGTTCTCACCACTAAAGTTATCGTTGCAGTCGAACCATTGCTTACTGCTCCAATATTGCAAGTGACGGTACCTCCAGCTTCGCTACAGGATCCCTTGTTGGTTACCGCATTTGTATACGTTACACCTGCTGGCAAGATATCTGACACGGTAATATTTGTTGCACTCTGTGGTCCACTATTCAGAATAGTGATTCTGTATGTGATGGAATTTCCGACATTCAAGGTGGAGGGCGTGCCAGTCATGGTAAGAGCAACATCGGCGCTTGAAGGCCAGCCCATATCCTGAAGCATGGCCAATGCGATTGGTCCTGGATTATGTATGGAATCTCCGTTAGAAATGGCATACACCATTAATCTGTTCGCTGTACCGCTGAACGTTGCATAGTCCAGGTGAGAATAACTGGATCCGGACGACCAGGTGGAGGGCGCATACAATTTGACACGTTGACCACCATTCGCAGCCATGGCGTTCGTGCCGTGAAACCAGATGTTTTCGGAGGTCAAAGCAGTTCCCAATGCTGCGGAAGAATTGGCATAGACAGCTGTGTCGATCAGCAGGTTGCCCGGGTTTGCAGTACCGTCTCTCACAAACGTGTCATATATACTAGGACTCCCTAAATAACCCCAGGAACCACTGCCTCCACTATAGTTCATTGAACCACTGAAGTTAAGGCCGTGAGCTATTTCATGCAGTACTACTGACATTAAATCATACTGACCCGCTGGTGTTAAACCGTCTGTTCCGTAATACCAGGCAAAATTGCTATTGTACGTGATATACATGTCGTATTCGGTTGGATCAAGATCGGTCCCAGCCAGCGCGTTCGCCAGCGAGCCGGCATACCAGGTATTCACAAGAGGTGCACCGCTGAAATTTCTGTTTAGCGGTGCACCGCCGGAATATCCTAATATGCTGCTGGAACCCAGGTTCGACCAGCATGCGCTTATCGTTATGGGTACAGCTGAATTCAGAAGCCCCCCCCAGATGGAAGTTGCGGCGTTAAAGGCTGTTTTCGCATCATCGGGAAACGTGGTGCAAGTTGCACCCCAGGGGTCGGTTCCGCCGCTAGCGACATAGGTAATAGAAAAAGTTGCTGCTGCCTTTTCAGGCAGAGTGGTCAGGCTTGCCGGTGGAGGAATGCGCGTTTTTGCCGCAGATGGATTAGGGTCTGCCTGATAAACCACCACGGGAACACCATTGTATAAAGTATTACCGTCGCTGGAAAGTTGCGGCTCTAGATTTTTCGGACCTGAATACTCATTAGCAAAGGCCATCCAAATAGTAAGCGAGAATAGCACGGCAACTGCCGCAAAAATTAAAAACGCCTTAAAGCTTTTTTTAAACATATTCCCCCCTATTGCAAGCTGCCTTCATTCATATTTTGGCTGTATTTATTTTGCTGATAGAATGAATTCCTTCGCACCTGCTGCTGAGAAATTCAGGCTTCAAAATCAGTAAGCAACAGCAGGTTTAAGAAAGAAAAAAACACCTTTTATATGCAGCACCAATTGCCTGTCACTCAAGCGAACAAATTCGCCGAAACCCGGGAGATTACAGTCGGTTTTAATTACCTCTACTGTTTTATCGATAATGCTCAGCGCTTCCGGTGAGATATGAAATAGCGCTTCGAAATACTCTTTCGCAGCTACTGTTTCTTTTTTAAAAGTGACATTGCTGCATTTCTTACCGGAAAAAGTAATGGAATTTGCATCCATGTTCAATGGTTTGAAAAGCAGTTCGTCCGCTTCTTTTTTACCCAAAACAGCGTCCGCTCCCATCTTATATTCGCTGACTGTCCATAGTACCCGGAGAGAAAGGCCGCCATTCATTACTAAAGGTGAATGCATTCCTCCGTTTTTTGATTGAGAAGGGTTACCTGTTGTATTTATTCCGGGGGTGGCGGAGCTGCAACCAAGAACGAAGGCTGCAAGAATGAGCTGGACGCCCAAGGATATTCTAAACGAGGAGTCCCGGCTAAATAACCATTTAATGTTCATTTGATGACACTCCTGTATTTTTCTCTCAGCACCTCGATAAGGATGCGTTGCAGCGATGCCATGCTGAGCTTATGTAAACCCTGGCAGCGGCCGCAAGCATCAGACAAGACTCCGCACGCGTCATGCTATTACCAATCATTTTAACCAGCCGAAAGACCGCGTGTATTCATTAATTATCAGGCAATTTTTTTATTTTCTCACTAAAAAACGATTATCCGCGTGAGGTAAATATGCGGATAAGAAATGTAACTTAAATACCATAAACGACAGACAATTACAAGGCTATTAGCGGGTTTTTGTGAATTTTCAAAAAATTGCAACATGATGCATTTTGCTAATTAAAAAAATAAAAAGGGCTGATTCAAAATTGAATCAGCCCTTTAGCAATATATCTGTTCTTAAACGTTCTCTGTGTATCTGTGTTATTTTACCGCTTCATGCTTCTCCGCCACCTGTATTCTGATCAAAGCCCGCAGAAGTTCGATGC
>CAZYEF010000116.1:0-9401 GCA_964646375.1 uncultured Nitrospiraceae bacterium | reverse complement strand
CAACAGTGCGCTTGCGATACGATAATTATAAAAAAGCGCACTTCGTACTTTTTTGCTGTGCTCCAAACGGATCACCTGCAGATTCTGACGCGTCACCGCGTAAAAAATTGCAAGTTTCCACCTGCGAATTTTTCAAATTATAATACCTTTTCTGAAAAAATCAAGTAAATTTAACAGAAAATAAATCAATTGTTTGTTATGCCCAAGGAAAGTTGTTTCAGACTCTCTTCTGCTCAGCACGAGCCATATCCGAGCCCGTAAATCCAGCCGGCCAGCGGATGATAAGAAAAGATTATCCGGCTGCAAGAGGGCTATTGCACTTGATATTTTGACGATTCCACGGTAATCTACCGTCATATATGTATTGCTTAATCCCGAGGAGGAATGATCATGGCTGATAAAAAGAACATCATGCGTATCTGTGTTTACGGAGTTGGAGGCGTCGGAGGTTATTTTGGAGGCCTCCTTGCAAATAAAATCACCGAGCAAAAGGATGAAACCCACGAAATTTATTTTCTCGGCAGAGGTGCACATCTACAGGAGATTAAAAGAAACGGGCTGATTCTTAATACGAATGACCGTACCGGGCTGGTTTGCAAACCGACCATGGCTGTGGAGCGCTTTGACGAACTGCCGCCTGTTGATTTGATTTTGCTTGCCGTAAAAAGCTACGATCTGGATGAGACCGTCAGAACCATTGCCCCGCATGTAAAACCGGACACCATGATCATCCCGCTTCTGAACGGGGTGGACATTCATCAGCGAATCAGAAATACCCTGTCTGCCGGGATCGTCTTTCCCGCATGCGTTTATGTGTTTTCAAACATTGTAAAACCGGGAACCGTTACCCAGAAAGGGCCTGTTGGCATACTCATATTCGGGAAGGATCCCGGAAGTCCCGATGTCGTTCCGCAGAATGTTATTGACCTCTTCTCGAACGCAAACATCAGCTGCAAGTGGTCTGCAAATGCGTTTCCGGCAATCTGGAAAAAATATCTTTTTATAGCACCCTTTGCGCTGGTAACCGGCCGGTACGGAGCGACATTCGGGAAAATAATGGAAACGCCTGAATACAGGGACAAGGTCAGCGGCGTTATGAATGAGTTGATTGCAATAGCTCGGTTTGAGGGCGTGGAGTTCCGCGAATCCTCCATCGCGGAAAATCTTGATAAGGCGCGCACGTTTCCCTATGAATCAAAATCTTCCTATCAGCGCGACCTGGAGCAGACCGGAAAGAAAAACGAGGGAGACCTGTTCGGCGAAACGATTCTTCGGCTGGGCAAAAAATACGGCGTACAAACACCTGTTGCGGAAGAGCTTTATACTGCCATCCGGAAAAACTCGCAAAAATGACCTTCGATAAAAGCAAAAAATCAAATATGCAATCAGAAGTTTCCATTGTGCGATGCTCTGACTATGAGCGCGAGAAAACCATGTCTGCGGTCCGGCAGGCGGTGGACCTGCTCGGCGGAATGCAGGCGTTCATAAAACCGGGAGAACGGGTGCTTCTCAAGCCGAATCTCCTGAAAGCCAACCGCCCGGAGGAAGCGGTCACCACGCATCCGGAAATTGTACGGGCTGTCATCCGTCTCGTCCGTGAAGCAGACGGCATCGTCATGCTTGGAGACAGCCCTGGTTTCGGCGATCTCAGGAAAGTCTGCGAAAAATCCGGAATCATGGATGTTCTTCGGGAAGAAAATGCCGCGCTTGTGGACTTCGATGAAGTAATCACAGTCAAAAATAGAGGTCGTTTTCAGCGGTTCGAAGTTTCACGAAGTGCTTACGAAGCAGATGCCATCATCAACCTGCCAAAGTTCAAGACGCACGGGATGACAACAATAACCGGCGCTGTCAAGAATCTCTTCGGCTGTGTTCCGGGAAAGCGCAAAGTACAATGGCATTTCAATGCAGGCATAAATCACGATTTTTTTATGCAGATGATTGTAGAGCTGTACGCCCTGTTCAAGCCGCGTCTTTCGATCATGGACGCCGTAATCGGCATGGAAGGAAATGGCCCGGGCAGCGGCGACCCCAGGCTGGTAGGCGTTGTGCTCGCCGGTCAAGACGCGGTCGCCCTGGACGTGGTGTCCGCGCTGGTAGCGGGAATTGATCCGAAAAGCTTGCCCATCATACGGACCGCGGCCGCATCAGGCGTCGGACAAACGGATCCTGACCAGATCATGATACGAGGTGAGTCCCCTGCGCGCGTGGCAATTAAGAACTTCCGTCTCCCGCAGGCAATGCACACTGAATGGCCTCTCCCGGAGTGGCTCCGGCGCACACTCAAAAAAGCTTTTACCACGAAACCGGTAATCAACCATGGGCGGTGCCCCCAGTGCGGCATTTGCCAGCGTCATTGCCCTCAGGAGGCAATCAGCATGGTGGGGAAACGACTGGAGATACAGTATCGCGACTGTATTCGCTGTTTTTGCTGCCAGGAATTCTGCCCCCGCGGTGCCATTACCGTAGGCAAAGGATGGGCTCTCAAAATTATAAAGTAGTGCACCCTCACCCCTGAAAACCTGTTCCCGAAATACCTGCCTCTGTTCGTCCGCAGCACTTCCATCAATTTTTTCAGAACGTGTTATACTTTAGACAATGTTCAGCAATATATTCCTGACAGGCAATTTATCATCTTCCTCAAAAAACAGCCGCACAGGAATAAAGCGAGGTGGGCATATGCGCAGCCGTCTTGACAGCACGTATCAGCAGTTTCACAAGGAAGTGGCGTCCTTTATTCCTGCTTCCCGGTGCTTTACCGACCCTCTGCGGACGCTTGCTTTCGGGACCAATGCCAGTTTCTACCGCCTCATCCCCAAAATTGTCGTAAAAATCCAGACGGTGGATGAAGTATCGAGAATCCTGAACATCGCAAATCGTCTCAAGGTGCCGGTAACCTTTCGCACTGCCGGGACCAGCCTCTCAGGCCAGGCAATCTCTGATTCGGTGCTGTTGGTTCTGGCAGGAGCATGGCGTGATTACCGGATTCTCGAAAATGGGGAAAATATTGCGCTCGAGCCCGGCATCATCGGTGCCGAAGCAAATGCCTTGCTGCTGCCGTTCGGCAGAAAAATAGGCCCCGATCCTTCCTCAATCAATGCCTGTATGATCGGCGGTATTGCAGCAAACAATTCCAGCGGCATGTGCTGCGGCACGGCGCAGACCGCATATAAAACGGTTGAGAATATGAAAATGCTGCTGTCCGATGGCAGCATGCTTGATACAGCGGATCCCTCTTCACGCGCGGCATTTCTCGAAACTCACAAGGATCTGGTGAAAGAAATCGAGTTCATCCGCGATGAAATACAGGCCGATCCCCAGCTTCGTCAGCGCATTGCAGATAAATATAAAATTAAAAACACGACGGGCTACAGCATGAACGCCTTCGTCGATTACAGCAATCCCATCGACATCATAATGCATCTGGTGATAGGATCGGAAGGCACTCTTGTCTTCATCGCCGGGTTGACCCTCAAGACGGTACTGGAGCATCCCCACAAAGCAAGCAGCCTTATTATTTTTCCGAGCGTGGAACTGGCATGCACCGCAACCATCATTCTCCGCAAAAGCGGTCTGGCATACGCAGTGGAACTCATGGACTATGCCTCGTTGATATCGGTGGCTGACAAAGAAGGTGTTCCTGCATATTTAAAGACGCTTGATCACGGTACAGCCGCACTGCTGGTGGAAACGCGAGCAGGCGATAAAAACTCACTTGCCCTGCAAATAGACCGTATCATAAACGCGCTGCAGCCAGTTCAGACCAAATTCCCCATTGTCTTTACCGATGTGAGCCGGGAATATGACCAGTTGTGGAACATCCGGAAGGGCCTCATCCCGTCCGCAGGCGCGGCGCACCGGCTCGGGACGGCCCTGATTCTCGAAGACATTGCATTTCCGATTGATTCTCTCGCAAAAGGCACCATTGATTTGCAGAATATCATGCAAAAATATGGATACAAGGAAGGCATTATTTTCGGCCACGCGCTCGAAGGCAACCTGCATTTTATTTTGACTCCGGATTTCAGCTTTCCGGAAGAGGTGGAACGGTATCGGAAGTTCATGGAAGAAGCTAACCATATGGTGGTAAAAAAATATGACGGATCGCTCAAGGCCGAACATGGCACCGGACGCAACATGGCCCCGTTTGTGGAATTCGAGTGGGGGAGCAAAGCATATGAGCTGATGAAACGCATTAAAAAAGCTTTCGATCCGCATAATCTCCTGAACCCGGGTGCCGTCATCAATGATAACCCCCGGGCGCATATTGAGAACCTCAAACCGCTGCCTGCCACCCATGAACTGGTGGACAAGTGCATAGAATGCGGCTTCTGCGAGCCTCACTGTCCATCGCGCAATCTTTCCACAACACCGCGCCAGCGCATTACCGTGTCCCGAGAAATCACCCGCTTGACCGCTGCCCGCGAAGACCCCGAGCGCCTTGCAGAGCTTAAGCAATTGTATTCGTATCTGGGTGAACAAACCTGCGCAGCTGACGGTATGTGCGCCACGGCCTGTCCCGTGGAAATCAACACCGGCGACTTTACGGAGTTTCTGCGGTCAGAACAAAACACCGCGCTGAGCAAAAGCATTTCCCGCTGGGTTGCGGATCATTACGCCGTGGTCGTCGGTATGCTGCGGTTCGGACTGAAGGCGACGCACGCGATTCACACTATTCTCGGGACAACCCTCATGAGAGGAATCGCGTCGGCTGTGCGCCTGCTGTCAGGCAACAGAATCCCGCTCTGGACCAACTGGATGCCGACCGGAGCGCCGAAACGATCATTCGAACCAGCAGGAAAGGGATCGCCGGATAAAGTAGTCTATTTCCCAAGCTGCATTGCCCGAACCATGGGCCCCGCGCAAAAAGATACTGACGCGAGGACAGTCTACGAAGCAATGCTCTCTGTCCTCGACAAAGCCGGGTATGATGTCATTTTTCCGGAAAATATGGAAAACCTTTGCTGCGGGACCCCATTTGAAAGCAAGGGTTTTTTCGAACAGGCGGATCAGAAAAGTGCGGAACTCGAACAGGCGCTCCGAAAAGCGAGCGAAGGCGGGAAATATCCCATCCTCTGCGACACCAGCACATGCCTCTACCGCATGCGCCGCACATTCCATCCGGCCACAAAGTTATATGAACCTGTGGAGTTTATCGTAGCATTTTTGATGGACAAGCTCGACTTCAGGAGACAACACGAAACGATCGCACTGCATGTCCCCTGCTCTTCACTTAAGATGGGGCAATTGGAAAAGTTTAGAATCCTCGGGCAGGCATGCGTTGATACCGTGGTCATTCCTCCCCGGGTCGGATGCTGCGGATTTGCCGGCGACCGGGGCTTCAACTATCCGGAGCTCAACGCGAGCGCCCTTGCGGACCTGAAGCCCTCTCTGCCACCGTTTACTGCGGGCGGCTATTCCAACAACAGGACGTGCGAAATCGGCCTTTCGGTCCACAGCGGCATCAGCTACCAGTCGATTGCATATCTTGTGGATCGTTGTACATCCAAAAAGAAATAGCACGGACTGCAAAATAATTTTATCAATTAGTTGTCCGGATTCTCTGACATGTCATTGAACTGTTCAAGCGCTTTTTCATCGTCTTCATTGATTTCGAATATTTGCTCTTCTCTTGGTCTATTCGGTTCCTCGCCCCGCTCCCAAAGCTCACGGTGAATAAATGGTTTGATGGTCACCGGGACAGACGGATCAGCATAGACTTCACGCAGATCTCCAATTTTCAGCACACCGAGAAATCTGACTGAGAGCGAAAGCGGTGTATGCTCATTATGAATGAGAGCAAGTTTGATAAGGGAGCGGCTTGACCAGTTTGGGTGCTCAGCTATTGCCTTGATGGTTCCCGGTTTCGTACTGTGTCGGCTGATTGCCTTATAAAGCTGGGACTCCTGAAGATAAGGGCTGTCGAGACAGAGTTTGACCACATCGGGATAGCCTTCCTGGATAAGCCTGAGAAGCACCTCTCCGGACACAATCTTGGAAAGGGTTTTCTTGACGCCAAGCGCCATGGAAGGGATTTTTTCCATAATAATGGTCTCGATCTTATGCCGGAAAACAAGCGGGAGGAAACGATTGCGCGTTAATTCAGCAAGATCGAACAGGCGGAGATACCGCGCAATCGTCAGTGAGGTCGAAAGCGGGGTCTTGGGATTTTTGGCGATCGCCAGTCGAATCGGATAATTTTCAATCCACCGCTGGTCTTTGGCAATCGATTCAAAAATGTCGCCCGGCAGATTTTTTCTGTTTGCGATGACTAGTATATCATCTTCAGACAGATGTCTGTTTTGAATCAATACCCTGATGACAGCCGGCGAGATATCGTGAAGGAATTCGGCAATCCCTTCCCCTCGGACTGATCGTGCCTGCTCGATCCGTCTTTCTTCGGAATCAGCCATGGCACATTATACGGTTTTTCAAACCTATTGACAAATCATACTGTTTTTTGTATTTTGATAATTAAGCATTACTCGAACTGAGCGAACCCATGGTCTTCGGAACACCAAGAGCCGTTTTTCTTTTGCCTCGAGGTTGCAATGGAACGAACGCTCCTTCTGAACGCAACATTTGAACCGTTAAAGATCATTTCGTGGCAACGGGCAATTACCCTGCTCAGCCAGGGAAAAGTAGAAGTAATTGACTCGTACGACCGGGACATCAGGGGTGTGTCCATAACCTTCAAGCTTCCCTCCATCCTTCGTCTGCTGAAGCTCGTGAAGATCAAACGCGCGAAAAGGGAAGTCCGTTTCTCACGAGCCAACATCTACCAGCGAGATAAATATACCTGTCAATACTGCGGCATCAAATATCCCGCTGAAGACCTCACCTTTGACCATGTTCTGCCTCAGGTCCAGGGCGGGGAAGCGACTTGGGAGAACATCGTTACCGCCTGCCTTGCCTGTAATAACAGAAAAGGCGGAAGAACGCCGCAGGAAGCGAGGATGCGGCTGATTAGACAGCCGATAAAGCCGCGTTGGATGCCGATAGTTACCCTCACCATCGGAATCAAAAATGCGCCCTTGAGCTGGCATGATTATCTCTATTGGAATGTGGAACTGAACAAGGAGTGATGAGCAGCGCCTTTGCCTACATCCGCATCTTGCTCATGCTAATGTGATGTATTATGTACAACGAATGGCATAATTTAATTTTTTTCCAAATCGTTTCTCGAATAAATACAGAAAACTCATCGATGCTGCATCAGAGCGGTCATCACAGAAAAAGATATTAGAGATGATACAGACCTGACAGCAGGAGCGTAGACAGTTGAAAGGTCCGATAGAACCTTGCCAGTGGGAGTCGGCAACCTGATAGCAGATTTAGTCCTTAACGCAGCGAGAAAACGGTAAGCCCATCTTTGAATCACCATCTATATCTGGCAGGATGTAAAGCATCCTGCCTCTTTTTTTGTTCTCCCCTCTTAACTCCTTTCACCTTTTTTCCTTGTCAATTTTTCAGTTTGATGCTATATTTTTTTAATCCTTTTGGAAGGAGGTCTAGTAATGAAAAAAATATACCAGCTGTTTTTGATCGGTTTAATCTCTTTGTGTGTATCCGCCGGACCAGCCGACGCATTTTCGATCACCCAAAATGAATTTACAACCGCGCAGAGTCTCGACCAGGGCATGACCCAGGTTGGCGTTTTTTTCTCATTGGACAGACAGTATAACAGTTTCTACCCCGCAGTCCGCCATGGACTCGGAGCCCTCTTCGAAGTGGGGGCAAAATTCGGCGCAGTCACGAATGTCCGGCCGGACGATAAAGTCGGAGCGCTCGTCGGGGCGGATCTGAAATATCAATTAATAAAAGAGACGTCCGGAATTCCACTGGACCTGGCGGCGGATTTGGGCTTTGATACAATAATCATCAGTAGAAAAAATGTGAGCGAAATAAAGTTCTCCACTATTTTCAGCAAAAGTTTTCTCCTCACGGAAAGAGGTTATAAATTCACTCCGTACGGAGGACTGCAGGTGTCGGCACTCTTCGGTTCTTTCCTTTCAGATAACCAGACAAATGTGAACTTTTTTGCCGGTCTCGAATGGAAAATAACTCAGAAATTCATGGCCCTGCTTGAAGTAAAAACCGGAAGAACCACGGTGGGTGGAACGGGAATTCGATTTGAATTTTAGACTGTTTCTTTGATGTTAAAAGCGCGTAAACAAACATTTGGATTCTGCACACATCGTATTTTCATCCTGTAAAACGATAAAAAATACCTTTATGCCCATTCCTCCTGCTGGAAACATTCAAACCGTCCCATTGCCTGCTCTCTTGGAGGAACTGCGCCAAGGCCAGGCAACGGGCACCCTGACGATTCAAAATGGCGATACGGTAAAATCCATTTATATAAAAACCGGAAAAATTGTTTTTGCCGCGTCATCGGACACCAACGACAGGCTTGGTGAAATCCTCGTCAAGTCCCACAAACTTACCCCTGCCAACCTCGACCATGCTGTCCAGCTGCTTAAAAAAAGCGCTGGTCTCAAAAAAATGGGCGCAATTCTGGTGGAGAACGGCTTTGTCACTCCCAAAGATCTTTTTACCGGCCTAAAAACGCAGGTAAGAGACATTATTTACAGCCTTTTTTTGTGGAACGAAGGAGAATACCGTTTTGAAAAGCATCTGCCTCCTGATGTGATCCAGCTCCAGATCAACATGCAGGAGCTCCTTACTGAGATAATCCAGAAAATAAAACAGCAGTCATGATTATGGTATTCGCATGAATGTTTCTCACACGCATCCCTGGCGCACGACATGTTTTTTTCTCTTGTCCTTTCCCTCGAGTACCGATATAATCCCACCAGCGATACACGACAATCGGAGCAACCTGTGAAAACCCTGGAGTCTGCTTCATTTCCGGAACTTGCAGAGCGAGCAGCCGCACGCTATGATAAAAAAGAAGATGCCATTCTTCTTACCATGCTTGGCCAGGAATATCTGATTACCCACACCACCATCGTTCTTCATGGGCAACAGGCACCGGAAACACATGCCGTGGTGATTCTCGACTATCTGCTTTCATCCGGGGCGAAACTCGAAACAACTCCCTGGCGTTCAATCGGGGATTTCGGCGTTCAGGCTTCTCCGGAATTCAGAAAAAAGGTGGAACAGCCGATCACGCCGTACACGCCGGAAATCATCTCTCGTGCAGGCACGCTTTTGCCCATGTTGGATGCTGAAATCTCGTCAGGCATCAGCCGATGCGATATGGCTATAAATGCGCGACTTCTCCCGAAGGTATATCTGCACGCGGAGTTCTGCCAAGAGACATCGGACTTTCCGGCCGAAGCATGGATTTTGTTTTCACACAATGCGCATGAATTTCTGAGTCTGCAAAACCTGCAGATTCTTGCAGAATTGTTTAAAGAACGGCTTCTGAGTCTGAT
>CAZYEF010000115.1:0-9484 GCA_964646375.1 uncultured Nitrospiraceae bacterium | reverse complement strand
TCGGCAGATCCTCGTAGCGTACTTTGGCCAGCGGAGGATACATCATGAGTATGAGTCCGATGGCGATGGGAATATTTGTCGTTCCCGACTGGAAGCTGTTGATTATTTCTTCGACTTCCGGAAAAAAATAGCCAAGACCGACGCCGGCGGCCATCGTAATGAAAATCCAGAAGGTCAAGTAACGATCAATAAAGGAAAGTCTCTTCCCCGTCTGTTCGCTCATCTTTTGTTCCTCCTCGATACGACTGTGCAACAGGTACTGCCGTTTTTTTGCAATGTCCATTTCTTCAGTCTTGCCGCATCCGCAGTTGTTGTATCCTGCGGCATCCGCTCAAGCACTGACAATATCAAAAACCGTTTAAAAGCATCCGACTCGTCAAGCCGGTAGTGCATCCACTTGCCTTCTTTCCGGCTTCTGACCAGACCAGCGTCCTTTAGCGCGGTGAGATGGAACGAAACCTTGGGCTGAATGAGCTCAAGCCCTGCAACGAGATCACAGACACAGACCTCACCCCGTTCAAGCAGCTTGATAATTCTCAGCCTTGTCTCGTCCGAGAGAGCTTTAAAAACATTTGCCAGATTGTTCATTTCGTGGTCCTTTTGCTGCGTTTTAGCAGTCGTCACATTTCGCTTTGAATAAGCGTCTTAACCTTCTCAGGATTCGGCAGCGGTTTTCCTGAGTGCTTGAGTTTCCCATTCACTATAAGCCCCGGGGTTGATAGTATTCCATGCCGCATGATGTCGCCCATATCCGTGATTTTGAGTATTGTTGCGTCAATACCGAGTTCCCTTACCGCCGTCTTCGCCATTTCTTCCATTGTGTGGCAGTTTGCGCATCCCGGGCCAAGCACTTTGATTTCCATGTTTATCCTCCTTGTTCTCAACCTCTCTGATTTTTATTTTCAGTTGGAGGTCTGTCCCTCTGTTTTTTACAGTTTTAGGTTGAACAGCAATGCAGCAGCAGTAAGACCCGCCCTGACGATCAATTCGAGAGGGACCGTCTCATGAGTATCACCGACATACTCAATGGTCCTGCAATCAGCCTCGCCGCATACTGTGCAGCATTTGCTCCGGCCGGTTGCTGCACCCAGCCATTCTTCCAGAGGTTTACCGGCAATCAGTATTTTATTGGACTGCAGCGTGTCCTTTTTGAAACTCTTAAGATTGATGGATTTTTTAACCAGAACCACTGCGACACCATTGGGCGCGAGTAACCGGTTGAGTTCCTTCACCGCCTTTTCAACCTCCTGCTCCGTGGAACCGCACCGTGGACAGGTCTGTTTGTTTTCGTCCAGCAGCCGTTGCCATTCGATAACAAGCGTTTTCCCTTCCATATCCCTCTCCATTCCGAAAAACCGCATTTAAAGACAGCTGACAACCCCCTCAATGAGGCTCATAACGGCGGACAGAAACCGATGACACCGTCAATGCAGGCCTTAAACACCGCAACAACATATAAAATTTTTTTTATATATACTAACAGTAAAATTCATAAAGTCAAGCATTATTTCGATAAAATATTACTATTTATTAAATTTTATTGATTTATTAGAGCAAAAACGAAAACCCTTCACAATACGGCGGCCGCGAAGGGTTTTGTAGTTTTTAGCAGAGCAGGATTCTCACGCCTGATTTTTGAACATGATTCTTAGATGTTTGCCTTGAAAAAGCAGCAGACCTCGTGCTGAAACAGTTGATGCCCTTTCTGCAGGTGCATCATGTGTCCCGCATTCGGAATAACAACGTACCGCTTATACGGATTGGGAAGCTGCTTAAAGAACGGCAGCAGACCGTCGGAATCGGCTACATCATCGTATTCCCCGTGAATAATCATCGTAGGGACCGGCACCAGGCGCGGGCTCACCATGGGCGTGATAGTGACCAAGTCGAGCTGCGGTCCGGTCGGGGTCCTTGTTTCTGACTGCGCGGCCGCCCTGGCATAGGCATCCACAACCGCAGGATCATTCGCTTTTGCCGGCGTCATGGAATAGAAGCGCGGCTTCCAGCCTGCTTCGGGAATGCTGACATACGCATTTTTCCTGAATGCGTCTATCTTGGGCCTCCGTTTGGCGATATCCGGACTGTTCGCGTGCATCTGAGCATAACACACATACTTGTCCACTTTATCGGGATGGACCATGATAAACATGCCGCCGTACTGAGTGCCCCACGACCAGCCGAGAAGATTTACCTTCCGAGCACTTCTTAATCTCAGGGCGTAATCCACCGCGGCATCGAGATCTTCACAGGCTTCCGCAGTGGTTATATGGCCTTCGGGATGGGTTGATCGGCCAAAGCCGCGGACATCCAGCGCAAACACATCAAAGCCTTCTCTTGCCAGACAGTCCATCATACTGTACGAAGGTTTATCAGGAACCTGAAGATCGAAACTTTCCCGGCCTGCCGTGGCTGAACCGTGCGCCAAAATGACCACAGGCTTGCCGTGAGGGTCCCCCTGATGTTTTTCCCAAATGTAAAGCTTTATTCCATTGTGCTCCACCCAGTGCTCAGTGCCGATAATCTTTTCTGTTTTTCCATTACTTGTTTCGTTCATGCGTCTCTCCTGTTCTGAAATTGACTCCTCTTGTTCCTATAGACGCCGAATACACGGAAAAGGATACACCCCGAATCGTTCTGGACTGCTCATGCAACGGCAAGAGCCGCTTCAATTTCCTTTTGGACGTCATCAGATGCCTCCCAGCAAAGGCTCGTTTCTAGAATTTGCTTCGCTCCACTTCCCCCGATTCGGCCCAAAGCCCAGGCAGAATACCCACGAATAACTTCCTCCGGATCCTGCATGGCCATATCAAGATCTCGTATATATTCAGGGTCTCTCGTATTGCCGAGCGCGATGGCGGCATTTCTCTGGAACCACTTCTTTTCCTTTATATAGTTATACATCAAAGGCTGCACTCTCCGCGCGTAAAAATCATCGTCCATGTTCAGCACCTTGGGGAGACTGAAGTCCTGTGCAATTTGTTCGAGAAACGCGTCCTGCGGCAGCTTCATTTTTAGTCGTGCCTGATTGCGCGGGCAGACTTCCTGACAGACGTCGCAGCCATGAATCCTGGTCCCCATTTTTTCCCTGATTTCAGCTGGAATGAAACTGTTCACCCCGGGCCGGTTATTGGTCCACCAGTTGTTATACGAAATACACCGCCGGGGGTTCAGTTTAAGCGGTTCGTAAATCGCGCCGGTAGGACAGGCATTCATGCACGCCTTGCAATTCTCCGGACACTGAACCTCTAACGTCGGGGTGTCATGCTCAAGTTCGGCGTCCACGACAAAAGAGCTGAGGACGACAAACGATCCTATGCCGTCAACATATGAAAAGTTGTTCTTTCCATATGTTGCCACTCCAGCACGGGCGGCTACCAGCCGTTCCGGGTGCCAATGTTCATGCGGACTTATCCGGCAGCCGTTTTGTTCCAAAAACTTTTTCATCAATTCAGAGCGGGCGCCGTTGATACAGTGCTGAGGGGCCATATAGCACCGCGCCTGATAAATCCGGCCGATCTTGCCCAACAGGTTTTCCGGAAAAGACACGGCTGCATAGTCATACGCGACAGATACTATGGATTTTGCCGCAGAAAAAATGCTTCGCGGATCTGCCGCTTTGAGCGGCTGTCGGGGTGAATCAATATAGAAAGAATACATTTCATGACGGGATTTCAAATCCTCACGGTAGTCGGGGAAGCTGTCCGCACTGGTGATGCCTACTCTACAGTAGCCGAGGTCCAGTGCATATTCTTTTATTTTCTGCGCTAATGACATGGCATCTGCTCCTTCCTCATGAAATTCTGTTGCGTGTATCTACACGCAAATAGTCAAAAAAATTAATCTGCCAAAGACTCAACTTCCATTAATAGGGATACAAATTGTTCGAGGTTTTTCAATCCCAATTTCGAGGAAATAGTTGTCTGCGCTTTTTCCCAATAAGGAAGGGCGGACTCCAGAGCCTTCCTGCCTTTTGGAGTAACCGCTATGGGCCGCATGCGCGAATCCTCACTGGCGGCATTTTCGATAAGCCGTTGTTCTTGTAAAGACTTGAGATTCCTGACGAGGGTCGTGCGGTCAAGGTTCAATATCTGCGCCAGTTCACTGGCGTTCAACGCGCCGGATATTGCGATATTTCGCAGCATCGCGAATTGCGTGATCTTGAGGCCGCTCGGGCCCATGGCGTTGTCATAAAATTTCGTGATCGCCCGCGAGGCCCTCCGCACATTGGAGCAGATGCATTTGCTCGGACGGCGGTTATTCCGTACGCTGCTATCAGCATGTCTTGCCTTGCTCATTCTGCCGTCC
Organism: uncultured Nitrospiraceae bacterium; assembly: GCA_964646375.1. Taxonomy (GTDB): domain Bacteria; phylum Nitrospirota; class UBA9217; order UBA9217; family UBA9217; genus JBAZLV01. The sequence continues at coordinate 5,179 of CAZYEF010000115.1, read as the reverse complement.
TGAAAAGAGAAGCATGGTAAAGCGTGTACATACACGCTTTATACCCCATATTAATGTGCGTGTCAATATGAAAATGCCGGTCGGTCAGCAGGGGAAAAACCGTGCCTCACTGATATGCCCCATCCGGCCTACTCAAGATTAGCAGCAATGCTCCGTGCGACGGTGCGCGCATGGGCCAGAATCTGTTCAGGCGGCATTTCCTCAACACTGAACATGTCTCTGTCGAAGTCATACAACCGGTCTGCAATGATAACCTCCGGCGCAAGCCCTCCGATCACCCCCTTCATCATTCGCGAGGCGCATTCGATAAGGCAACCTTCCACGGCGATCAACCGTCCGGCATTTCGAACCAGATTCCTCTGACCGGTATTTTTCGTAAATGCGCCGCCCAGACATATTCTGACGGTTTTATCCGGCGCAAGAGAGTGGCAGAGGATATTGGCCGCCTGGCGCGCCACCTCGCCCCGCAAACACGCACCTTCACAGCACATAATCGCTATCGGTTTGTTCTTTTGCCGTTCTGCATAATCCTCACAGAGAGAACAACTCTTGTCTGTTTTCTCCATGCGGGCCGTTTCGTACTCTTTGCTTGTGACCTGGTCATTGTTCATGCCGCAGCAATTCTTCCTGTTCATTATCTTTCTCCTCTGTTTGTGCTCCCCTCAGTGAGGCGTTTAGTTTTTATCTACAGTGTCCGTTTTTTCTCCTCACTCGCGGGGGATCGCGGAGACTGCTCTGTTCGGAAAAATTCATCCCTGCTTCCTGAAAAGCAGTCTTTCATTGTTTGCCAGTCAAGGAGAAAAGCCTCGTTGGACGATTTCTGAATGCGCCCCCGGCAAAAACACGAAGAACAACACGAATAAAGTGAAAAGCTTTTTGCTTTTTTGAAACCGGCCCTTTTGCTCCTCATAGCAATTCCGTTCTTGCAGACAATACGACTTATCTACTATCCTGCTTTTACCGCGAACGATCGCTCTTCGATTTCTCCTGCTCTTTCTTTTCTGAAAAACAGTTTCCCTGTGCGCTGAAAAATCTGCAAAATTTACGCATTACAAATGCGCAGATAATAAACAGAATGAACAAGCAAATTGGAAATATCCACCAGAACTCGCTGCACTCATACCTCCATCCGAACATGGACTTTACCTCCATTCGTGTTTACTCTTATAGACGGGAGCAAAACGCGAAAGGATACAGCGCGTACAGTTTTTAAAACAAGAACATTCACCGTAATACTTTCAAACCGGGACTACTTGGTATTCTTTGCTTTTATGGTTGGTTCACTGAATAAGCTGCGAGGAAGTAGCATTCAAATGCGAGGAGGTTTATTTGTGAAGCTTTCTATCACACATAAGCTCGTTTCGTTCGTCTCTATAAAGATCACACTGGCATTCCATGGCTTTCCTCAGGCGGGTGCGCGCACGATGGAGCCTTATTTTGACGGTTTCGACGCTTACGTCGAGCATTGTTGCTATCTCGGGTGCCGTAAAACCCTCAAACTCACTCAAAAGCAGAGCGGAGCGATAGGTATCAGGCAATTGATCTATAATGCCACGGATGCATGCATTCATTTCCTTCAGAATATGCTCTTGATCTGTTCCTGATAACGACAAATCGGGGCTATTTTCAGTCGAATCCAGATCATCGAAAAACAATTCAATCTTTCTTTGCTTCACGCGCAATGAAGCCGTGTGATCATACGCCGTATTTGTCGCGATGCGGTAAATCCATGTGGCAAGTGAGGATTCTCCCCGAAAGTCCTTTAGAGACCGGCTGACTTTTAGAAAAACGGCCTGGGTTATGTCCTGCGCGTCGGCGTCACCGCAAAGGCGCGCAATATAACGTTCTATTTTAGGTCGGAACTCCTTATAAATACTTTCAAAATCCTGCAAAATCTGCCTCCGGGCAGGGAAAGAAAAGAATCTCAATGCATGTCTTGAGACACCATCCACACTATATCATCACGCCAGCCTTATCGTCAACGAAATGCGAGTTCACCATTATCCTCGCAGCTTTTCTTTTATCAGCACAGGGGAAAGGACGTTTCTTCGTCCGTGCTTTGATTTCCCCGCGTAACCCTCTGGTTTTGTTTGACATCCCTCCGGGTTTCTGGTAAAAATGTATATTCTCTTCAAAATTCTGCGTTATTCTGCGAAGGAGCGGACCAGATGAAAGCAATAAAAGTGGTTTTTGCGGTCGTACTCAGCCTTTGTATAAGTGTTGCCGCCTACGCGCAATTCAGTTCACCGCAACCCAAGACTAAGCAGGTCACCAAAAAGGAGATCAAGAAAATGTCTACAACAAAAGCAGTCATTGAAACCAAGTTCGGCAATATTACTCTGAAATTTTTTCCTGACGTCGCGCCAGGACATGTGAAGAATTTTATCGAACTCGCTCAGAAAGGGCTGTATGACGGCACAACCTTTCATCGGGTGATTCCCGGATTCATGATACAGGGCGGGGATCCAAACTCGAAAAACCCGGATAAAAAGATGCACGGCATGGGCGGACCCGGCTATACGATCAAGGCCGAATTCAACGCGCGCCCGCACAAAAGAGGCACCCTCTCGATGGCCAGGGCGGCCAACCCCGACAGCGCCGGATCGCAGTTTTTTATTTGTGTAAAAGATTCTTCGTTTCTTGACCGGCAGTACACCGTATTCGGGGAAGTGGAAAGCGGCATGGATGTTGCCGATAAAATTGTTTCCCAGCCCCGGGATGGAAATGACAACCCGAACGATCGCATTGAAATGAAAGTAAAAATTATTGAAGGACAGTAAGGGCGGTTCCTTTCTTACGCGCCTGCTTTTTGATATAGCAACATTTTCTATTCGATAGTACGAGGACAGGACACTTTGAAACAAAATATTAAAAAAATTGTAGTCGCCTATTCCGGCGGCCTTGACACTTCAGTCATCATTACCTGGCTTAAAGAGGAGTACGGGTGCGAAGTCATCGCTTTTACCGCCGATGTAGGCCAAGGAGAGGAACTCGAACCGCTCCGCGAAAAGGCCATTAAAACCGGGGCGAGCAAGATTTACATCGACGATTTGCGCGAGGAGTTTGTCAGGGATTTCGTATTTCCCATGCTGCGGGCAAATGCCGTGTACGAGGGCCGTTATTTTCTCGGGACCTCCATTGCCCGTCCGCTGATCGCAAAACGCCAGATCGAAATCGCCGAGCAGGAAGGGGCCGATGCCGTCTGTCACGGGGCGACCGGCAAGGGAAATGATCAGGTCCGCTTTGAACTCACCTACTTTGCGCTCAAACCGAACGTAAAGATTGTCGCCCCTTGGCGTGAATGGGGCATGAAAGGCCGTGAAGACCTGTTTGCGTACGCTGAAAAACACAAAATTCCCGTGACGGCAACCAAATCCAAACCGTTTTCCACCGACCGCAATCTTCTGCATATCAGCTATGAAGGCGGGATACTGGAAGACCCGTGGAAAGAGTCAACCGGGGACATGTACACGCTGGCCGTGCCGGTGGAAAAAGCCCCGGATAAGCCGGAGTATGTCGAAGTCGAATATGAAGCCGGAAACCCGGTGGCGATCAATAATAAAAGACTTTCTCCAGCCGCGCTTTTGACGGAAGCAAACCGGATTGCGGGCAGCCACGGCGTCGGCAGGGTTGATCTGGTGGAAAACCGTTTCGTAGGAATGAAATCCCGGGGTGTTTACGAGACGCCGGGCGGCACGCTCCTGCATGCGGCCCACCGGGCCGTGGAGTCCATCACCATGGACCGGGAAGTGATGCACCTCCGGGACGGGATGATGCCGAACTACGCGGAACTGATTTACTATGGATACTGGTTCTCGCCTGACCGCGTCATGCTGCAGGCGGCGATTGATGAATCACAGAAAAACGTGACCGGCACCGCCCGCCTGAAACTCTACAAAGGGAATTGCGAAACGGTGGGCAGAAAATCCCCGGTATCGCTCTACAACCCGGAACTTGCAACCTTCGAAGCCGAAACGGTCTATAACCAAAAGGACGCGGAAGGTTTCATCCGGTTGAATGCGCTGAGACTGAGAGTAGCAAAACGAAAGGGAACTCGCTAGAAAAGCGGGCAATTATCATTGCGCTTAAAATATCTGCTTGCCAGCTGTTGTTTTTTCTGGAACTTGAGCGGACAACTCCGTTATGAACACTGTAAAAAAATCCACCCCATCTAAAAAAAGGGGCAAAACAAAGACGGCTGCTGCAGCACCCAAACCCTGGGCCGGCAGATTCACGGAAGCTACGAACAAACTCGTGGAGGAGTTCACCGCTTCTATTCCGTATGACTGGCGACTGTATCCTTATGATATTGCTGGCAGCATAGCCCATGCGACCATGCTGGCAAAGACCGGCATCATTTCCAGGAAAGAAGCCTCTAAAATTGTGCGCGGTCTGGAAGATATTCTCAAGGAAATTGCCGGCGGTGTTTTTAAGTTCCGCCTGGAGCTAGAAGATATTCACATGAACATTGAAAGCCGCTTGATGCGCAAAATCGGCCCGGTCGGCGGCAAGCTGCATACCGCGCGGAGCAGAAATGATCAGGTTGCCCTTGATCTCCGCATGTATGTACGGGATGAGATTGCCGAGTTGCATGGCCTTCTCGGCTCAATGCAGAAAACCATCCTGGCGCTTGCGGACCAACACTCCGATGTGGTTCTTCCGGGATATACGCATCTGCAGCGCGCCCAGCCCGTACTTCTCGGCCATCACCTGCTCGCGTACTATGAAATGTTCGAGCGGGACAAAGGCCGCCTTGCAGACTGCTACAGACGCGTGAATGTTCTGCCGTTGGGCGCGGGCGCCCTCGCCGGAACCGTGCTTCCCATTGACCGTCAGTTTGTGGCAAGACAGCTTGCGTTTAGCGAAATCGCGGAAAACAGCATGGACGCGGTGTCCGACCGGGATTTCGCCATTGAATTTGTAGCGGCCTGTGCACAGATCCAGATGCATCTTTCGCGTCTTTCAGAGGAACTTGTCCTGTGGTCGACGTCCGAGTTTAAATTCATTACCATCTCGGACGCATTTACCACCGGTTCCTCCATCATGCCGCAGAAAAAAAACCCCGATGTGGCAGAGCTTGCGCGCGGCAAAACCGGAAGAGTATATGGCAGCCTCATGACGCTGTTGACGATCATGAAAGGCCTGCCGCTCGCGTACAACCGCGACATGCAGGAGGACA
>CAZYEF010000114.1:0-9585 GCA_964646375.1 uncultured Nitrospiraceae bacterium | reverse complement strand
TTGTGCCGCTGGGGATCGGCAAGGGACTGCGGACCAAAATCAACGCGAATATCGGCACGTCAAAAGACAGAATGTCCGTCAAGGACGAAATTGAAAAGCTCAAAGTAGCCGTATCTGCGGGTGCTGACGCGGTCATGGACCTTTCAACAGGAGGCCCGATCATAGAAATCCGCAAGGAAATTCTGAATCATTCGACTGTTTCCATCGGCACGGTGCCGATTTACCAGGCTGCCGTTGAAACCATAGAGCAGGGCCGTTCAATCGCTCAGATGGACCCTGAGACTCTTTTCAAAGTGATTGAACAGCAGGCGGAAGAGGGCGTGGATTTCATTACGGTGCACTGCGGGGTGACCATAACGAGCGTGGAGAGGCTTAAGCGACAGGGCAGAATCATGGATGTTGTAAGCCGGGGGGGAGCGTTTCATCTTGAGTGGATCATCTATAACGACAAGGAAAATCCATTATATACACAGTATGACAGGCTGGTGGAAATCTGCAAAAAATACGACATGACCCTGTCGCTTGGCGACGGCATGCGTCCGGGCTGTCTTGCGGACGCCACGGATCGCGCGCAGATTGAGGAGCTTATCACGCTCGGCGAACTGCGGGACCGTGCTCATGAGGCCGGGGTGCAGGTAATGATTGAAGGACCTGGTCATGTACCGATCAACCAGGTGGAAACCAATATCAAGATACAGAAAGAACTTTGCAAGGGAGCTCCGTTCTACGTGCTCGGACCGCTCGTGACCGATGTAGCGCCGGGCTATGACCACATTACGTCAGCCATAGGGGGCACGATTGCCGGTGCGGCAGGCGCTGATTTTCTGTGCTATGTCACCCCGTCAGAACACCTGAGGCTGCCGGATCTTGATGACGTGCGGGAAGGCGTCATGGCATCCCGCATAGCGGCACACGCGGCAGACATCGCCAAGGGAGTGAAAGGCGCGATTGAATGGGACAAGGAAATGGCCAGACGGCGCAAGGCTCTTGACTGGAAGGGACAGATTGAACTTTCGATCAATCCCGAACGATCCCGAAAACTGCGCGAGTCGAGCCTGCCCAAGGAATCCGATGTCTGCACCATGTGCGGCGAGTTTTGTTCCATGCGGGGCGTATCTCAATATTTGAAAAAAGAAACGAAAAGCACGAAGTAGCATTTGGTGCTGGGAAACAGCATGATGATGAAACAGCGAGGTCTGTTTGAATATAGCAGCAGGCAAAGCGCGATGTGCCTGCTGAAGCTGGCATTTCTGGCGCTTTTCTTCGTGCCTGCGCTGTTTCAAGCCCACGCGGAAATGAAGCCGCAGCCGGAAATCATTCTTAACCCGGCCGTTCCGCGGCCCGGCGATATCGTTTTGCTCACAATCAGAAACACGGCTGCCTCCCCGGAGGGCACGTTTGACGGCAGAAAACTTTATTGGTATCCTTCTGCCGGCTCGGAAAAGTCTTTTCAGGCAATTCTGGGCATTGATCTTTATACAAAACCGGGCAGCTACAGTCTGGACATTACTGCTGAGAACACCGTGTTTCACCGCATGGTTGCAGTTTCAAAAAAGAAATACCCGGTGCAGCGCCTGACTCTTCCGAAGGGCATGGTTGAACTTTCCCCCGAAAATGAAGCGCGTGTAGAACGTGAGCAGAAAAAAATGGCCGCTGTCTGGCCTGGCGTGTCGCCGCGCGGCTGGTCTGGAAATTTCATCAATCCCTGTAAAGGGGATATCGTCACAAAGTTCGGCGTCCAAAGGGTCATCAACAAAATCCCGAAAAATTCTCATACCGGCGTGGATGTGTCGGCGAAAGAGGGAGATGCGGTACGGGCGCCGAACAACGGTATCGCCGTACTGGTTGACGATCAGTTCTATTCCGGAAACAGCATTGTGCTTGATCATGGGCAGGGGATTTATACCATGTTTTTCCACCTTTCCAGGATCCTCATCCGCCCCGGTCAGGTGGTGACCAAAGGAGAGGTGATTGGTCTGGTGGGCTCAACCGGCCGTTCCACCGGTGCCCATCTCCACTGGGGGGTGCGCATTCAGGGGGCGCGCGTGAACCCCGTGGAACTGCTTCAGCTGAAACTTGAATAACCGTCATGGTTGCCTGAGAAACAGCTGAGACAAGAAGCACGTGACGGTTTTTTTTGTGCCAAAAAGACGACTGCCGCCTCCGGTTGTGGTATTTTTACATGATGATAAAGGTTCTTTCCATAGCTGGTTCCGACCCGTCAGGCGGGGCAGGCATCCAGGCAGACCTCAAAACCTTTCAGGCGTTGGGCGCCTTCGGAATGGCGGTTCCTTCATCCCTCACCGTTCAAAACAGCAGAGGAGTGAGAGGTGTTTTTCCAATTTCCCACCGTATCATGCAGCAGCAATTGACAACGCTTTTCTCTGATATAAAACCTGATGCGATCAAGACCGGCATGCTGCTTAAAGCCGCAGCAGTGTGTGTGGTGGCGGATGCGGTCCAGCATCACAAGATCAAAAAACTTGTCGTTGACCCTGTGGTTCGTTCCAGTTCAGGGAGGCAACTTCTTGTTCCTGATGCTGTAAAGACCATGAAACGCCGCCTTTTTCCTCTTGCATTGATTATAACCCCCAATATTCCGGAAGCGGAAGCTCTGACCGGCATGGCTATTACAACAGACAGTGAAATAGATTATGCTGCGGGTAAATTGCTCGATATGGGGCCAGCGTATGTCCTGATTAAAGGCGGCCACCGCCTCGGACCTGCCGTGGACACTTTATATGGTGGCAAAACAGTACTGAGTTTTTCCACAAACCGGAAAAAAGGCGAGTTTCACGGAACAGGATGCATGCTTTCATCCGCGATAGCCGTGTTCACAGCCCAGGGATATTCTGTGGAAAAGGCTGTGGAAAAGGGAAAATTATTTGTGGATAGCATGTTGAAAGCTGCTAAACCGGTCGGGAAAAACAGGAATACGCGGTATTTCCAATTTTAGCATTCAACCGAAAAAACGGGCAGAAATTTTAGGAGGTCATTATGCGTGCTGACGGCAGGAAATCTGACGAACTCCGCAGGATACGAATTACGAGAAACTATATCAGATCGGCAGAGGGGTCAGTCCTGTTCGAAATGGGAGACACCAAAGTGATCTGTACAGCCTCGGTGGAAAACTCTGTCCCTCCGTTTCTGCGGGGAAAGGGCACCGGATGGGTCACGGCGGAATATGCTATGCTTCCCCGTTCAACCCAACAAAGGGTCAATCGGGAGCGGAGCAAGGTTGGGGGGCGCACCCATGAAATCCAGCGGCTTATCGGCAGGTCGCTCCGTGCAGTCACGGACATGAAGGAACTTGGAGAGCGGACCATACTGATAGACTGTGACGTTGTCCAGGCGGATGGCGGCACGCGCACTGCTTCCATAACCGGCTCGTACATTGCGCTTGTTGACGCACTGCGTTATCTGAAAAAAAAGAAAATGATCACCGATCTGCCGGTGAAAGACTGCCTTGCCGCGGTAAGTGTGGGAATTGTCGCGGGGAAACCGGTGCTTGATCTTTGCTATTCTGAAGATTCATCCGCCGAGACGGACATGAACATGGTTATGACCGGTTCCGGTGGTATCGTCGAAATACAGGGCACGGCGGAGGGCAAGCCGTTCTCAAAAACCGAGCTGAACAAGCTTCTTGCTTTGGGAGAAAAGGGGATCAGGACGTTGATTAAAAAACAGAAAGCTGCGCTCGCATGACCATATTTCTGGCATCATTAGGCATCGTTTTCCTGGCAGAAATGGGCGATAAAACCCAGCTTCTGGCCATGGCTTTTGCCACCCGCTTTCGGTGGCAGACGGTATTGTGGGGAGTGTTCGCTGCAACCATGGTGAACCATCTTCTTGCTTCCTATGTCGGCAGCACCATTACCGATTTCATACCCATTGAGTATATCAAAATTGCCGCGGCCTTGTCGTTTATCTTTTTTGGTCTGTGGACCCTTCGCGGAGATACCCTGGAAGGAGAAGACAAAAAGTTTAACTTCAGTCCATTCTGGACCGTGGCTGTTGCTTTTTTCCTGGCAGAAATGGGGGACAAAACCCAGCTTGCCACGGTGGCCCTCGCGGCCGAGTTTCATTCCGTCATCCCGGTCTGGCTCGGAACAACGACGGCCATGGTGCTGGCAGACGCAGTGGGGATTCTTGCCGGGATTGTTCTGCATAAAAGAATTCCGGAGAAACAGATCAAGTGGTTTGCCGCGCTGGTCTTTATTGCGTTCGGTTTTTGGGGTCTGTATGAGGCCTTATCGGGCGGTTTTCACCGGTCATAGGGACGATGTTTAAGGGTGGATGCGCAGGAGTTTATTGACACTTCTGTTCATGCTGTGTTATTATCAGCCGAATGATGATCAGGCAAAAATGGGAACGCCTTAAAACATTGCTCAGCGAGATGGACTCCGCCGTCCTTGCGTATTCCGGCGGTGTCGACAGTTCACTGTTGCTCAAAGCGGCGGTGGAAGTTCTTGGCTCCCGCCTCGTTGTGGTCACCGCGTATTCTGAAACATATCCGCTTGCGGAGCTTGCGGCCGCAAAAGAATTTGCGGAAACGCTGGGAGTCACAATCCGGATTCTGCACACCGCGGAGCTTAAATCAGAGGAGTTTGTCCAAAACCCTCCGGAGCGTTGTTATTATTGCAAAAAAGAGCTCTTTGGAAAACTCAGGCAGATCGCCAATGACGAGGGTATTGCGGTTCTTCTTGATGGCTCGAACACCGACGATCTGAACGATTACCGGCCTGGGGCCAGGGCCGCCAGGGAATTTTTTGTAAGGAGCCCGCTGCGGGAAGCGGGATTTTCCAAAAACGATATCCGCGACTGTGCGCGCATGCTGAATCTGCCTGTCTGGAATAAACCCGCCCTTGCCTGCCTGTCTTCACGTATTCCTTATGGTACGCGAATCACCCCGGAAGTTCTTGCCAACATTCAATCTGCCGAGGATATCCTGCACACGCAGGGTTTTCGCCAGGTTCGTGTGCGCCATCACGGTACTATGGCGAGAATCGAGCTGGATAGAAGCGACTTCAGCCTCATGCTTTCGGCGGAGATGGCGCGGAAAATTGCCGAGTCGTTCAAGCAGCTTGGCTATACGTATGTCTGCCTGGACATCGAGGGTTACCGTACCGGCAGCATGAATGAAGGCCTCAAGGGTCTGCAAAAACCGTGATTTTTTAAATATAATTTCCCGGCTTGATACCGGAGAATGTTAAGGTCAAGGAGCATACACGTGAAAGTACTTGTCATCGGCAGCGGCGGCAGAGAGCACGCACTTGTCTGGAAAGTGTCACAGAACCCGGGCGTGAAAAAAATCTATGCCGCGCCCGGCAACGCGGGCATGGCGCAGCTTGCGGAATGCCTGCCGATCAAGGCCGAGGACGTTCATGCGTTGCTTGATTTCGCCGCTAAAAATGCTGTTGATCTTACCATCGTGGGACCCGAGGGACCGCTCTCCATGGGCATTGTTGATGAGTTCACGAAGGCCGGTCTTCGGGCGTTCGGACCAAGCGGCAAAGCCGCGGAGATCGAAGCGAGCAAGACGTTTTCCAAAAACCTGATGAAAAAATACGGCATCCCGTCCGCAGATTACGGTGTTTTTACCGATCGTGCGGCTGCCGAAGCGTACCTGCGTGAAAAGGGAGCTCCTATAGTTGTGAAGGCCGACGGGCTGGCAGCCGGCAAAGGAGTGATTGTAGCTGAAACCGTAGAGGATGCGGTCAGGGCTCTCGACTTGATCATGACGGATAAGGCTTTCGGAAAAGCGGGCGATCGTGTCGTGATAGAGGAGTTTCTGAAGGGCGAAGAGGCCTCCTTTATGGCGTTTACCGACGGCAAAACCGTCGTGCCCATGGCATCATCGCAGGACCATAAACGCGTGTTTGACGCGGATCGGGGTCCCAATACCGGTGGCATGGGGGCTTATTCTCCGGCGCCGGTGGTCACAAAGGATATGGAACACCGGGTCATGGAGACGATTATGATTCCCACGGTGCGGGCCATGGAAAAAGAAGGCCGCCTGTTCAAGGGAGTCCTGTACGCCGGCCTCATGATTCATAATACTGAACCAAAAGTTCTTGAATTTAATGCACGGTTCGGAGATCCGGAAACCCAGCCGATCATGATGCGGCTTGACTCAGATCTTGTCGAAATCATTCAGGCGATTATTGACGAAAAATTATCAGCAGCAGACGTCAAATGGAAAACCGAATCAGCCGTTTGCGTCGTCATGGCGTCGGGCGGATACCCTGGTGATTACGAAAAAGGGAAAGAAATACAGGGACTGGAAAAGGCGCTGGCGCGTGAAAAGGTAATGGTGTTCCACGCCGGGACAGCTTTGAAAAACGGCAAAATCGTGACTGACGGCGGCAGAGTGCTTGGTGTCACAGGATTAGGTGCGGTGGTAGCCGCGGCGATTGATACCGCATATGCTGCGGTGCGCGACATATCGTTTGACGGCGCTCACTACCGCAGAGACATCGGGGCTCGGGCGCTTGAAACAGGTAATTAACGGTGGAAAAAGCGACGGAAAAAAAAATCGCCCTGTTTCTGAACGAAATGCTCCGGGTCCGGAAAATACGGGATGCTTCCGTCAACGGGCTGCAGATGAAGTCCCGCAAAACAGGACCGATCAAAACCGTCGGTTTTGCCGTTGATGCCTGCATGGCAACCTTCGAAAAAGCAAAAGAACGGAGCGTGGACCTTCTGGTCGTTCATCATGGCATTCTGTGGAGGCCCCGGAAGGACCGCGAGCTGGAAAACAAGAGGATTGCCTGGCTGAAAAAAAACAATATGGCATTGTATGCGGCGCATCTGCCGCTTGATCTTCACGAGGAATATGGAAACAATGCGCAGCTGGCCCGGCTGCTTGATGTGCAGCAGCTCAGAAAATTCGGCAGATATCATGGGGTGAAAATAGGATATGCGGGGAAATTCAAAACCTCAAAGAACCTGCACTCGATAACATCCCGGTTGTCCGGAACGCTGAGAACAGATTGTGACCTGTATAGCTTCGGAAAAAAATGCGTCCGTTCCATAGGAATCGTTTCCGGCGGCGGCGGAAGCATGCTGGTGGACGCGGTTCAGGAAGGCCTTGACTGTTTTCTGGTCGGCGAGATTGACCTGGGTGTCTATAATGCGGCGAAAGAACATGGAATAAATTTGATTGTCGGAGGGCATTACGCAACGGAAACCGTCGGGGTGAAATCCCTGATGCCGCTCCTCGAAAGAACGTTTGACGTTTCGACGGTATTTATCTCGGATCCCAAAAAACTGTAACAGCCGGGATCAGATGAAATCACAAGATTGAAGATGAATGAAGGGGGTTATTATGGTTAAACCGCTTGTTGGAATATTGATGGGCAGCGACTCTGATTTGCCGGTGATGCAGGAGGCAGCCACCATGCTTCAGGAGTTCGGCATAGAATATGAAATGTCAATTGCTTCAGCGCACCGAACGCCCAAAAAGGTGCTTGAATACAGCCAGACCGCGGAAAAACGCGGCATCAAGGTGATTATCGCGGGAGCGGGATGGGCTGCTCATCTGGCGGGAGTGATCGCGTCCCAGACCACACTGCCGGTGATCGGCGTACCGATGGATTCGTCGCCGCTCAAAGGAATAGACGCTCTTCTGGCTACGGTGCAGATGCCCGGCGGAGTTCCGGTTGCCACCATGTCGCTCGGCAAGGGCGGCGCAAAAAACGCGGGAATTTTCGCAGCGCAGATCATCGGCACCGGAGACGTTAAGGTGGCAAACCGATTAAAGGTCTTTAAGGTGGAGATGGAGCGTGAAGTGGAGGAAAAAGCCAAACGACTCACGGCACTATCAACCGCCATCGCTCACAAGGAACCGGTCGCTGCTCATGAGGAAAGCCCGGTCAAAAAGAAAGCGCGCAGGCGACGAAGAAAAAAGAAGCCCGCCGGTCCGTCTCCCTCAGAAGGACAGGTATTGTGAAAACCAGGCCTGAGTGCCTGTCATGCTTCTCCAGCCAGATAACCCGGACCCTGGTTTATGCGGACGTGCAAGGCGATAAAAAGCGAGAAATTCATCAGAAAGCGACGTCTCTTCTGGATACCGCTGCATATGATGAAATTCCCGCGCGCATAGCCACGCGCGTGCACCGGCTGCTGCGTAAAGAAACCGGCGTTGACCCCTACCGGCTGGTCAAGGAGACATACAACCACATCGCATATAAACAACTTCCGGACGTCCGACAGCTGGTAGCAGGGGCAGGCGACCGTCTTGAGGCAGGTGTTCGGGTCGCGATCGCCGGGAACATAATTGACTTCGGCATTTTTGAAAGCGTTGATCTGGACCGTTCACTTGCGGACGCGTTTCAACTTCCGTTGTCGCAGGATGAGTATCAGGAATTTTACCGGGCTGTTGACAAGGCGCGGCGCATTCTCTATCTGTGCGACAATGCAGGCGAAATCGTATTCGACAGGGTGCTGCTGGAAGTTTTGCAAAATCGGGGGAAAAAGGTCACAGCGGTGGTAAAAGGGGCTCCGGTGATCAACGACGCAACACTCGCTGACGCGGCCTTCGCCGGTCTTCATGAATGCGCTGAAGTCATTGATAACGGCAGTGACGGCATCGGGACTTTGCTTGAGGAATGTTCTCCGCGTTTTATGGACCATTACCGCTCTGCGGATCTGATCATCAGCAAGGGACAGGCAAATTTTGAAACACTTGTTAAAGCCTGCGACAGCAGGATTTTTTTTCTGTTCAAGGTCAAGTGTCCGGTGGTAGCGGATGTACTGAAGCGTGAACATGGCGATATCGTCCTGATGAGAGGAGGAGTCTTTGCTGAATTGCAGCTTGATGAATGCGGGGCGGGAACGAAAACCTGAAGAGCGCCTCACACGTCTGTAATTTACATTGCCATGGCCCGGATAATCAAAATCGACGCTTCCCATCCGGAAACGGCGTTTTCCTGCTGTAAAATGATTCTTGGCTCCGGCGGCGTTGTCGCGTATCCAACCGACACGTTCTATGGACTTGGCGTTGATCCAAAAAACCCGGAGGCAGTGCGAAAACTGTTTTCCATCAAGGCAAGACCGGCCGGCCAGCCCATTCTTCTCCTGATCTCCGATCCGGTTGAGGTGCATAAATGGGCCCAGAGAATTTCACCCCATGCTGAGCGATTAATGCGCCAGTTCTGGCCCGGTCCGCTCACGCTTGTTTTTGCGGCAAACGACAATGTGCTTCCGGAATTGACCGCAGGAACCGGTACAATCGGCCTGAGAGTGCCGGGAAACAATCTTACCAGACAACTTCTTGGCTACCTTGGTAATGCCCTTACCGGTACCAGTGCAAATATTTCAGGCAAAAAAAGTCCGGATACGACCGAAGACGTAACAAAAACCCTCGGCGAAAAAATTGACCTGGTGCTCGATGGGGGCAGGACCGCGGGAGGAAACCCCTCAACTATTGTAGACGTGACCGGGAAGACGCTCAGCATCATCCGGGAAGGAGCCATCCCGTCGCACAGCATTAAGCAGCACCTCTGAGGGTTCAGACAAGGGAGATCAGATGAAAAAAATTTTTGTTCTCGACACGAATGTAGTGCTTCATGATCCTCAGGCAAT
>CAZYEF010000113.1:0-9713 GCA_964646375.1 uncultured Nitrospiraceae bacterium | reverse complement strand
CGATCCTCTGCCGCCGGACACCGGGAAATCATACTTTCCCGCCCAGACAAACCTCTTTTCTCCGGCCGCGACAGAATACTGGCGGAAACGTCCTGCAGGCTACGGTGACTGCGCAGTCCTCCTTCAGTCCAGAACCAGGCTCAAGGAATATGAGGCTGCGCTCCGTTCCAGAAACATCCCCTACCGCGTTGTGGGGGGAATCGGCTTCTACGAAGAGATCGAAATACAGTCAATTGTCAACGTCCTTTTCTTCCTCTGGAACCATGACGATGTCCTTTCCCTGTATGCAGCCCTCAAATCACCCCTCTTCGGTCTCGATGACAGCGACATTGTGCTCATGATGCAAACGCAGGACAATGCGGCTGCTGCGCTCAAGGATTATCGCCCGGAAATATGGAACATGCTGAACAGCTGGGCGGGATTGGCCAGACTCATCCCTCTTGCCGGCCTGATACACAGAATTGTGGACGACAGCTGCGCGTATGTCCGATTCGGACGGATCAGCTCTCAGGCAATATTTAACATCGACAAGCTGCTCGATACGGCAGGAGACTTTGACCGACGCGGATACACTACGCTTCAGGATTTTATCGCGTGGATCAGGAACATACGACAGACTGAACAGCGAGAGGCCACCTCAGACATGAACCTTCCCGGCTTTGAAGGATCCGTAAGCATCCTGACCGTACACAAAGCAAAAGGCCTTGAATATCCCATTGTGTTCCTTCCGGGTATAGACCAGGCACCACAATCGCTCACCATCGGCCCGGAAACCCTTGTCCGGGAAGACATGCTCAGAAACGGGGGCGTCAGACGTCGCATGGCGATCAGAGGCGGCGCATGCAACCCGGTTTACGAAGAACTATGGAAAGGGGAACAGGGAGAGCAGCAGGAGTATCTGCGCGAACACCAGCGGTTGTTGTACGTTGCCATGACAAGAGCACGCGATCACCTGATCATGCTGGGGACAAACTCGACTGGGAAAACGGCCTCACGACAGAACACCTGGCTTGGATTTCTGCATAATGCATTACCGCTTGCCCAGAAGGAAACAGAGGACACCTCTTCTTCGGGAGTTATTTCCTATGGCTTTCCGGACTGGCGGCGAGAGGCTCTTTCTTCTGATATTCCGCAGGAACATCCGGTGCACGCCGTCCAGACCCGGCTGCTCCCAACAGACCTGATCAGCATACGGGGAAATATCGCCCCTCTTCCTTTGTCAAAAACACCGGAATGGAAAAAAGTCACTGATTTTCTCGATCAGGAAAAACAAGAGTTACTTGCTGCGCTTTCGAACCGGGAGCAAACCGCCGGAGTATCTCCACTCACACGGGGAAGCGTGCTTCATCGCTGCCTTGAGGAATTCTCCACAAAAGAAAAATACGATCTGGACAACATCATCACTGAATTTTCCGATGCCCCCGCTCCCGGCAGCAGGGAAAGACAGATATTCACCGCTGATGTGCGCTCTATTCTGGAATCAGTCCTCCGGCAAGAGGATTTTTCATGGATTTTCAGAAAAAATGAGTTCTCTTACTCTGAACTTCCTTTCCTCCTGCAAAAAGACACAGCTCTTATAAACGGCGTTATTGACCGGGTGGTCATTCAGGGCAAAACCGGTTTTGTCCTGGATTACAAGGCCATCCTGATCAGGGATGATGAAGATCTTGCGTTATGGATACAGCACTACCGCCCACAGATTCAGCTTTACTGTGCCGCAGTAAAGGAAATATTCAGGCTCGACAACGTGGAAGGTTATCTTCTCTTTCTTGACAGTCAGAGGTTGCAGCTGACGTGCAAACTGTAAAATTATCATGCCGGGGAAAAATCCGTTTTAAACATTTTCAGAAACTGCGTGTCTAACTCAAGCATGGTTTTACGAAACGGTACAGTGTTGCGGCGGACGTTTTGTCCAAAGAATCCGGGTGATGACAGGAGTAAAAGGAGGATGGAAAATGAAACTGCATAGAAAAAAAGTATTACAAACTTCAGTTTTTTATACTCTGGTGCTGGTGCTTATCGCTGCCGTATGTATTCTTTCTTCGGGTGCCGGTTTTGCAAAAGAAAAAGCCATTTCACGGGAATCAACACAACTGCTCAGCAAATTAAGTGATGCTCTCGCGGAAGTTGCCGAAGCGGCACGCCCCGCAGTGGTGAATATTTCCACCACATCAACAGTCGTCATGCAGGACAATCCGTTCGGCGACATGTTCAACGATCCTTTTTTCAAACGTTTTTTCGGTGATCAGTTCAACCAGCAAGAACACAAGAAAAAATTCAAATCCTCCGCTCTTGGGTCGGGAGTGATCGTTTCAGAAGACGGTTATATTCTGACGAACAACCATGTGATAAAGAATGCTGATGAAATTAAAGTCATTCTGCATGACAAGCGCGAATTCAAGGGAAAGGTCATCGGATCGGACCCCAGAACCGACCTGGCCGTCATAAAAATCAATGCCGCGAACCTGCCTACACTTAACTTCGGAGAATCCTCAAAACTGAAAACCGGTGACGTTGTCCTTGCCATCGGCAATCCCTTCGGTCTGAACCAGACCATAACCATGGGGATCGTGAGCGCTGTGGGGCGTTCGAATGTCGGCATCGCCGACCTGGAGGATTTCATTCAAACCGATGCGGCGATCAATCCCGGCAACTCAGGCGGCGCGATGGTAAACGCGCGCGGAGAGCTCGTAGGCATCAATACCGCCATTTTTTCCACCAGCGGAGGCTATATGGGCATCGGCTTCGCCATTCCGGCGAACATGGCGAAAACAGTCATGGACAACATCATTAAACATGGCAAAGTGATCAGAGGCTGGCTCGGCGTAAGCATCCAGAATCTCACCCCCGAACTGGCGAAATCGCTGAATATCACCGAAACAGCCGGTGCGCTCATATCCGGCGTGGAGAAAGACAGCCCCGCCGCCAAAGCGGGTCTTCAGCGCGGGGACCTTGTCATAGAGCTGGATGGTAAAAAAATTGCTGATTCAACGAGCCTCAGAAATACGATTTCCGCAAATGCGCCCGGAACAAAAACAGCGGTAAAAATCATCCGGGATGGAAAGCAGCAGTCCATAACAGTGACGCTCGGCGAGTACAAGGAAAAACGCATCGTAAAGAAAACCGAATATAACAACGTCTTGAAGGGCATTACCGTTCAGGAACTCACGCCGGGCCTGCGCGACAAACTGAAGCTGCCCGAAGATCTGAATGGTGTCGTCGTCACGAACATCAGCGCAGACAGCCCAACACAGGAACTGCTGCAAGTAAACGACGTGATCCAGGAAGTTAACCGCACGCAAATACAGAATGTTCAGAACTATGATCAGGTTGTTTCCAAAATAGGCGAGAAAGACACTGTGCTTCTGCTTGTTTACCGGGGAGGAGGTTCGCTGTATTTCACAATCAAACCGTGACCCGTTGTAGGTTGTAGGGCCGCGGCAAAACAGAAGATCGCGCGCACGTGATTCTTACCGCAGAAGAAACGGCGGGAACACCAGAAGCTCAGCCTCCGTTCTTTCTGCGGTAAGTCATTTTTTTCTTCAGCAGTTCAAAGTATTCCTCTCTGCATTTGTCTTCAGCTTCCGCCATCTTCATGAAGGCGTCCCGAAAATCCTTCTCTCCCGCTGAAAAAACTCCATGGCCGTACGCGATACAGACGCCGGTGTCCCTAATGGCAAACGGAACCGTCCTGGCCAGCCCGCCCGCGCCGGTCTCTCCTGAAACAATTGGGATGCCGCAAACCGAACGTTTGCGATTGCACAGCCGGTTGCAGTCTTCAATGGAACAGTTCTCCTCATCACAGAGCATCGAGAGAATCACGCTGAATCGCGGGTGGCCGTGCAGAACGGCGTGATAATTCGTGGAAAGGTAAATCCCCCTGTGGGCGGGCAGTTCAGAGGAGGCGGAAAGCCCGGCAGTTGATGAATTATCGAGCGGCACAGGATCTATGTGGCCTTCAAGTTCGTCAAGCGAAGAAGCGGTCTGACTTATGTATATGGTCTTACCGTCAAAATAACTGATATTTCCGAAAAAGGAATCAACGTAGCCTTTTTGCACCGTGTATCTGCCCACCCGGCAGATTTCCGCATTGATAAGTTCCTTCAGGCCTTGCGAAGGATTATCCTTATGGGGCAACGCAATGTTTGAGCCAAGAGGCCCCGGCGTAAACTCAAGCGTGCTCAGATCGGGGAGTTTGAGCCATGACATTCTGAAGTCATTGAAAAATCGTTCCTCATCCGGCAGCAGAAATCCCTCGATCTGCAGATCAAGGAGATATTTGACAAAGGTCGTATGAAAAATAGTTGAGTAGCTGATAAAAGACTGCTCGACCGTCACACCGCCGGTCGCGACGACGCCGAGATTCTGGAGAATTATCGCTTTCCGGTCTCTCAGGCACCGGATAATCACGGGCGCAAGCTCTGCTATCGGCTTGCCCGACCATTCGCGCTCTCTGACAAACGGGATATCATGAAGAAAAATTTTCGTTTCGCTGTCTTTCGGCACCAGTTTTCCGGCTGCAGGGTCGCTGCGTTCAACAAGCAGATCAGCAAACGGCAAGGATGTTTTTGCAAAAAGAATCACGGTAACGTTCAATGCATTCAGCACTTCGGCAAAGACACCTGACCAGACATCATCGCGGTTCGACACGACATGGTCATCCAGCACATAGAAATGAATACTGTCCGGAACAACAGTCCTGTCGCGGAGAAGCTTTTCCGTATATTTGGCAATATGGTCGTGCATGGCAGGATATTTTCACTCCTTGGGAACTTCGAGAAAATGATCAACCGTTTTATAGCCTTATTCCTGCCATAAGTCAAGGTGAAGAGATAGTTACAGTCTTTTGCGTTGGGAACTATTATAAGATGCCGGCAGGTTTTAATGAACAAACGTCGTCTGCCTATTCGTATCTCAGCGCATCAATGGGGTTGAGGAGAGAAGCTTTATACGCGGGATAAAAACCGAAAAAAATCCCGATGAAGCCGGAGAAACTGAATGCCAGAAGGATTGAAAGGAGCGAAACAACAGTGGGCCAGCCGGAGATGGAAGAAAGGGCCAGGGACACCGAAATGCCCAGAATAATCCCGATAACGCCACCTATCAGGGACAGAGTCAGCGCTTCCACAATAAACTGGAGCCGGATATCCCAAGTTTTCGCTCCGATGGCCATGCGAATGCCGATTTCACGGGTGCGTTCCGTGACTGATACCAGCATGATGTTCATGATTCCGATCCCTCCCACCAACAGCGAAACGGAGGCTATGGCGCCAAGCAGCAAGGTCATAACACGGGTGGATTGTTCCGCCGCCTGCATGACCTGGGTCAGGTTCCGAACGGTAAAATCGCTGTCCTGCTTCTGTCCTATATGATGACGTTGGCGAAGAAGCTCATTTATCTGTTTTTCAGCCATCGGCAGGTCGTCCGCACTCCTTGCCTTGACCATGATGATCCTGACCATCCCGGGAAACTGAGACCCGAAAAGTTTTTTCTGGGATGTGGTCACCGGAATGTAAATAACATCGTCCTGGTCCTGTCCGGTGGCTGACTGGCCTTTGACAGACAGCACTCCGATCACAAAAAAAGGCACGTTCTTGATTCTGATTGTCTTGCCGAGCGGATTCTCCTCGCCGAACAGATTGTCTACCACGGTCTGTCCGAGAAGGGCGACCTTTGTCGCGCTTTTTACATCCTGGTCGGTAAACGGTCTGCCGGAAGCCAAATCCCAGTCGCGCACAACCAGCATGCCCGGCGTTGTCCCCGTGATGACAGTCGACCAGTTTAAATGTCCAAATATAACCTGCGCCGCTCCTCCCAGTACCGGCCCCACCTCCTCCACTGCCGGACATTCC
This sequence comes from uncultured Nitrospiraceae bacterium, assembly GCA_964646375.1. Lineage (GTDB taxonomy): Bacteria > Nitrospirota > UBA9217 > UBA9217 > UBA9217 > JBAZLV01. Next base: position 3,861 of record CAZYEF010000113.1, on the reverse strand, counting down.
TTTTGAATGGCTTCAGCATCATTCAGGGAAAGCGTCGGCTGGGTCCCCGACCCCATTCTGACTCCACCCGACGTGGTGGCGCCGGGAAGGATTATCAGGAGATTGCTTCCCATGGTGGATATCTGTTCGGAAATTTTCCGGCTCGCACCGCTGCCTATGGCGACCATGGCGATAACAGCGCCCACGCCGATGATGATCCCGAGCATGGTGAGGGCCGAGCGCATCTTGTTCACCCACAAGGCGCGAAACGATATTTTGACTGTAGAGGGAATATTAATCATGTAAAATTCCGCGTCCTCACAAGGAGCAATACCTGCCGAATCATGCTTTCAGTACGGATGTGATCATCTCCCGTTTTTTAGCGGTTGCACCGGCGCTTTCATCGCTTTACCGGCTCATCATTCACAAGATGTCCATCCAGAAATTTTATTATCCTCTTGCCGTACAATGCAATATCAGGTTCATGCGTTACTACAATCACGGTGATGTGAGACTCCTGGTTCAATTTCACGAATAAGTCCATGATCTCCGCGCTTGTTCTGGTATCGAGATTGCCGGTCGGTTCGTCCGCCAGTATGATCGGGGCATCGTTGACCAGCGCTCTGGCGATTGCTACCCGTTGCTGCTGCCCACCCGAAAGCTGGTTCGGATGATGGCCTTCCCTGCCTTCGAGACCGACGCTTTTGAGCGCCGCACGCGCCCGATCATGACGTACTCCCGCCGATTGGCCGTTATAGAGCATCGGCAGTTCGACGTTTTCGATTGCCGAAGTGCGCGAAAGCAGGTTGAAACCCTGGAAAACGAAACCGATTTTTTTATTCCGGATCTCGGCAAGTTCATCCCGGGAAAGACCTCCGACATCGGTCCCTTCCAGAAAATAGCTGCCGCCGGTGGGTTTATCAAGGCAGCCGAGAATATTCATAAACGTGGATTTGCCGGAACCTGAAGGCCCCATGACCGCGACAAACTCGCCCCGATCAATGGTCGTTGAGACTGTTTTCAAAACTTCCAGATCAATGTCGCCGAGATGATACACTTTACAGATATCTCTCGCTTCGATAAGTGCCATGTCAGAACATCCTCGGCGGACCTGAAGTCGTGGAGGAAGGACTCTTGCCTTTTTTCAAGGATTCAACGATCACCGGCTGTCCTTCTTTCAGGTCTCCCGAAACGACTTCCGTGTGGTTCCCGTCACTGATCCCCGGAGTCACACTGACGCGTTTTGGCTTCGCGTTCTCAAGAACCCAGACCGCCGGGCCTCTTTTCTCTGCGGAATCCGCTGGGCGCGCAGCCGCGGCAGTCGCTTTTTCCGAGAATCTGAAGCGGAGCGCGGCATTCGTGATTCTGAGAACCCCCCGTCTCGTTGTAATAATGATGGAAACGTTGGTAGTCATACCCGGCATGAGTTTAAGGTCCTTGTTATGTACCTGTATCACCACATCATACGTAACCACGTTCTGAACCGTAATAGGCGCCTGTCTAATCTGCCATACTTTTCCCTTAAAGGTAATATCCGGATAGGCGTCCACGGTAAATTCGACATCCTGGCCGACCGTGACGCTGCCGATGTCGGATTCCGCCACGTTGGTATCAATCTGCATCTGTGTCAGGTCTTCTGCTATGGTGAACAGGGTGGGAGTCTGGAAGCTTGCCGCGACCGTCTGGCCCACGTCCACATTGCGGGAGATTACCACACCGTTAACCGGCGAGACGATCCCCGTGTAGGAGAGATTCTGTTTTGCGTAATCAAGCGATGCCTGTGCCTGGTTTACCTGCGCCTTGGCAGCCGTTACCAGGGCACGGCTGGTATTATGGTTCGTTTCAGCCGTGTCCAGATCGCTTCTTGCAATCAGATTTTTTGAAAACAGTTCTCTGTTTCGTTCAAATGTTCTTTTTGCGTCAACCAGGGATGCTTCCGCTTTCTCCACATTGGCCCGGGCGGCAAGCAGATTTGCCTGCGCCTGCTGGACCTGGGATTCGAATGTGGCAGGATCAATTCTCGCGATAAGCTGGCCTTTTTTCACGCGGGAATTGTAATCCACATACAAAAATTTTATCGTACCTGATACCTGGGTGCCGACCAGGACGGTCTTTACCGCATTCACCGTTCCGGTTGCGGTCACGGTCTGCTGGATGTCGCCCCTGGTTACCGGATCGGTTCTGAATTCCGGCTCATTCCCCCGCTGGCTATACAGAACGAAGGCCGCGCCAATACCCAGAATAATGCCGATTATCGCGATGGTGATAATCTTCTTTTTTTTAAACATACCGTCCTCGTCAAGATGTACAACGAAGTGTAGGAAACTGTGATGATATGGAGTGTTTGCTTTTTATCCCCGGGGGCGAAAAATGCCGAGGTCTCCAAATCGCCGCTGGAATTTGTCCATATAAATATAAATGACCGGTGTAATGTATAATGTCAGCAATTGTGAAAAAATCAGGCCGCCGACAACAGCCAGACCGAGAGGCCGACGTGATTCGGCACCCGCACCGAGACCAAGGGCGATGGGGAGCGTGCCCATCAACGCGGCCATGGTGGTCATCATAATCGGGCGGAACCGTATCAGCGCCCCTTCGCAAATTGCCTCCAGGGGAGCTTTCCCTTCTTTTCGCTCCGCCTCAAGTGCGAAGTCGATCATCATGATGGCGTTTTTCTTGACAATACCGATCAACATTATGACACCGACAAAGCCATAAATGTTTAATTCGTACCCGAACGCAAGGAGCGTCAACAATGCGCCCACGCCGGCTGCAGGAAGTCCTGAAAGAATTGTAAGGGGGTGGATGAAGCTTTCGTATAAAATGCCCAGCACGATGTAAATAATAACGACCGCCATAACAAGGAGAAGGAACAGGTTCTGGGTAGATGACTGGAAAGCCTGAGCTGATCCCTGAAAGCTGGTAGAGATGGTGCCGGGGAGCGTTGTTCTGGCCGCTTTCTCAACCACGGTAACCGCCTGACTGAGTGAAATGCCGGGCCTGAGATTAAACGAAAGGGTTACTGCCGGAAGCTGTCCCAAATGGTTCACAACAAGAGGGCCGGTTCCCACCGATGGTTTTGCAACTACGTTCAGAGGAACCAGCTTGCCTGAAGAGGATCGTACATACAGCATGGCAAGCACCGAGGGATCTCTTTGATACTCAGGCAGCAATTCCATGATGACCTGATACTGATTGGTTGGCGCCAGGATTGTGGATACCTGGAGCGTACTGTAAGCCAGACTGAGTGCAGTTTCGATTTGCTCCGCACTCACTCCGAGCGCGGAAGCCTGGTCGCGGTCAATCACGACATTTAATTGCGGGTTTCTCATCTGCAGATCGCTGGTCACATCCTGGAGATCTGGCAGCGCCCTCAGTTTTTCTTCGAGTGCAGTCGCAGCTTTATACAACTCGTTCGTATCAGGCCCCTGGAGCGTATACTGATACTGGCTTTTGGTAAGCATTCCGCCGATTGCAATGGCAGGGGGAACCTGCATGAAGATTTTTAAACCGACAACATGTTCCGTTTTTTTCCGCAGCACCTGAATGATTTCGTCCGCGCTCAGTTTTCTTTCAGAGCGGGGTTTTAAGCGCATAATAATACGTCCGGTGTTACCTGCGACAGTCGATCCCGACGCCCCTGTTATGGATAAAAAAGTTTCTACATTCTGATCCTGGGCAATAATATCGGCCATTTCTTTTTGATGCTTTACCATGTCTTCGAATGAGATTCCCTGCTGCGCTTCGGTAAAAGCAAAAATCTGGCCATTATCCTCCGTTGGCAGAAAGCCTTTGGGCATAAAGACAAACAAAACAACCGTTGCGATAAAAAGTGCGGCTGTCAAAGCGAAAGTAGCCCTGCGATAGTTTATAACCCAATGC
>CAZYEF010000112.1:0-9732 GCA_964646375.1 uncultured Nitrospiraceae bacterium | reverse complement strand
TTCCGAGAGACGTGGTCACGAATAAAACGGAGTTTTCTTATCCGAACAGCGTTGAAATCCGAAGTTACCATCCCACCATCGTCGGCAACAAGTGGCAGATCAAGCAGGCGGCCGAGGCCATTGTCAACGCCAGGAAGCCGGTAGTGTTTGCCGGCGGCGGCGTCATCAGTTCGAATGCTTCCGCAAGCGTCCTCGAGTTTGCGGAAACCACGAAAATTCCTGTTACGACATCGTTGATGGGGATGGGGGGCTTTCCCGGTACGCATCCGCTTTCACTCGGCATGCTGGGCATGCACGGGACCTATTATGCCAATATGGCCATTCATCATTCAGATCTTATTATCGCCATCGGGACCCGGTTCGATGACCGCGTGACCGGAAGGGTGGAGGGGTTTGCGCCCAATGCCAAGATCATCCATATTGACATTGACCCGACTTCGATCAGAAAAAATGTGAAGGTGGACGTCCCCATCGTCGGGGATGTTAAAAACGTCATGGCGGTGCTGAACAAGGAAATTCTCACCATCAAGGAGCCGTGGGACGCCATCCGCAAGAGCTGGCTTAAACAGATTGAAGCCTGGCGGGCAGAGCGGCCTCTCTCCTATGAGCAACGCGAGGATATCATCAAACCGCAGTTCGTGGTGGAGAAACTGTACGAAGTCACCGGAGGGGACGCCATTATCGCGACTGATGTCGGCCAGCACCAGATGTGGGCCGCCCAGTTCTATAAGTTTGATAAACCGAGGACACTGATTACGTCCGGCGGCCTTGGAACAATGGGGCTTGGATTTCCGGCGGCAATCGGCGCCAAAGTCGCCTATCCGGACAAAATGGTATTCTGTCTCACCGGCGACGGCAGCGTCCAGATGAACATCCAGGAGCTAGCCACGGCGGTGGAATACAATATTCAGGTGAAAACAGCCGTCCTGAACAACCGGTACCTCGGGATGGTGCGTCAGTGGCAGGACATGTTTTATTCCGGTCATTATTCGTCAAGCGATCTCGGCAACTCCCCGGACTTTGTGAAGCTGGCGCAGGCGTACGGCGCCGTCGGCCTGCGTGCGGAGAAGCCTTCGGAAGTTGTTCCGGTGCTGAAAGAAGCGCTCAGGGTCAAGCTGCCGGTGTTCATGGATTTTGTGATTGACCGGTATGAAGACGTTTTCCCCATCGTGCCGCCGGGAGCAGCCATCAACGAGATGCGCTTCGGTGATGAAAAGAAGAAAGAGGAGCGGGCGTTAAAAGCCGTGAAGTAGCACTCCCCTGAAGGTGCGCGAAAGAACGGTGCACCAGAAAGACAGACGATGAAACACATCATATCCATACTGGTTGAAAATAAATTCGGAGTGCTCACGCGGATATCGGGGCTTTTCAGCGGCAGGGGATTCAACATCGAGACCATCTCTTCCGGACAGACGCTTGACCCGGAAATTTCACAGATAACGATTGTGACGTCCGGAGATGAGTACATATATGAACAAATCATCAAGCAGCTCAACAAGCTGATTGATGTCATCAAGGTCACCGATCTGGCGGACAAGGAATTCGTGGAACGGGAAATGTGCCTCGTCAAAGTGAATGCCCCCATGGAACATCGCGCCGAGGCCCTCAGAATTGCCGACATTTTTCGCGCCCGGGTCGTTGACTCCTCCCAGAAAAGCTATACCTTCATGGTGACAGGGGACGAGAAGAAGATCGCCGCGTTTATCGAGCTGCTTCAGCCCATCGGCATCAAGGAAATTGTGCGCACGGGAAAAGTGGCGATCACCCGGGAATAGCGCTCGCCCTGCCCCTGCCGGGTCATCAGCCGGCAGGTGATGTTCGAAGGCAGATGCGCGGTCTGTGTTGTATAGGTGACTTCATAAGAATATTACTAACAACGGCATGAAAAAAGAGGAGGAATACCATGATTAAGATGTACTATGACAAAGATTCGAATATCGACATCCTGAAAGGGAAGAAGATCGCCATTCTGGGATATGGAAGCCAGGGACATGCTCATGCGAACAATCTCAAGGAAAGCGGAATGGATGTGATTGTCGCCGAGGAAAAAGGGGCAAACTGGGACAAGGCCGTCGCCGCCGGTTTCTCGGTCATGACTGCCGCTGAGGCTGCAAAAAAAGCGGATATCATCATGATTCTGCTGCCGGATGAAATCCAGTCTGATGTATACAAGAGCGAGATAGCGCCGAACATGAAGAAAGGGGTGTCCCTTGCGTTCGCCCACGGCTTCAACATTCATTTCGGCCAGATTGTTCCTCCCGCGGATGCAAGCGTATTCATGGTCGCCCCCAAGGGCCCCGGACATCTGGTGAGATCGGAGTATGTCAAGGGGAGCGGCGTTCCCTGTTTGATCGCGATACATCAGGACGCTTCGCAAAACACCAAGGACACCGCGCTGGCGTATGCAACCGCCATCGGCGGTGGAAGGGCCGGCATCATTGAAACAACATTTAAAGAGGAGACGGAATCCGATCTTTTCGGCGAACAGGCCGTTCTCTGCGGCGGGCTGACTGCGCTTATCCAGGCAGGCTACGAGACGCTCGTGGAAGCCGGTTATTCCCCGGAAATGGCCTATTTCGAATGCCTGCATGAAGTAAAGCTCATCGTTGATCTCATCTACGAAGGCGGCATCGCGAACATGCGGTACTCTATCAGCAATACCGCCCAGTATGGAGATTTGACCCGCGGCCCGAGAATTGTCACCGATCAAACCAAGCAGGAAATGAAAAAAATATTGTCGGAAATCCAGAATGGAGAGTTCGCTCGGGAATGGATGCTTGAATGCAGGGCGAACAAACCCGTTTTCAGTGCGCTGACCAACAAAGGCAAGGCGCACTCCATAGAAACAGTCGGCGCAAAGCTGCGGGCAATGATGCCGTGGCTCAAAAAAGACCTGCTGGTGGATAAGTCCAAGAATTAACGCGTTGTCAGCCACGGGTGGCACAAGGAAGCGTTTGCGGCCAGCGCAATTGCCGCGCTTCTCTGCGCCACCCAGACATTTTTCCCGCGCACCGACGAAAGGGCCCTTTGATGATGAAAAACTACGGTATTCCCATAGCTGCAGAGGGTTGGCCTTTTATCATACCACTCGCCATCGTCACGATTCTGCTGTTTATCTTCGGCTGGAAGAATACCAGAATCGTGATGCTTGTGCTCACGGTCTTTGTCGTGTTCTTCTTCCGCGATCCTGAACGGACTGTTCCCGAGGGGCCGGAACTGGTTGTTTCGCCTGCGGACGGGAAGGTGATCGTGATCAAGGATATTTACGAACCGACCTACCTCAAACAGGATGTAAAGCAGATCAGCATCTTTCTTTCGGTCTTCAATGTCCATGTGAACCGTTCGCCGATTGCGGGAACAGTCGAACTCGTGCAATATAATCCCGGTAAATTTCATGTTGCATCAGTTGACAAGGCTTCGCTGGACAACGAACAGACCGCCATGGTCATTGCAAACGGAAAACACAAGATACTCGTGAAACAGATCGCGGGACTTATTGCCCGGCGCATTGTGTGCTATGCAAAGCCTGGAGATACAATCAAAACGGGCGAGCGCTATGGACTTATCCGCTTCGGCTCGCGGGTTGATATTTTTCTTCCGAAAAACGCAGAAATCAAAGTGAACATCGGGGACAAAATCAAGGGTGCACGGGACATTATTGGAGTGATGAAATGAGAAAAGGAATCTATATTCTTCCCAACCTCATAACGCTGCTGAACTTGTTCGCCGGTTTCTATTCGATCGTGGCTTCGTTGAACTCGGATTATGAACGGGCGGCATGGGCTATCCTGGTGGCTTCCATATTCGACGTGCTGGATGGCTGGGTCGCGCGGATGACGCATACGGCAACACGCTTCGGCATTGAGCTTGATTCACTGTCGGATGTGATATCGTTCGGCGTGGCACCGGGCATTCTTGTTTACACCTGGTCGCTTTCGTCCTTCGGGCGCATCGGATGGCTCGGCGCGTTCCTGCTGATCGCCTGCGCTGCGCTCCGCCTCGCCCGTTTCAATGTACAGATGGGCAGCACTGAAAAGAAACATTTTACCGGCCTCCCTTCACCGGCCGCAGCGTTGATGATCGTCACCACCGTTCTTGCCTATGAGGAAATCATCGAAATCCTTGTCCAGATGAACCTGATGCGGCTGGCGGAGATGGCAGGCCAGGACTATTGGGTTCTGGGTTTAACCTGTCTTGTGGCCGGCCTGATGGTGAGCAACATTACGTACCACGGCCTGAAAGAGGCAAATTTGAAGGAACGGCGTCCGTTCGGAATTCTTGTTGCCATTGCCGTTTTTCTGGCGGTTGTGGCATACCATCCTGCTATCGTTCTCTTTCTGGTTTTGATCCTCTATGTTCTCACAGGCCTTGTGGAAGCACTTTATAATCTGGTGCGCCGGCAGAAGCCGGTGGTTCCCTAGTGTGGGCGGCAACAGCCGCCATGGATGAGTCGATTCCGTAAACACACTCTGGCAAGTGTCTAAGATTCCCCAGTCTTTAACGCGACGGTTTCTTTCCGGATATTTTCATGAGAAGTACCTGAGAGTCCTGATACGGCATGCAGCGTATGCATGGAGGTCCTGATGAGCCGAATAGTCCAGATTTTTGATACAACGCTCCGTGATGGCGAGCAGTCGCCGGGCGCAAGCATGAATACCGCTGAAAAAATTGAGCTGGCCCGCCAGCTTGTCAGGCTTGGCGTGGATGTCATCGAAGCGGGATTCCCCATTTCCAGCCCCGGCGATTTTGAAAGCGTGAGAAAAATCGGTGCGGAGGTGGGGGACTCGGTAATCATTTGCGGCCTGTCACGCGCCATACCCCGGGACATTGAAGTTGCGGCGGACGCGCTGTCAACGGCAAAGCGCCCCCGTATTCATACGGGCATCGGGGTGTCTGACAATCACCTTAAATACAAGTTTCGAATCAGCCGAGAAGAGGCGCTTGATCTGGCGAAAAACGCGGTCAAACTTGCGCGATCTTTTGTGGAGGATGTTGAATTCTATGCCGAGGATGCCGGCCGTTCCGATCCCCCCTTTCTGTACCGCATGATAGAAACGGCAATTAAAGCCGGAGCGACTGTAGTGAACATTCCGGACACGACCGGGTATACTTATCCGGAAGAGTTTGGAGCACTGATACGCGGTCTCCGGGAGAATGTCCCCGGCATTGACAAGATTACCATATCCGTCCACTGCCACAACGATCTGGGGATGGCAACGGCGAATGCGCTTGCCGGCGTTAAAAACGGCGTTGGGCAGGTTGAGTGCACGGTGAACGGTATCGGGGAGCGCGCCGGAAACTGCGCTATGGAGGAGGTCGTGATGGCCCTGCGTCAGCGCAGAGAGTATTTCGGCGCGGACACCCGAATCAACACCAGGGAAATCATGCGCACCTCACGGCTGGTGGCTTCCATCACCGGTATTGCCGTACAGCCCAACAAGGCCATCGTGGGGACGAACGCTTTCGCGCACTCCTCGGGGATTCATCAGGACGGCGTATTGAAGGAGCGCTCGACGTATGAAATCATCGATCCGGCCGATGTCGGCGCGGGCGGATCGTCGATCGTCTTGACTGCACGCTCCGGTCGGCACGCGCTTCGGCACCGGATTACCGAACTCGGATATGAGATGCCCGACGCTGATTTCGAAAAAGTGTATGAAGCGTTTCTCGCCGTTGCGGACAAGAAAAAGGAAGTTTATAACGAAGACATCGAAGCCATTATTTCTGACAAAACCAAGCATATGCTTGAAATCTACGTTCTCAAGTCTTTGCATGCGGAGAGCGGTACGGGCGTTACTCCCACCGCCACGGTTGAGATGGAAGTGGACGGGAAGATAATAAAGCAGACCGAACAGGGTGATGGACCGGTTGACGCCGTTTACCGGACCATTGCGGCCATCACCAGAACTCAGAGCCAGCTCAATGCCTATCTGGTCAAAGGTATTACAGGAGGAACGGACGCGCTTGGTGAGGTGACGGTTAAGGTGGAGGAGGCCGGAAAAAGAGTGGCAGGCCATGGCGCGGACACGGACATCATTGTGGCGAGCGCCAAGGCGTATGTCAACGCTCTGAACAAGCTGGAGTATTGGAAAAAAGGCAGGGAAAAAAGCGGTTAACGGTGATTTCTCACCCCGATTGGAGTATGCGGAAAGCCTGCTCATGATAATGACATCTGCTTTCCGGTATTCATGCTCTCCAGTCCGTTCGGCATCAACGTTTCAGTTTTTATCCTAAAAAATATAGTCCAACTCTATAAGCCCCCCAGAGGGGCTTTTTTATTTTAGCAGTTGCTTGTAAGGGATTTTCTGTTAACATGCTGAAAACAAAAAGATATTTCCCGAAATCGTGCGCGGAACAGATATTGGCGGTGCCCTTAAATAAAGCACAGATAATGCCGATAAGTATGATATGCAACTTTCTGTAACCCAGAATGTGCCAGCTCATTAAATAAAAATAAATAAAAGTTGAGCATTTCTATGACGGATGAACCTGAATTACGCTTCAATACTCTTCAGACAGTATATAACGGCACTCTTTCGCGGAGATGGATATTGCAGGTAAGGGAAGTTCTTTCAAACCGATAATATCATGAACAACCTCTTTAAAAATTTCAGACTAACTACGAAGATTGCGCTGCTCGGAGCACTTAGCGTTCTTGTTACCGTATGCGCTTTGGTCATCCTGGCAACATGGCAGAGCACGCAATACAACAATCTTGCGCAGGGCAAAGTTGATGCCTTGATCGATGCCGACTTGAACCATATCACGCAGGGTATATATTATCTTGTGCAGACAGAGAACGAGGCGGTGCAGCAGCAGCTCGATGCGAATCTCAATGTCGCACGCCATATTCTTGAAGACGCCGGCGAAGTGACTCTGGCGGACGAAACTGTGATATGGACTGCTGTTGATCAGTTTACCAATAAACGGCGTAGTATGCAGTTACCCAAGATGCTGGTGGGCGGCCAATGGCTGGGACAGAACACAGATCCAGCCGTTAAGACGGCGGTCATTGATGAAGTCGTGCATTGGGTCGGAGAAACGTCCACGTTATTTCAACGCATGAACAGCCAGGGGGACATGCTGCGAGTCGCAACCACGGTCAGGACCACACAGGGAAAACGCGCTATTGGAACATACATTCCCGCAGTGAACCCTGACGGTGCACCCAATCCTGTGATCGCGGCGATTTTGTCGGGTAAGACGTATCATGGCCGCGCTTTTGTCGTGGATGCGTGGTATCTTACCGCCTATGAACCGATCAAGGACAGAAGCGGCAACCTGGTGGGAATGCTGTATGTTGGCATTAAGCAAAAAACCGTTGAATCACGCATTCGCAAAGCTATTCTTCAGACAAAAGTCGGCCGAACCGGATACGTTTACGTTCTGGGTGGAAAAGGTGAAGGCCGTGGTCGCTATGTCATTTCTCAACGGGGAGAACGAGATGGAGAAGATATTTGGGCGACGAAGGATAGTGATGGGCGTTACGTGGTACAGGAAATCATTAATAAAGCCATCGCCCTGCAGTCTGGTGAATTGACCACGGTGCGGTATCGCTGGAAAAACAGCGATGATGCGGAGCCGCACTGGAAAATTGCCCGTGTCGCCTATTATGCACCCTGGGACTGGGTTATTGGATCCAGTGTGAATGAGGAAGAGCTTCAATCATACCAGAAAATCCTGACCGATGGCAGGCATCGAATGACCGGGATCATGATAAGCGCGGGGCTGATCATTATCACGCTCATGATACTGACCGGAGTTTTTACAGCCATGACAATTGCCCGCCCGGTCAGAGAGATGACGCAAGCGGTTGAGACCATTGTGCAGGGCAATCTGGACCAGAGGGTGGAAGTGCGTTCGCAGGATGAAGTGGGAACTCTGGCCTCCGCATTCAATATCATGACTGCAAAGCTCAAGAGCACAATAGAGGGACTGCACCAGAGTGAGGCAAAATACAAGGGCATTTTTGAAAACGCGCGGGAAGGAATTTATCAAAGCTCTCTTGACGGACGGTATTTGAGCGTAAATCCTGCTCAGGCCCGGATTCTGGGATATGATTCTGCTAAAGAGCTGCTGGCTTCTTTAACAGATGTGCGCAATGACCTCTATGTCTGCCCGGAGGATCATGACAAGTATCGTGCTGCTGTCGTAGAGCGAGGAGCAGTAACCGGATATGAAGTTCAGTTGTACCGGAAAGACAGGCAAAAGATATGGGTGTCGGTCAGCGCCCGTCTGGTACGTGGCGAAGAAGATGATTCGAATTTTATTGAAGGGTTGAACATCGATATAACTGAACGCAAAAAATTGGAGGAGTCTCTCAGAGATTCTGAAAAACGCCTGTCGGACATCATAAATTTTCTGCCGGACCCTACATTTGCCATCAATCTTGACGGAAATATCATCCTGTGGAACAAGGCCGCTGAAGAATACACGGGGATGAAGGCGAAGGAGATGCTCGGCAAAGGCAATTCCGAGATTTCCATTCCGTTTTACGGCATTCGGCGGCCGATGTTGATTGACCTGGTGTTGGAGCCGTCCAGAGAAGTAGAGGAACTGTATCCGTACATCGGGCGAAACGGCATGATCGTCACCGGTGAAGGCTATACGAAAAACATCAAGCGCGGCGCGGCCTATATGTTCGGCGTGGCGGGGCCGTTGTATGATTCCTCCGGCACCATTATCGGGGCAATAGAATCCATCCGCGACATCACGGAACGAAAAAAAATGGAAGAAGAAATTCTGCGGAGCCAGAAGATGGAATCCATCGGTCTGCTTGCGGGCGGCATAGCCCACGATTTTAATAATCTGCTGACAGCAATCATCGGCAATATTTCGCTGGCAAAGCTGTCTCCGCATGACAAAGTCGCGGAATACCTTGATGCGGCAGAGAAAGCCTCACTGGGGGCAAAGGACCTCACCCAACGACTTATAACGTTTGCAAAAGGCGGAGAGCCTGTTATTAAAACGATCAACCTCGCAGACGTGATAAAAGCATATGCCGAGCTGTCCTTGAGCGGTTCAAAAACAAAATGCGAATTTTCAATTCCCGGCGGCCTCTGGTCGGTCAAAGCGGACAAAAGCCAGATCGGCCAGGTCATCAGCAATCTCGTGATTAACGCTGATCAGGCAATGCCGAACGGCGGTGTCATCCGCGTGAGTTGTGAAAACACCATGATTGCTGAAGACAATGCCGCGGCATTAAAGCCAGGCCGGTACGTGAAGGTGGCCATACAGGACCAGGGCACGGGAATATCGCAGGAAGATATTTCCAGAGTTTTTGATCCCTATTTTACAACAAAAGAAAAAGGCACCGGCCTCGGTCTTGCCACGGTCTACTCCATCATAAAGAAACACGAGGGACAGATCAGTGTCGAGTCCAAAGCCGGTTCGGGAGCCTTGTTTAGTTTTTACCTTCCGTCCAGCGATTTGCAGGCCGACACGGTGCAGTCACCGGAAAAAGAAATGAACGTGGGTTCCGGCAAGGGCAGAATTCTGATCATGGACGATGAAGAGATTATCAGGCAGGTGGCGGGGGCAATGCTCAATTATTTCGGCTATGAAACCGATTTTGCAAAAGATGGCTCAGAAGCCATCAACAAATATGTGAACGCGATGAAATCGCAAAATCCGTTTGACGTGGTTATCATGGATCTGACCATACCCGGAGGCATGGGAGGCAAGGAAACCATACAGGAGCTTGTCAAAATATCTCCGAATGTCAAAGCCATT
>CAZYEF010000111.1:0-9751 GCA_964646375.1 uncultured Nitrospiraceae bacterium | reverse complement strand
TCCAGCACACGCGGAAAACAAAAGAAACAGCACTATGACGATAGAGTGATATAGTCGCATGGAAATTCCCTCGAAGCAAAATCACCGTATGCAAATCTATGAGAGTATTAGCTGAAGACTTTTGACATTAAAATCCTGACTAAAACGCTGCACCATATAGGGCTCAGAGTCTTTTTTATCACTTACCTTATCAAATATTTGTATCGAAATCAAGGCCGGAAAAAGGAAAGGAAACAGATAAACAATTGTACCTTGCGAAGAAAAATTTATGAACCATAAAGCTCCTGAATTTCGCTAGAATAGATCCGATCGTCAGCATGAACAATCAAGGGGGGGAGCACTTTAAGACCGGTTCCCCCGGATTTTACCGCTTCCAGCAGAACAAGATAGGCTGGTTTAGCTTTACTAGAGTGAATAAAACGCATGCATTTAGGTTCAAGACCATGGGATCGTAGTGAGGTAACCGCGTCAGCGAGACGATCCGCTGAAAAGGCGAAAACATACCGACCTTTATTTTTTAGAAAAAGCTGAAGATCAAGCCAACTGTCCAAGGAAGCGAAACGGTCATGACGCGAAAAAAAACGTTCAGGTAAAGGGCTTTGTTTTCCGGTGCCTGTTTGAAAATAGGGTGGATTCGCGACAATAAGATCAAAAGTTGATGCACGAAAAAAATTCTGCAAGTTAGAAATGTGCTGCTCGAAGAGGGTTATTCGGTCGGGCAGGCCGTTTCGGGCAATGTTCAAACGACAAAGACCGGCAATAGTTGCTTGTATCTCGACGGCAGTAATTTTAATGTGTGGAAATTTTTTTGCAAGCAATATGGAAACAATACCAGTTCCAGCCCCGGGCTCAAGCACGTTATCTCGATGCTTAACACGGCAGAAATCAGCAAGCAGAAGGCTGTCGAGCGTGAATCGATGTCCTTTTTTGGGCTGCAAAATTGAAACAATGCCGGCTCCTCGCATCGAGATGGTGTCGGCGATCATTTCTTTCACCGCAGGTTCTCCAGCGCTTCTCTTGGTATTCTTTTCGGCTTTCCAGCTGGATCGACGCAGACAGCAGTTGCTTTGCATTCCGTGATAAGCTTGTTTGTTGTTTTTTCCTTCATGGTGTGCTGAAACGTGATCGTTGCCTTTGTGGCTTCTGCAACCCAGGTTTCCACAAGTAAAATGTCGCCAAGATGCGCCGGTGAACGGTAATCAATTTCTGCGTGAAGAATCATGAACAGGGATCCCTGTTCCATGAGGGTTTTAATCGCTGATCCTCGGGCAGCCATGTACTCGGTTCTTGCCCTCTCCATATAGCGGAGATAATTTGCGTAATATACGACATTGCCGCAATCTGTGTCCTCGTAATAGATTTTTATTTCCATGACATGGTTCATATCGTATTGTCTCAGCCCCATACATTCCAGCCAATATGAGTTTGTAGTGTAGAGTAATTTAGTTGTTTTGTCGAGAATAAACGAGAGGTAATTATTGAGGCAGACATCTGGTCTATAGTTGTACTACGAATGGAGCAATAAAAAAGGCGTTGCCCTCGAACCAGTATTGGCATTCCGCTGAGCTCCGTCAGCCGTCGGGAAGAACAACCTGCTTCTGCGGCTCTGCACTGCAGACCCTGTGAAGCTTCGTGTGTATAAAATTTCCCCGCATAAATCGGAGCTTAGTGGCATTCAGCTCTTCCGCCATGATGGCAACCTGTAAAGCAACCGGGAGAGTTACTGCCCAACTAGCAGGTCTCTAGCCGGTTCGGTGTCCACCACAACGGTGCCTATTCCACTTTATAACGGGTTACCATCTGTACACCTATTGGTGATGGTTCGGCAACGCCCGACAATCCTTGGATCTCAAAGAGCTATTTATCATTGCAAAAACTGCTTAATTGAATTATAGCATATTTTTCGCCAAACGAATATTTTTAGAATTATCTTGACCCTCCTCCTGTTTGCAACTAAAATTCTTTCCAGTCATGGATACGTTCAGACCGCAAAAAAAGGATTTTCTTGATTCCATAAAAACAGGAGTGATTCTGCCCATTTATGCAGAGATCAGTTTGCCAGGGCTTACTCCTGTTGCCGCACTTGAAAATCTGAGATCTGCGGGATATCCCGTGATTTTCGAAAATGTCCAGGATTGCAAAGAGGTTGGAAAATATTCTTTTGTGTCAGTGGACCCATATCTTATTTTCAAATCATATGGCGATGAAGTCGAAATTAGTCTACCGTCGACACCTTCGGGTAAATATGGAAGAAGGGCGACGATGAAGCGCAAGCCGCTGGAAAAACTAAAAGAGCTTTTATCCAATTATAAAACCGGGCGCATTGCCGGACTGCCTCCTTTCACCGGCGGCGCGGTGGGTTTCTTTTCCTATGATTTTGCGCGCCAGCTAAAAGCCGCATCGCGCTGTACCAAAGCTGATATCAAGACCCCTAAGGCGTGCTTTGTCTTCGTTGATATGGTTCTTGCTTTTGATCACAGCCGGAATAAAGCATGGGTAATTGTAAACCCTGGAGCCCGCGAGCAGGAGTTGGGATTCCGTCGCCCCGATTTTGAACAGGGAGCACGGTACTACGATGAAGCTGTCTTGCGCATTGCCGATGCCGTCAAAAAACTTGCGGAAACGGCGGGAACCGAGAAGCCAGCTGTTTTTTCAACCAGCGACGATAATGGTGCAGGAGCTGTTTCTCCGCTCATTCCCGATCTTAGCAAGTCTGAATTTGAAGGCATGGTGAGAAGATGCAAAGACCGCCTTATAGCGGAGGATATTTGCGAGACGGTTGTTTCTCTGCGCTTCTCCGGCACCGCAGATTCTCGGGATGCTCTTCATCTGCACACGATACTCCGAAATGCTGATACGGTTTCTTCCATCGCTTGCCTTGATTTTAAAGACATGCTGGCTGCGAGCCTCTCGCATGAGTGTCTTGTACGATGTCACGATGGAATCGTCGATGCGAAATTGCAGGCGCAGGGCAGAAACTGTATTGATCTCGTACACGCAGTAATTCCGGGATCCGTGGGAACAAGCGCCTCAAAAGTGCGCTGCATGGAAATCCTTGATGAACTTGAACCCGTTGCACGCGGTTTATTTGCAGGTGCTGTTGGCTATTTTTCTCATACGGGAGACATGGAATTTAATATTGCTGCCAGCACAATCACCATCAAGGAGGGATGGGAACAGATACAGGTTGGAGTTCTTGTGACGAGGGACTCAGATCCGATAGAAAAATATTCAGAAATAATCAGAAAGGCGGAAGTATTCAGGAAGGTATTGCAAAAACAATAGTGCAGCGCAAACAGGCAGGTTAGCAGATTAGCGGGCTCAAGAGTTGCGGGGCATTCGTGATATCCGGCTTAAGACCATCCCTCTCAGAAAGAGGAATCCATTTCCCTGTTGCAACTTCGGTGTACTTGCGTTATAGTAGCAAAATATCAAGGGAAAGGGGCATTGTTATGTTCCTGGTTGAGCTTGTTATGCAGGGAATCCGCGGCTTTCGGGACCTCGCACGCTTGAGGTTTCAGAGCGGGTTTAATTTTGTTGCCGCAGGAAATGAAGCGGGAAAAACTACCGCCGTTGAAACCGCGCAGCGGCTGCTTTTTCCCAGCGGTCAGTCCGGTGCCATGGATTCTCTGCTGTCACGACAGAAACCCGACGCCTCACGTGGAGCCTTGGTGTTGTTTTCCGGTGACGGGGCGTATTACCGTATTATCCAGGATTTTTCGAAACGGGCGGTTAATCTTTCCAAATATGACCCCGAAAAGAAAGAATTTGCCCTCCTGCATAAGGACTGGAGCGATGCAGAGGCATTTATGGCCACACTTACCACCGGTATGTCGGAGGAGGATTTCTCAAAAATCTTTATTCTCCGGAGAGATCACTATGCAGACCGTCCAGCCAAACCTGCATCTGCGCCTGCACGGATGCCGCACCCACAACCGATAAAACCTGTCATTTCCCCAGGCAGACAAACCACTGCAGACCAGGCGAGGCTTGCCGAGCTCCGCGAGGCGCTCAAAAAAGCAGAGGAAGCCGCAGATGCTGAATACCGGGCACAGTCGGCCAAAATTGCTCTTGACGAGATACGCAAGAAACTCACGTCCATAGAAGACATGGAACAGAAAAAAAAGGAACTTGACTCAAAGCTTGAGGAACTCAAAGCCTGCGCAACATTGCCACAAAACCTGCACGAGATTGTTGAGACTCATGAACGGCTTCAGGGGCAAAGGCTGGTTGAGACTGAGGACCTGAATAAGCAGATGGAGGGATTGAGAAGCCAGCTGGAGGGCCTCCCTGCGGTGAATCTACTCACCGACAAGTTGTTTATTGGCGGTGTTGTGCTGGGAGTTATCTCGATTGTTGCAGGGGTATTCTGGCTTACGGAAGAGTATAAGCATTTTTTCCCGGTTGGCCTACTGCTGGCAGCGGGGTTGATAGCCGTTGCGTGGTATAATGGGTCCCGCAAAAATGCGCGACGCAGCACTGTAGCGAATGAACTGGATGTGCTGGAGAAGGAGCGCAATGATTTGGAAAAACGCAGGGAACAGGAAAATGCGCCCATATATGCCAGCATGAAGGCTGTAGGAGCTGCCACTCCGGGAGAGCTTAAAGAAAAATCCGATAATTACCGTTATTTTTCCTCACTTCGAGCGGATATTGACGAGCAGCATCGCCGGTTTCTCAATGATGCTGATCTGGAATCGCTGCAACAGGAATACAATAAACGACAGCAGGAAGCGCTTGATCTGGAGAAGGCGGCACGGGTTGTGGCGCAGTATAACGTGGATACCTATGCCATACGTCAGGACATCGAACGGATTGAGGCCACGTCACTCCCTTCGGGAACGTCCAGGGACTTTGCCGCAGAAATACAGGATTTTACAGCTGATTTCTTAGCTCCGCCTGCGGAGGGAAAACAGGATGGCTTCACCGTTGAACTTGGAGTCGCCAGCAGGATCGGAGGAATAGAAATTGAAACACTGATACCGGCAGTTGAAGCCGCGGCTCAGAGAAACCTGATAACAATCTCCAATGGCAGATACGTCAGGGTGGACATGGGACAGAATGGCGGACCGCCGCTTGTTCACGCAAGAGACGATTCAGTGGTCAGGCACGAAGATCAGAGTCATGGTACACGGGACCTTGTTTATTTCTGCCTTCGGATCGGCCTGATAGAGGCTCTTGTGGGGAAGCTCCGGATGCCTGTTCTTCTGGATGACCCGCTTGCGGGTTTTGATTTTGTGCGCCAGAAAGCCGCATATCAGGTTCTCCGCGCTCTTGGATCCAAGACTCAGGTTATTCTGTTTTCCTCGAACACCACCCTTAAAACAGAGGGTGATGCCTTTTTGGAGCTTAAATAATGAAGGGAAGGTTCATTACCTTCGAGGGGATTGAAGGCTCCGGGAAATCCACCCAAATCATCCTGCTTGCAAATTATCTGAAGTCCAGAGGGAAAGAAATCATGCTCACCCGGGAGCCGGGAGGGACGCCGATCGGCGACCAGGTGAGAAAAATTCTGCTTGATCCGGAGAATACAGCGTTGCATCCTACGGCGGAGCTTTTGCTCTACGCAGCGAGCAGGGCGCAACATCTGCACGAAGCCATTTCCCCCTCGCTTGCAGCAGGCAAAATTGTTCTCTGCGATCGATTCTCGGATGCAACGCTTGCTTACCAGGGCTATGGACGCGGTCTTTCTCAGGAAATTATTAACGAGATAGACCGGATTGCGGCGGCTGGAATCCGCCCTGATGTCACGATTCTTCTTGATCTTGAAGCCGGCGAGGGTGTTGCACGGGCACAGAAAAGAAATGCATGCTGCGGACTTGACGCGGAAGCTCGGTTTGAAAATGAGAAACTAGTTTTTCACGAGAGGGTAAGACAAGGATATCTCGCATTGGCAGGTCGGGAGCCAAACCGTGTTCGGATTGTTGACGCGTCGTTGTCCGTGGAGTCGATCCAGGCAGCAATTCAAACAATTATTAATGCTTTGCTGCATTGAAGCTGAAGCGAACCAGAAAGGTCATACTGTGCACTTGGTATGGCCCCGGCAGCGGATTTTTAACATTTTCGTAAACTGTGCTTTCGGAGGGGAATATGAAAAGGCTTGTTTTTGTGCTGATGGCATTAATCACCCTTGTCGCGTGCAGTAACTATGTCTATGACCTCCGGGGCAAATTCGACGAAAGTCTCAAGGCATATAATAATTATTACCGCTGGAATGACCTGGACACAGCAAGCGTGTTTGTTGCAGATTCGCTGAGACAGGATGCCCTCGCGCGGGCACAAATGGCAAAAAAAGCAAGGATCGTGGACTCCCGAATTCTGAGCACCATGTATGACGAACAGAGACGCAAAGCAACGGCGGAAGTGGAAATCGATTATTATATCCTCTCTACTACCAAAGTAAAAACTCTGCGTGATACTCAGGAGTGGGCATACAGGGATGAACAGGGAGTTAAATCCTGGAGGCTGATGAGCTTGCTGCCGGAATTTAAATAAACAGACAATCTCGAAGACTCTTGAATTTTTGCTGCGCTGGAATCTGTCACTTGCTATGAAGTCACCCAATAGTTTTTTTTCCGCAATAGAAGGCCATGAACAGCCTGTTCGCATCCTGACGCAGGCACTTGCGAATAAAACACTGGCACATGCCTATTTATTTTCAGGCGGGAAGGGCGTCGGGAAAAAGATGACGGCGTTCGCGCTTGCAGCCGCTCTCAATTGCCAGGCAGCGGAGCCAGATGGTGGTTGCGGCGTTTGCCCGTCGTGCCGAAAGATCGCTTTACGGAGCCACCCGGATGTGCATCTTCTGGAGCCGGATGGTGATGATATTAAGATAGATCAGATTAGAGAGGTGCAGGATTACCTCGCGCTTAAACCGTTCGAGGGAACAAAAAAAGTATTGGTTGTAAACAGGGCAGAAAACCTGAACCAGGCATCATCAAATGCTTTTTTAAAGACGCTTGAGGAACCTCCGGGTGACTCTCTGATCATCCTGGTTTCGTCTTTGCCACAAAGCTTGCTTGCGACCATTCGCTCCCGATGCCAGGAAATAAAATTTCGCTCACTCCCGCGCCGCACGCTCTCGGAGGTATTTATAAAAAAACGTGAACTTTCCGAGGAAAATGCCTGGTTTCTGTCGGCGCTTGCCCAGGGGAGCATTGGCCGAGGACTTGAGATGGATGTAGAGCGGGAGAGGGCAGATCGGGAAGAAATTATGGCGTTTTTGTCCGATCTTTCCATGCTGAATATCGCAGAGGCGATCGCTCATGCCGAGGCGGTTTCAAAAGACCGAGAACGATTAGAGCGACTGCTTGACTTGGGGATCGAGCGGTTTCGTGATGCGGTGGTTTTTCGGTTGACCGGTGATTCTGCACGTCTTGTTTACGCGCTTGACAGGGAGCGGTGCAGTGAATGGGAGGAGCGGTTTTCGCTCCAGAAACTGCTGGTCTTTATGGAGTTGTTTATGAAGAGCAGGGTTTTGCTCGGGCGCCATGTGAGTGCCCAGCTTGTGGCCGAGAACTTGTTTCTAAAGCTTGGAGAAGGATAAGTTGATATTGGATTGCGGCTCTTCGGTTTCGCGGAAGAAGAGAGCACGAGAAAGAATAAATGGAAAAACAACAGACAGACAAACTGGTAAAAATAGCGGGCGTCCGCTTTCGAGAAAACTGGAAAGTTTATGACTTCGATGATGCCGGCGTCAACACTGCCGTTGGCGACAGAGTGATCGTAGACTCCGACAGAGGACTTGGTTTTGGACAGGTGGTGCGGATTAAAAGAGCCAAAGCCGCAGTGCAGACGGAATCGCCGGCATTGCCGATCATCGGACCTGAAGGATTGGAGATGGAGACCGACGTGGAGGAAGCGAAAGCCCTGGTCGGTGCGCGCCCCGAACAGGGGGCATCGCCGAGAGCCTTGCGCAGAATCCTTCGCAAAGCCACTGTCGATGACATCGCCCAGGAGGAAGCAAATCGTGCCCGTGAGGACGAGGCATTTACGATAGCACAGGAGATGATCGCCGAACGCGAGCTGACCATGAAACTGATCCGTGTGGAATATTCTTTTGATGCAAGCCGTGCGGTTTTCTTTTTCTTTTCCGAGACCCGGGTAGATTTTCGCGAGTTAGTCAAGGATCTTGCGCATAAACTGAAAAGCAGGATTGAAATGCGACAGATCGGCGTGCGTGATGTGGCACGATTGATCGGTGGATTTGGCTCCTGCGGCAGGGAGCTTTGTTGCGCCTCATTTCTGAAAAATTTTGAACCGGTTTCAATCCGGATGGCGAAAAAGCAGGAAATGGTGCTGAACCCGGCGAAAATTTCGGGCGTCTGCGGACGGCTTTTGTGCTGTCTTTCGTATGAGTATGAGATGTACGATGAGATCAAAAAAGACCTTGCCGATATGCGTGAGGCGGCGGTAAAAGACAAAAAAGAAGAAGCGAGCCGTATAGAGGAAGAGCAGCGTGTGGCGGAAGAGCGACGGCATGTAGAAGAAAAAAAGCGACAGAAAGACCGGAGGCAGGAAAAAGCGAAAGACGGTGGCCAGAAAGCCAATAGCAAAGTTGATATAAAAAAGGACCTTTCGCAGGAGCGCAAAATTCAGTCTTCGCCGGAGCAACCTAGGGATACGCAACAGCAGAAAGCTGAAAAGGAACCATCTGCGCAGGCGCAAGAGCCACAACAATCTTCACAGAATGTCGAGAAGGCAGGCAAAAAGAAGAGGCGCAGGTTTTGGCGTAAAAGAAAGAAGAGCCAGCAGCAAGGCGATGGCAAGCCGCCCGAGCCTTAAAAAGCATTAGAACAGAGATAATTGATCCAGCCCGCAGAACACGGATGGGGTTGTTTCAGCTGCAGGCATTTTAAGAAAGACAACATTCAGTGCAATGTGAATATAAAAAATATGAATAGAAAATTCTATATCACGACTCCCATCTATTATGTAAATGATGTGCCTCATATCGGACATGCGTATACGACAATTGCCGCTGACACCCTTGCGCGTTATCATCGCCTGCTTGGCGACAGCGTGTTCTTTCTGACAGGAACGGACGAACATGGACAGAAAGTAGAAAAGGCAGCGCAGGAACGAGGTCTCACGCCCAAGTCTCATGCTGACGGCATGGTTGAAAATTTCAAACAGCTGTGGGGAAAGCTTGATATTACCAACGATGCTTTTATTAGGACCACGGACAAAGAGCATATTGCCGTAGTGCAGGAACTTCTGCAGCAGTTATACGACAAGGGCGAGATTGAGAGAAGAAAATACGAAGGGTGGTATTGCACCCCTGACGAACGCTTCTGGACCGAAAAAGAAATCGTAGAAGGAAAGTGCCCCGATTGCGGCAGACCGGTCGAACGGATTTCCGAGGTCAACTATTTTTTCCTCATGGGCAAGTATCAGCAGAAACTTGTCAAACACATCGAGGAAAACGAAAATTTTATTCATCCGGAGAGCAGGCGTAACGAAGTCCTCGGTTTTTTGAGGACGCAGCAGCTTGGCGATTTATGCATTTCCCGGCCAAAGGCCCGATTGTCTTGGGGTATCGAGTTGCCCTTCGATCGGGATTTTGTCACCTATGTATGGTTCGATGCGCTGGTCAACTATTTTTCAGCAACGCGTTACCTGAGTCCTCCTGCAGAGGGTTCCCCCGACCAGTCCGTTCGTGAGCGATTCTGGTGGCCGGCAGATTACCACCTTGTAGGGAAAGACATTCTGACGACGCACAGTGTCTATTGGTCCACGATGCTTATGGCGC
>CAZYEF010000110.1:0-9818 GCA_964646375.1 uncultured Nitrospiraceae bacterium | reverse complement strand
CCGGGTTCTCCTTTTCGCGCATCCGCCCGAAGAACGACGTGGTAAAGTCCACCAAGGGCGTGTCATCCGGCCCCATTTCATTTATGACGGTATTTGATGCGGCAACCGAAACAGTAAAACAGGGCGGCACACGGCGCGGCGCGAACATGGGGATCCTCCAGGTGGACCACCCGGACATCCTTGATTTCGTCACCTGCAAGCAGCAGAATGACCGGTTGAACAACTTCAATATTTCCGTGGCCATGACTGACGCGTTTATGGAAGCCGTTGCAATCGACGGCGAGTATGATCTGATTTCTCCCCGGAACAAAAAATTAGTCAGAAGGTTCAAGGCCACCAAGGTATTCGACACCATCGTAAACATGGCATGGAAAAACGGGGACCCGGGCATCATTTATCTGGATCGCATTAATCAGCACAATCCCACCCCGCACGTAGGCATGGTGGAGTCCACCAATCCCTGCGGAGAGCAGCCGCTGCTTCCCTATGAATCATGCAATCTCGGCTCCATCAACCTGTCCAGAATGCTGGACCCGCACGGCAGAGCCGTGGACTATGAAAAACTCCGCCGCACCGTGCGCCTGGGGGTGCACTTTCTTGACAATGTGATCGATGTCAACCGGTATCCCATAGAGAAAATATCGGAGACGACCCGCGCAAACCGCAAGATCGGCCTCGGTGTCATGGGTTTTGCGGACATGCTGCTCGAAATGGGAATCCCCTACAACTCAGACGAAGCGGTGAAACTCGGCGGCGCAGTAATGAAATTTATCACCGATGAAGGCCGGAAGATGAGCGAGGAGCTGGCCGAGGAACGCGGGGCATTCCCCAACTTCAAAGGAAGCATTTATGACCGGCCGGGGACGGCGCCCGTGCGAAACGCCACCGTGACGACTATTGCCCCGACAGGGACGCTTTCCATCATCGCCGGCTGTTCAAGCGGCATTGAACCGCTTTTCGCTCTTACGTTTGTTCGAAAGGTGCTGGATGGCGCGGAACTGGTGGAAGTGAATCCCATTTTTGAGAAGATGGCAAAATCGAGGAATTTCTACTCTGATGCGCTTATGAAGGAAATCGCGGAGCATGGCGGATGCACCGGCATCAAACTGGTTCCCGAGGACGTGCAGCAGGTGTTCGTTTCGGCCCATGATATCACACCGGAATGGCATATCCGCATGCAGGCCGCATTCCAGAAGCATACCGACAATGCCGTGTCCAAGACCGTGAACTTTCCGCACAGCGCTACCCAGGACGACGTGCGGAATGTGTATTTGCTGGCCTATAAACTGGGCTGTAAAGGGGTGACCATTTACCGCGATGGATCGCGCGATGAGCAGGTGCTGCACAGCGGCGCCACGGAAAAAGCGCGCAAAGCCGCAGCGGCTGCTTCCGCACCGCCGGTGCTGTCAGAAGACAAAAAACCAAGGCACCGTCCGGCCCTTACGCAAGGTGTTACCCAGAAAATTCCCACGGGATGCGGAAACCTCTATATTACAATCAACGAAGACGAGGAGGGAATCTGCGAGGTCTTCTCAACCATGGGAAAGTCGGGCGGTTGCGCTGCAAGCCAGTCGGAGGCGGTAAGCCGGATGGTTTCCCTGGCGCTCCGGTCAGGTGTTTCCATAGACTCGATTGTCAGGCAGGTGAAAGGCATTCGCTGTCCATCACCGGCATGGGGGGAAGGCGGCTCCATCCTCTCCTGCCCTGACGCCATCGGACGGGCTCTTGAACGCTATCTCAAAGAAAACATGAGCCAGCACCGCCAGCATCACAAGCCGAGGACCAGCGTCCAGCCGGTATCCGGTCAGGCATCGCTGGATTATACCACGGGAACCGGCAAAAACCACCTTGGCCTGTGTCCTGAATGCCCGGATTGCGGCGGTTTGCTTGAATTTGGAGAAGGATGCGCTTTTTGCCGAGGATGCGGATTTTCGAAATGCGGATAAAGCCCCGTGCAGGAGATGTGGAAATATGATAGAGCAGAAAAGCAGGGAATTGCCCCGGTTTTCCGGGTCAAACTTTAGTTAATATATTGTATTAAAAGGATTTTTAGTGAGTATTGACCAGGTAATCATAGAGCTTTACCGTCTGGCTGAGACGAAAAAATGGGATGAGAAATCCACCGAGAAGGCACTGTTTGCCGCAATCGAAGGGATGGAACAGTTATGGGAACAGAGGCAGATGGAGAAAAAAAAGAGCACGGTTGCCTATGCGAACAGGAAACAGCCAAGAATATGGTGTTAAAGGAAAATATAATCATAAAAAACTTGACATTTACTTGATATAATTCTACAGTAGCGTTCGATGAAAAGGTTGTTTCTGCAGCCTGACTTTTGTACGGTTTTCAAGATGTTCTGAACGCAAGACGATATTCACTCCGCGAGAGCAGCCCCGCTTGCAATTTCTGATTGCAAATGGGTTTACGATAAAGCGTATTGATATTCAGCCCGCATGAAAACGGGTCATCAGCTTATTCAAGGAGGAAAGCACGTATGGAGAACGAGAAGATCGTGCAGTATGAGTGCAGGGTGTGCGGCAGAAAGTTCGGTGTGACGAGGACCACCGGTGATGTGTATGAGGAGCCGGTGTATTGTTGCGGCCTCGAGTCGGCGGAGATCAGCGTACAGGAAGCGCCGGCTGTTTCAGAAGCGCCCGCGGCAGCAAAGAAACCGGCAAAGAAGAAAGCCAAGAAGAAGGTAGTCGCAAAGAAAAAGGCAAAGAAAAAAGCGGCGAAAAAGGCCGTAAAAAAAGTCGTGAAAAAGAAAGCAGTGAAGAAAAAAGTGGCAAAAAAGAAGGTCGCCAAAAAGACGAAAAAAGCGACAAAGAAAAAAAGAAAATAGCGGACCAATATTCCAATACGGCATTGTATGCAGACGGGCTTCCGAAATTTTACTCTTCGGAAGCCCGCTTTGTTTGGACGGGCCGACCGCGGGCAGTGTTGACTTATGGGGCTGCAGGATTTAAAATCTGGCATGCGGAGCGCAATGAAACAGGAACAAAAAATACAGCGGCTTACGGGCAGGGGCATCGGCGATTTCGGCATGATCGTAAATCATGACCGCATTCTTGTGGCGTTGTCCGGCGGCAAGGACAGTTGGACGCTGCTCCACATGCTGGAACGCCTGAGGCAGCGTGCCCCGGTCGATTTTACCCTTATCGCGCTTACCGTTCATCCCGGGCTTCCTGGATTTCAGACTGACCTTCTGGAGAATTATCTCCACATGCGCGGCTTTGCTCACCGGATTGTCCACGCGCCCATCTTTTCAATCATGCGTGAAAAACTCACGCCCGGCGAGACACCCTGCGCGCTGTGCTCCCGGATACGGCGCGGGGTGCTGTACACACAGGCGCGCGAGCTGGGGTGCACGAAAATTGCCCTCGGCCACCATCGCGATGACTTCATCGAAACACTTCTGCTGAACCAGTTTTACAACGGCAAGATCAAGGCGATGGCGCCGGTCCTGAACGCTGATGACGGCCAGAATGTGGTCATCAGGCCATTGGTGTATGTTCCCGAGGAGTCCATCATTCAGTATTCCTCTGCCGCGGGGTTTCCAATTACCTCTTGTGCCTGCCCGGCTGTCGGAAATCAGGATCTGAAACGTGTGAAAATAAAAAAACTCCTGGAGAGTCTTGAACAGGAGAAGCCAGGCATCAAGGCGAGCCTGCTGGCTTCCCTTGCTGATGTGGAATATCGCCATCTGCTGGCGGGAGGTCAGGGAGCGGCGTGGATTGCTTCCCGGAACCGGAACAAGGAAAATGACTGGAAAGCATCAGGCCGGTGCCAGATACGGAGCAAACAGCAGGGATGGATAGCGTCGGAACCCGCCATCAGAAAGCATGATCCAGAATAGTATTTTCAGCCTGTTGCAGAAGATTCCGCCGGTTTGTTTGCGCTCTTTAATGTTTGACTTTCTGCATAGGCACAGCCTATAATAGCAATACGGAGAACAATATCCGACTGAAACGGAGGCTGATATGTCCGGCGCAAAGAAGCTGGGAGAGATGCTGAAAGAAGCGGGCCTTATTGATGATTTCCAGCTCCAGACAGCGTTATCGCATCAGCGCAACTGGGGAGGGAAACTGGGCTCTGTCCTCATCGAACTGGAGTTTGTCAGAGAGGAAGACATCGCGAAAGTGATCGCGCAGAAACTGCACATCCCCCATATTAACCTTTTCGAGCCGGAAATTCCCGAAAACATAGTTAAAATGATCAAATCTGATATCGCGAAAAAGTACAATGCGATGCCGGTTAAAAAAGAAGGAGGAGCGCTGGTTCTTGCCATGTTTGACCCCTTCGACCTCAAGGCGGCAGACGAGATCAGGTTCATCACCGGCCTTACCATAAAGCCTTCTCTTGCCATGGAGTCCGAGATCAGAGACGCCATCAGAAAATATTATGATGGGGAGCAGGTGGATCGTACCCAGGCCAAGTCGCTGTACCATCAACGCGAAGGGGCTCCCGGGAAAATGGAAATTATTCATGCGCGGGATACTATTAAGTCGAGAAAGGCAGGATTTGACGACGATGCGCCGCACGTGGCCAAGGATGCCGCGGCCCTTCAGGATTTGAACGACGCCAGGATGCGGATGGACGCGTTGATCGCTCTGTTGATCGAGAAAAAGATAATTACCCGTGAAGAACTCGTCAGCATGATTTACCAGAAAAAGATAGGTTTGTGAGGCAGAAACCGTTCTGAACGGATTGGTTTTACGATACAGAAAGAGGAAAAAAACAACGTGAAAAGAATTTTCTGGATAGGTCCGATCCTGATCGCTTTTCTGGTTGCCGGTGCGTCGCCTGCGCAGGAACTCAGAGGACCCAAAATCGATGTCCCAGAGATGCGGTATGATTTTGGAAAGGTGCTCCAGGGCACACAGCTGAGCCATGTATTCCAGGTACGCAATGCCGGAAACGGACCGCTTGTTATTGACCGGGTTGTTGCATCGTGAGGCTGCTCAGCCGCGGTGATTAGTTCAAATCACCTGGAACCCGGCTCTGCCGGACAGATACACGTGAGCGTGGATACCCGCGGGAGAAGCGGGCCGCTCGCGAAATATATCACGGTCTATTCCAGCGACCGCACAAACCCGGTGATAACGCTGAACGTGACCATGGACATTGTGCAGAAATAACTGAAAAATGCGGCAGAACCCGTTTCCGCCGTTGAAGTATTTTCTTGACAATTTTCGGCGCGTTATGTTACTGTCCATGGTGGCGCAACTGTTGGTTCGTCCGGGTTTCAAACACCCAAAGAGAGGCAGTACGATCTTGAAACAGCACAGACATCCTCAATATCCCAGCGACATGCCAACCCCGGGCATAGGTCCCGCCCCGGCGGGACTATCTTAATTTTTCGTCGCACAATTCAGCTTTCCATTCAGTCTATTGCGCTTGCTCATGCTTGCGTTCTAAAAAAACCGACGGATGTTTCGTCTTACATTGTTGGAGGGTAATACTATGCAAAAAAAATATCTTTTGGCTCCCGGCCCTACTCCGGTACCATCCGAAGTACTGCTGGCCATGGCCATGCCGATCATTCACCATCGCGCACCGGACTTTCTGCCGGTGCTTGATTCCGCAAAAAAAGGACTGCAGTGGGTCTATCAGACCAAAAACGACGTGTTGATTCTGTGCAGCACCGGCACCGGCGGCATGGTTGGAGCGGTAAACAACTTTCTGAATCCCGGCGACGAAGTCCTTGTTGTGAACGGCGGTAAGTTCGGTGAACGCTGGACCAATATCTGCAAGGCCTACGGCATGAAGATTGAAGAGATTGTTGTCGAGTGGGGTTACGCAGTAAAGCCGGAGCAGGTTGAAGCGGCGCTCAAGAAAAACCAGAAAATAAAAGCGGTATTTGTGCAAGCGAATGAGACGTCGACCGGCGTGTACCATGACATTCAGTCTCTAGCGACCGTGGTGAAGAAGACGGACGCGCTTTTTGTCGTTGATGCCATCTCGGCGCTCGTTGCGCATGATATCAGGACGGACGAATGGGGCATTGACGTCCTGGTTGGCGGTTCTCAGAAGGGGGTTATGCTTCCGCCCGGGCTTGCTTTTGTGTCGGTAAGCGACAAGGCATGGAAAATGGCGGACACCGCCAAGTCTCCGAAATTCTATTTCAACTTCAAAAAAGAGCGGGACAACCTGGCCAAGAACCAGACTAACTTTTCTTCCGCTGTTTCACTCATTATCGGACTGAACGCGAGCATAAAATTGCTGCAGGAGGAAGGATTGCAGAATGTGTTTGCGCGCCATGAGCGGCTTGCCAAGGCAACCCGTGCTGCGGTTGCCGCGCTTGACCTCAAACTCTTCCCCAAGGAGAATCCAAGTCTTGCGCTTACGGCGATTGAAGCTCCGGCAGGCGTGGACGGCCAGGCGATCTACAAGAATCTCAGGGAAAAATACGGCATCACTGGTGCGGGCGGACAGGACAAACTCAAGGGAAAGATCTTCCGCATTGCTCATCTGGGGTATGCCGACACGTTTGATATCATAACTGCGGTATCCGGCATTGAGATGGTGCTGAAGGGTCTCGGACATTCGGTGAAACTCGGTGCCGGTGTGGCGGCTGCTGAAGAAATACTGATGAAAAAATAAACTGTGTGCCACAGAGGCCCAAGACGGGGTTGTTTGTTCCCGGCTGCCGGATCTCTGTGGCAAAGTTTTTCAGGGAGGATATATGAAAGTTCTCATCAGCGATGATCTCTCTCCGAACGGAGTTGAGATTTTGCGCAAAGCAGGACTTGAAGTGGACGCGCGGAGCAAAACGTCGGTCGAAGAAATCGAAAAAATTATCGGACAGTACGATGCCCTCGTCATCCGGTCGGCCACCAAAGTCACGAAAGAGCTGCTGGAGAAAGCGACAAATCTGAAAGTTGTCGGCCGGGCCGGAAGCGGTCTGGACAATGTGGACATTGCAGCAGCGACCAAAAAAGGCGTTGTGGTCATGAATACGCCGGGAGGCAATACGATCACCACGGCAGAACATGCAATCGGCATGATTTTCGCCTGCGCACGGCTGATCCCCCAGGCCTATGCATCCATGAAGGCGGGTAAATGGGAAAAGAAAAAATTTGAAGGCGTCGAGTTATATGATAAGACTCTGGGCATCATCGGTCTGGGAGCCATCGGCGGCGTGGTGGCGAACCGTTGCGCCGCGATCGGCATGAAGGTGCTTGCCTATGACCCCTTCATCTCCGTGGAGAAGGCAAAAAGTCTGGGCATTGAGCTTACGGACCTTGCGACAATCTACAAACAGTCTGATTTCATCACGATCCATACCCCAAAAACGAAGGAGACCGCAAACCTGATCAACAAAGGCACAATAGCGCAGATGAAGGATAGCGTGCGCATCATCAATTGTGCGCGGGGCGGTATTGTTGTGGAGCAGGATCTCTACGAAGCCCTGAAGAGCGGAAAGGTTGCGGGAGCGGCTTTTGACGTTTTCGAAAAAGAGCCGCCGGAGAACCATCCGCTGATGACGCTCGACAACTTTATTGCGACTCCCCATCTCGGCGCTTCCACCAAAGAGGCGCAGGAGAATGTGGCCGTGGCCATTGCCGAACAGATTGTTGATTACCTCATCGCAGGCACGGTTCGGAATGCGGTGAATGTGCCTTCGGTGCCGGCCGACCAGCTGCCTACGCTTGCGCCGTATATTAATCTTGCCGAGCAGATGGGCCTGTTCCAGGCACAAATCTGCGAAGGCGGTCTCACCCAGGTGGTGGTTGAGTATAGTGGTGATGTGGCCGGTTTGAAACTTGAACCGATGACCCTTGCCGCGCTGAAAGGCCTGCTTGCCCCCACGCTGCAGGAAAACGTCAATTACGTGAATGCCCCGCTTATTGCCAAGGACCGTGGCATCGAAGTCAAGGTATCAACGTCGGGTGATACCAAGGAGTATACGAGTCTTATCACGATCAAGGTGAAGGCAGGCGGAAAGGAATTATCTGTATCGGGGACGCTGAACAGCAAAAAAGAACCGCGCATCATCCAGGTAGACGATTTCCCGATGGAAACGGTTCCGGAAGGCGACATGCTTGTGCTGAAGAACAATGACAAGCCCGGCGTGATCGGCGGAATCGGAACGATCCTGGGACAGAACGGGATCAATATCGCGCGCATGCAGTTCGGGCGCGAGAAACAGGGTGGTCTTGCCATGTCGGTGGTGAGCATTGACAGTCCCGTGCCTGACAGCATCCTGGAGAAAGTCAGGAATCTGGCGAATGTCCTGTCTGTAAAACAGATAAAAATATAGCAGACGGATTCTTGTTGCATGCCGTTGAGGACGAGGGCGTACGAGGCAGACAGCTGCCAAAGGAGTCATTATGCCGGTATTAGTTGTCGTTGGCACCCAATGGGGTGATGAGGGAAAGGGAAAAGTAATAGACCTGCTGACGGAGCGGGCGGACATCGTTGCCCGTTATCAAGGTGGTCATAACGCTGGCCATACCGTGGTGGTGGGCAAAGACGAGTTCATTCTGCATCTGATCCCTTCCGGTATTCTTCACAAAGGCAAGAAATGCGTTATTGGGAATGGAGTCGTTGTGGACCCCGCAGCCCTGCTCGAAGAGATGGCTGGTTTAAAGAAGCGCGGGCTTCGCTTCGAGGGTAATCTTCTGATCAGCAAAAACGCCCATCTCATCATGCCATACCACAAGGCGTTGGACGTCGCCAGCGAGAACCTCAAGGGAAACAAGAAAATCGGAACCACAGGTCGCGGCATTGGTCCAGCATATGCGGACAAGATTAGCCGCAAAGGCATCCGGATGGCGGACCTCATTGATCCCGAAGTTTTCCGGGAGAAGCTCGCATGCAACACGGGAGAGGCCAATTTTCTGCTCGAGCGTTATTATAATGCAGCTCCGGTACAACTGGACCAGGTGTACGAAGAGTATCTTGCCTATGGCCAGCAGCTGAAAAAATACCTCGGTGACGCGACGCTGTTTTTAAACCAGATGATTGCACAGAAGAAAAAGGTACTGGCAGAAGGAGCCCAGGGGACGAACTTGGATGTGGACCACGGCACGTACCCCTTCGTGACGTCGTCGAGCCCGACGGCAGGCGGTGCCTGCACCGGACTGGGAATAGCGCCGCATGCCATCACGGAAGTGATGGGAATTGTAAAAGCGTATACCACTCGCGTCGGCGGCGGGCCGTTTCCCACGGAATTGCATGATGAAATTGGAGAATCACTGCGCATGCGCGGAAGGGAATACGGTGCCACAACCGGCAGACCGCGCAGATGCGGCTGGGCGGACACCCTTGTCATCCGCCATGCCGTCCGCGTGAACGGCATGACAAGCGCGGCGATAACCAAACTCGATGTTCTTGACGCATTTGATGAAATTAAAATTTGTGTAGGTTACAAGCACAACGGCAAGCTTTATGAAGAGTTACCAAGCGAACTTTCCATTCTCGAAAAAGCCGTGCCACAGTACATTACCATGCCGGGCTGGAAGCAGTCCACCGCCGGCATTAAAAAATATGATGCGCTGCCCAGGAACGCCAGAAATTATCTTCAAAAACTGTGCAGGCTTTGCGGTGTGAAGCCGGCAATCATTTCAACAGGGCCGAGAAGGGACGAAACCATCATCCTAGACCGTCCCTTTAAAAAGGCGGCGGTCAAGCGGTAATTCAGGAAAAGCATCCGCTGACGGA
This sequence comes from uncultured Nitrospiraceae bacterium, assembly GCA_964646375.1. GTDB lineage: Bacteria > Nitrospirota > UBA9217 > UBA9217 > UBA9217 > JBAZLV01. The sequence continues at coordinate 154 of CAZYEF010000110.1, read as the reverse complement.
CGGTTTCCAGCGGAAGCATGGATTTGCGCAGGAGATTTATTTTATATTGACAAACAAGGCGCTTATTGATATTATACGCCTCTTCGTCGTCGTCACACTGTGACGGGCCGGTAGCTCAGTTGGTAGAGCACCGCCCTTTTAAGGCGGGTGTCCT
>CAZYEF010000109.1:0-9873 GCA_964646375.1 uncultured Nitrospiraceae bacterium | reverse complement strand
GCCAGTCGTTCGGAACGCCGTCTGCACAGGAGTATTGGCACATCGGGGAAACAAATATCCGGTTCCGGAATTTTACGCTGCGAAGGGTAAGAGGTTCGAATATTTTTCTTGTCATTACTATTTCCTCCTCATACACGGTTCTCATCCAGCTTGCATTTCCTGTCTTTCCCGTCTTGCTGACCGATGCCGAACAACATGATGGTTTTTCACTATTGTAGCATACGCCATGAAGGAAGATGCCTGCTGGACATCACGTAAAAAAGGCACGTATGTCTTCAGTTTCGCGACGTAAAGCTTTTTTTCATCAAATGCACTGCAGCAGAGGCATCTGGTAGCATTCTCGGGACACGTTTCATATACAGAGCATATTCTTCGCCGAATATTGCCAGGAATCTTCTCTCTTCAATAAACATGCCGAACAGAAAATAGGCGTCTGCAAGGATGGCAACAGCCAGACTGTTGACCGTTATATGCGGATCAAGGGTAAAAAAAATGATCCCCGCGAGATACAATGGATGGCGCACAAGTCCGTAAACACCGGAAGTAATCAGTCCTCGCTGCGTCAGGCCATCAATGTCTCCGGCTGTTTCATGGCGCGCGAGATATCGCCATACTTGTTTGATGCCCAGAAATTCCCGTCCGTCCAGATGCCTGAACGCTGACAGGCCGAAAACAACCGCTGCTCCCCGGATGCCCTGCATAATCCACTCAGCCCACGCGGGCGCCGACCAGAGGTCACGGTCCGGAAGCCGCGCAATGAGAGAAAACGCGATGACCGCGGTCACAAGGCTGACTACGGTATAGAACGCCCGGTAGAACGCCTTCATGAGGGTTTCTCCGACAAGATTTTTGCAAGCGTGCTTGAATCGCGTCGAAGTAGTGACGCTGTGAATGAAGGCGAATGAAAGAAAGATCAGAACAAGACTCAGCATACATGCACGAGAAATGAAAAAAACAGCGCCTGTACCTTACGTTCCCGCCAGCAGCCCGGCGGCAGCCTGTTGTATCTCATCCATCCGGTCATAGGCTGCGATGCGCACATCCGCATCCCTGAACAAGTCCAGAAGATAGGGGCTGTCGAAGGAAATCACGATGGTTTTTACCTTCGCTGTTTTTGATGCTTTCAGAAGCTGCATGGCCCGGTCGCGCAGTTTGTCGTCAAGGCCGGAATGGCCCTTTGATGCGGAAATTTTGGAGAAAACCGCAATCACGACGGATTCTGCGGCGTTGATGCTGTCGTGCGCCAACGACTCGGGCATGTCCGATCCGGGGGTCAGGGCCATGACGGACAAAAACCTGAACTGTTCTCTCATCCCGCGTGTAAAGGCATCACCTGATTCGGGAATACTGTCGTCATCCAGAATAAAGCAGGCCGTCCCCCCGTCGCGGTTCAGGGGAAGCGCCTTTTTATTTCCGGATACGACCCGGAGCACTTTGCGGCTGATATCCTGCGCAATCCGCCGGTGTTTCCGGCAATCCACCTGTTTGATTTCCTGCTCCGGTTTCTCGAACAAACCCAATTGTGTCTTGGCGGCAATAATGCGTCCCACAGACTCGCTGATCCGTTGACGGGTCAGGCGTCCCTGCTCCACGGCGGAGACAACCGCGTCAATAGTCTCCTCCGCGTTCTGCGGATGAAGCAGAATGTCCATCCCTGCCTCAACGGAGCGCACGGCAATCTCGTCCTGGGAATAGCTGCCGGCCAGCGCCCCCATATCGAGAGCGTCGGACACAACCAGACCGTCGAATTCCATTCCTTCCCGGAGCAGGGCGGTCACGATCTTTTTTGAAAATGTCGTGGGTTTCACCGGTTCCAGGGCAGGCACCAGCAAATGCGCCACCATGATCACGCCGACGCCGTCCTTTACCGCCTGGCGGAACGGCGGAAGTTCAACACGGTTCAACCGGGGCTTGCCCGCATGGATCACCGGCAAAACACTGTGCGAGTCCTGATCCGTATCCCCGTGTCCGGGAAAATGCTTGGCACAGGCAAGGACCGACAATTCCCCTTTTCGCGCCGGGCGTTGAAGCCGGGTGATATACCGGGAAGCGAACCATTCCACAATGTCCGGTTCATCGCCGAAGGATCTCGTGCAGATTATGGGGTTGGCCGGATTGCTGTTTACATCCACAACCGGCGAGAAAACCACATGGATGCCCGCGGCACGCGTCTCGGTCCGCACTGCGTCCAGCATTCTGTCGAGCAGATCAAGGTCGCGCTTCGACCGGCGGTTGATTGCGGACGCAACCGCGCGCTGGTTGGGAAACCGCGTCCCTCCTGCAAGCTGCTGACCGAGGCCGCGTTCAATGTCCGAGGAAATGAGCAGCGGAATGCCGGCGAAGGTCTGGATTTCCCGAAGATGCCCGGGGGTCTCCTCAAACGTCCCGCCGAACAGGATGAAGCCCCCGATGCCGTCCTGAATAAGATCCTGAATACCCGACCGATAACGAGAATCATCAAGCTTCGCGCCTTCGAGGCGCGGCATAATCATCTGGGCGACTTGCTGCCGGAGTGTCAGGTTATTCATGGTGTCATTTTCTCTTTTTCGTAGCGGCATTGCAAGCTTTTTATTTTTTCATTGTCACAAAGCGTTTTCGGTTCTTGCAGAGCATATTTTCCCTCTTCACTCTTCACCGTCAACGTGTTATACTTATTTCGATTTTGAAAATACACGTCCGGAGGCGAGGAAAAACCCGTGGAAATGGTAAAGCTGGAAGGCGACACCTACAGCACCGCAATCCATCCCGTGCCCTTTCTTGTCAAAAAAATGCCGTCCCTCGTTTTCTATCTGGACGTCATTTCGATTGTCGTGCGCGCGAGCAGAAAGGCAAAACGCAACCGTTACGACACGGCGGAATGGTGCAACAGCAGCATTGAAGTGCTCCGCGCCCTGGAGCGGGTCGGTGTGCAGCTCGCAGTGACCGGTATGAATTTTTTCAAGAAGCTTGACAGCCCGTGCGTGTTCATCGGCAATCACATGAGCACATTCGAGACATTCGTCCTGCCGACAATCATCGCCCCGTTCAGAGAAACAACGTTTGTCGTCAAGCAGGATCTCATCGAGTATCCGGTGTTCAAGCACGTCATGCGGGCGCGGAACCCCGTTACGGTCGGCCGGTCAAACCCCCGCGATGATTTAAAAGCCGTCCTGGAGGGGGGCACGGAAAAGCTGCGCGCGGGGACGTCCATCATCATCTTTCCGCAAACCACGCGCGCACCGGCATTTGATCCCGATCAGTTCAACACCATCGGCGTCAAGCTTGCGAAAAGGGCGGATGTCCCGGTGGTGCCCATTGCACTCAAAACCGATGCATGGGGCACGGGAAGTTATCTCAAGGATTATGGCTGGATCGATCCGGCGAAAAAGACTTACATCGCGTTCGGGGAACCGCTGCGGATCAAGGACCGCGGATCCGAGGAACACCAGAAGATTATTGAATTTATCACAGGCAAACTGCATGAATGGGGCGCTGCCTTGTCAGACAACAAACCTTAGTGGTCGCTGCAACCCGGCAGCGTTCAAAGTCCATCCTCTTTTTTATTCCCTGGCATGATGTTTCAGCAATTCACGGAGAGTCCTCCGCAACGCACGTTTTGAGTATCTGTCCCGATTTCCTGCCTTGGAATCATCATTTACAAAAGAACATCCAGCAGCGTAAAAATAAATATGGTAACACTGATGTATCCATTCATATTAAAAAATGCCATATTCAGTCTGGAGAGATCGTCTTCCTTTACCAAAACATGCTCATACACAATAAGGCACAAGGCGAGAACAATACCCGCGATATAGTAAGAGCCAAGGGGGACCAGCGCGACAAGCCAGAAGAGCGCGGCTATGGTGACCGCATGCGAAACTCTCGATATCAGGAGCGACCGTCGAACGCCAAAGCGCTGGGGAATGGAATGCAACCCGGCCTTCCGATCGAAATCCATGTCCTGGAGGGCATAAAGAACGTCAAATCCCAGAAGCCAGAACAGTACGGCCGTGCCGAGCAGGATCGCCGGCGCATCGAGTCTGCCCGCGACCGCTATCCATGCGCCCAGGGGAGCTCCTGCAATGGCAAGCCCCAGAAAAGCATGCGACAGAAACGTGAAACGCTTTGTGTACGAATAGAAAAAAACGACACCCAGCGCGACGGGTGAGAGATAGAATGCTAGTGGATTCAGCTGATAGGCTGCCGTCACAAGCACTGCCGAAGAGACGGCGGTAAAAACGATCACCTGCAGTGGTGAAACAAGGCTCAGAGGCAGCGCCCTGGTTTTTGTCCTCGGATTGTCAGCGTCAATTTTCCGGTCGGCCCAGCGATTGAAACCCATCGCAGCGGACCGCGCCCCGACCATGGCCACGGTGATCCAGAAAATCTGGCTCCCCGACGGAAGCCCCTTCGCTGCCATCAGCGCGGCGGTAAAGGCGAACGGCAGCGCAAAAATGGTATGCTCGAATTTGATCATTTCGAGAATGATCTTTATTTTTTTAATCATAGAATATTCTGCGGCAAAATAAGGAGGAGGAACCCTCCGGACCTGCGGGCTCCAGCGTCACGAACCATGCCCGCAGCATTTTTTATTTTCGCTGCTTCTCCCACTCCCCAATTCTTTTCATGATTTCCGGCATGGCCTGCCGAGTCGCCTCGATCCCCGCCTGCATGCACCGTTTCTTCTGAGTAAAATCGAGCATGCCGACATCCCCCACCTTCGGGCTGATCAAAACATCCGCGGTTATTTTCTTGTACTCCATGTTCTGGCTGAACATAATGTTCACCGACTGAAGCATCACGTCAATGAGGTTTGTTACGTTGAAGTTCGTCACATTTTCGCTGATATCAACCGCAATCACGATGTCCGCTCCCTTTTCCCTGGCAACCGCGATGGGAAGGTTGTCTACAACACCTCCGTCCACCAGCAGCCTGCCCTGGTAGTCCACCGGGGCAAAAACCCCCGGAACGGAACTGCTTGCGTGAACAGCCTTCGCAACCGAGCCCCGGTCGAGCACAACGCGCGTCCCCCGGTTCAGGTCCGTAGCCACAGCGGCAAACGGCAGTTTGAGGTTCTCTATATTCGGGACGGTAACTTTCTTTTTCAGGAATTCTTCCAGTTTGTCCCCTTTTGCTAGCCCCATCCCGGTAAAGACCGACAGGATCGCGTAATCGAAGACATCATCTTTTTCCAGGGCAAACGCGGTCCATTCAAGCTCAAAGCTGTTCATATCGTTCGCGTAAATCGCGCCGATGAGGCTGCCGACGCTCGTTCCTACGATCATATCAATGGGGATCTTTTCGTGCTCAAGCTGTCGGATCACCCCCACATGCGCAAAACCGCGCGCCGCCCCTCCGCCAAGCACCAGGGCGATCTTCGGCCGCACTGCGTCCGGCGTCACAGGCCCCTGGGTTGAGGCACAGGAACCAAGGAGCAGTAATCCGGCCAGTACAATCATCAGATGCACTCTCTTCATACGCAATTCCTTCTACCGCGGCAGGACTTTCACGTGCCGCGGTCTTCAGCAAGCATTGTCATCACATCGTCCCGGAGTTTTTTTGCAATTTCTTCGCAGTCCATGCTTCCGGGATGAAGCGGCTTCCCGAAAGACACACGGATTTTTTCCGGCCTGGGCATTCTTTTGCCGGATGAAAGCATTTCATATGTTCCCGTGATGGCCACCGGGACAATCGGGAGCTGCAATTCGCCGGCGAGAATGCCGACACCCTTCTTGAATTCCTTGATGTTGCCGTCCCGGGAGCGGCTGCCCTCGGGAAACACACACAGAATGCTTCCCCGTCTGAGCATGTACGCGGACAACTGCATCGCGCTGTGGAGCCGCGTTTCCATGTCAACGGGAATCACATGAATCAGCCTCGCGATTCGCGATGAAACCGCACCGCTGAAATATTCAGTGGCACCGAGAAAAAACGCCTGCGAGGTGATCCTCCACGGCAGACCCGCGATAACGGCTGGAGCATCAACAAGGCTCAGATGGTTCGGAGCAATGATGTAAGGTCCGCGCGCCGGCAGGTTCTCCAGCCCCCGCACCGAAAGGCGCCCGTATACCCTGAAGGCAAGGGTAAGCGCCTGTTTGACCAGAAACATCAGCGTGTTCCTGAAAACTCCCCGTTCCCGAGGAAGAGATGACATGAGCTCCGGCGAAGGCTCCTGGGCCAGGATATCGCTCCACGATTTGTGCACTCGTTCAGCGCTGCATACCGGTCCTGAAGCGAGGAATTCTCTGAGTTTGAGCACCGCATCCTTTACGGTAAAGATTTCAGAGCCGAAGGAATCGGGCAGGCTCACCCCAAACGACTCCTCGATGCTCACCACCAGTTCCACCCGGCTGAGCGAATCGAGCCCCAAATCCAGCTCCAGGTTATCATCCGGAACAATAATTTTTTTTACGGAAAACGGCTCCAGGCAGGCGAGCAGTTTTCGCACCATCGGATCGTCCAGCAGATCGCCGTCGGTTTCGCGCACGGCTTTTTCAACCCGCTCACCACCCTGCTGATACAGGTCTTTCACCTTGCTCCGCCGCAGTTTTCCGAGACGCGTCGCGGGCAGCGGGTCCTTGAATATCTTCAAACCGGTAATGTGCTGGTATAAGGGAAGATTCTTCGAGCGATCCGCTATCTCAAAGGCAATCGTTTCGCGGGAGTTGGACAGATTCATTTTTCTGAGATAATCAAAGTCGGGAACAACGGCCGCTTCAAGGCCGCGCTCGCCCTGCAGAAGACAGATTTCTTTGATGGCCGGAATCTGTTTATAAAATTTTTCAAGCTCCTCCGGAAATATTTTTTTGCCGGTCGGCAGCACGATCATTTCTTTGGACCTGCCCGTGATGAAAAAAAAACCCTCGCCGTCCTGATAGGCAAGGTCTCCGGTGGAGAACCAACCGTCTTTCAGCACTTCGGCCGTTTCGCGCGGTTTTTTGTAATATCCCAGCATCACGTTCGAACCGCGCACCGTAATTTCCCCCTGTCCCTGTTCATCAGGGTTTGAGATTTTCACTTCCACACCGGGAATGGGGACGCCTATGGATCCCGGTTTCTTCAGATTAAAGGTACAGAGCGGGGATGTTTCCGTGAGACCGTATCCCTCGACAATCCAGAAACCGATATTGGTCATGTCCGTGTATATGTCCGGTTCAAGCCGCGCCCCCCCGCAGGCTGAAAGCTTGAATTGAGGGCCGAACTTTGCATGAACTGCCTTGAAAAACACTTTGCCGAGATTAACCCCCGTGGTCTTGCGCACCAGGCTGTTGAATCCCAGAAGCAGTTTGACCAGAAGGCGCAGCGGCAGGGGCTTTTTCTGTATCTCATCAAAGATGGCCCGACGCAGTCCCGCAAACAGCTGGGGCACGCCCACCAGCACACTGACGCCGGTTTCCTGTATGCAGGAAAGTATCTCCGGTCCCTTCAGGCTGTTCAGGATCGTGACGCTTCCTCCGAGACCAAGGGGAAGAAGGATGCAGGCCATCGCGGCATACGTATGATGCAGGGGAAGAATGCAGAGGAAATTATCCCGATGGTCAAAGAGGTTGAGCTTGAGGATGCTTTCCAGATTGGAGGCAAGGTTGCTTTGCGAAAGCATCACCCCCTTGGGATCTCCCGTCGTCCCGGATGTATACAGAAGCGCTGCAAGAGCGTCTCCGGGAGGCACAGGCGGAAGCGCGGCCGCAGGATGGGCGGACGCCATATCGGCGAACGCGGGGCCCTCTCCCGGGTCCAGAGCGATGATCATCCCGGAAAAAACAGGGGGAAGCTTCTGCCTGCACGCCGCCGATACAAAAACCGCTTTTGCATCCGCGCTTTCGAGCAGAAGCGCCACCTCTCGGTCCGTAAGCTGGGCGTCAAGCGGTACGATTACCGCCTCCAGGGAAACGACGGCAAGATATGCCACCATCCATTCCGGCCTGTTCTCCGACAAGACAGCGACACGGTCTCCCTTGTCAATCCCGCTTGCAGAGAGCGCCTGCGCGAGGGAAGCAATCATTCGCAGAAGGCGCTGATAGGTATACTGCTCAACGCGTTGGCCTTCCCTGAACCGAACTGCGACATTGTCCGGAAAGGACCGCGCGGCTTCCTGGAACCTGGTCAGAATCATCTTGCACCTCTCGCCCCTGTGCGGTGAACGCTGTTTGAGAACGGCATATGCTGCGTACGGGGGGAATAACAACCGGCAGTCATGGCGGCTATATGGTGGTTTTCCCTGATGTCCGCGCCGGGCCGGAGTATCGCCGCTTTTGCTCCCTTAGTTTAAAGCTTTAACGTCACGCTTCTGCTGTTCGTGAATGGCCGCGGCATCATGCTTCTGGTTTTGATGGATCTTATTTATATCGTTTTTCTGGTTCCGGTGAATCTTCTTGACGTCATGTTTCTGGTTTTGATGAATCTTTTTTACGTCGTTCTTCTGATTCTGGTGGATTTTCTTTACATCATGCTTCTGGTTCTGGTGAATGGTATTAATATCATGTTTTGCTTTGTCGCCAACGCTCTCGGCGGAAACAGCCAGAGGGGCGGATAGAAGAAACAGCCCCAGAAAAAGCAGGGAACACCGCATATTGACCTCCTTACCGTGCAGTACGCAACAAAATACCCTGTACACGCTAAATTGTCAAGACAGGGGTTTGCGCCCGATTTGTCTTATCTTCTTGACTCTTCCCTGCTATTTGCATACACTTTACCATCATGCAAAACAGCTCAGCGAATGCTCAGGAACCTCTGGCCCTTTTGATTATTACCGGTGTCCTTCTCCTTTTATCAGGGCTCCATCCGTATGACCGGACCACATGGCTTCTGGAAGTATTGCCCATACTTGTCGCAGCGCCTCTTCTTGTTGCCACATATCAACGATTCCCCTTCACTCCCCTTCTGTATCGCCTTATGTTTATCCATGCGATCATTCTTATGATCGGCGCGTATTACACGTACGCGCGCGTCCCCGCGGGGGCGTGGGTGCAGCATTACTTCGACCTCACCAGAAATCACTTTGATCGTGTTGGTCATTTTGCCCAGGGATTCATACCTGCCATGATCGCGCGGGAAGTCCTTGTGCGGAAAACACCGCTGCGGCCGGGAGGATGGCTGTTCGTCCTTGTGGTAAGTGTATGCCTCTCCATCAGCGCGTGCTACGAGTTTACAGAATGGTGGGCAGCCGTCCTTCTGGGGGAGTCCGCCACGGATTTTCTCGGAACCCAGGGCGATCCGTGGGACACGCAATGGGACATGTTCCTTGCCTTTATCGGCGCCATCGTCGCACAAAGTGTTTTGTCCCGGCATCATGATCTGCAATTGCAGCACCGGGGATTTACCGAAGTCCGCAGCGCGGCTGCCGGCGAGAAAGGATGCATGCCATGCAAAAGCTCGCATTCCTAGGCGACTCGTTAACGCAGTGGTTCGGGTGGGACAGACGGTTCCCGGACTATGAGGTGCTCAATCTCGGCATTTCCGGAGAGCGGGTCGAGGAACTGCGGAAGCGTATTCCGGAGATTTATGATGAGGTCCGGAATCCCGATTTCCTCTTTCTCATGACCGGCATCAACAATATCGGCGAGGGAGATTGCCGCTTTTTTGACGACTACCGCGAAATAGTGCGAAATCTCACCACACACTATAAGAGCGCGAAAACGGTTGCGCAAAGCATTCTGCCGACTACCCTCGAATGGCTTGACAATGACCGCATACGGGACTGCAACCGACGGATTCGGGAAATCGCCGGGGAGTTCGGCGCTGAATACCTGGATGTGTATCAGACTTTTGTGGACGCACAGGGGGCTCCGAACGAACAGTATCTTCAGGAAGACGGGGTCCATGTAAGCAGCAGCGGATATGAAGCATGGTCGATTGAAGTGGAACATTTTTTAAAGACAGGAGCATCACGATGAA
>CAZYEF010000108.1:0-10000 GCA_964646375.1 uncultured Nitrospiraceae bacterium | reverse complement strand
AACTCGTCAGCGCCACGCTCCTTTCCAATAACGGACAGCCCATATTCAAAATCGGCGACGCAATAACCTTCGGACACCCGGGCAGGATCGTCTTTCCCGGCGTGCCCGAGGACCTGAACGCGAAGCCGACTCTCGTCTGGATGCTCGAAAACAGTCTGCAATCGGCGCAGAAAATCGAGGCGTCGTATCTCACGAACGGCATCAACTGGCGCTCCGATTATGTCGTGACGCTGAACGACAAGGACGACAAGGCGGACCTTTCGGGCTGGGTGACCATCGACAACCACAGCGGAGCGACGTACAAAAACGCAAAGCTCAAGCTCGTCGCGGGCGACGTGAACCGGGCGAAGGACGACTCGGAATACCGCGGAAAAATGAAGATGCTGGCTGAGATGTCAGTGAAACCGGCGTCCGCCCCCCAGTTCAAAGAGGACGCGTTCTTCGAGTATCATATTTATACTCTCCAGCGCACGGCGACGGTCAAGGACAATCAGACCAAGCAGATCAGCCTGGTGACGGCGGACAACATTTCGGTCAAAAAGGAATTTCTCTTCCGCGGAGCGAATTATTACTACTACAGCCGCTACGAGGAACCTCTTTCCAAACAGAAAATCGGCGTGTTTGTCGAGATTCGAAACAAAAAGGAAAACAACCTCGGCATTCCGCTGCCCAAGGGAACGGTCCGGGTGTACAAACAGGACAAGGAAGGCAGTCTTCAGTTCGTCGGCGAGGATTCCATTGATCATACGCCGAAAGACGAGAAAATACGGATCAAGCTGGGCGAGGCTTTTGATGTGGTCGGCGGCAGAAAGCAGACCGACTGGAAAAAAATTGCTTACGATACGTATGAGGCGGCATTCGAAGTATCCCTCAGGAACCACAAGAAGGAGGACATTGTGGTAAAAGTCGCGGAGCCGGTTCCGGGCGACTGGAAAATGCTGAACTCCTCTCATGAGTTCGTAAAGGCCGAGGCGTTCACCGCGGAATTCAATGTTCCCATTCCCAAAGACCAGGAAGTAAAGCTCACCTACCGGGTGAGAATGCGGTATTAGCGAATTATCCACCCTAAACGCAGCGCAGCGGTCTCTCCGCTGTCAGAGACCGCTGCGCTGTCTTCTCCGGCTGTATGCGCTGTTCCCTTCCTTACATCCATTTTTTGCGCTTAAAATAGAAAATCATAAAGGCGGCAACTCCCGCCATAAAGCAGAGCAAAAGCGGATAGCCGTAGTGCCACTCAAGCTCCGGCATGTTTTTGAAATTCATCCCGTATAGACCGGCAAGAAACGTGAGCGGCATGAAGATCGTGGCAATGATCGTCAGAACCTTCATGATTTCGTTCAACCTGTTGCTCACGCTGGACAGATACAGGTCGAGCATCCCCGAAAGCATTTCCCGGTAAATGCCTACGCTGTCAACAACGTGGATCACGTGGTCGTACACATCCCGGAGATACGGAACCGTGGATTCCCGGACCAGCGCAGATTCATGCTTGCCCAGCGAACTCACGACCTCGCGCAAAGGCCAGATGGCGTTGTGCAGGAATATCAGGTCCCGTTTCACTTGATAGATTTTTCGGACGGTCTTTTGCGTAAGGTTCTCCAGCAGCTCGGCCTCAAGCAGTTCGATCCGATCTCCGAGCTTCTCAAGAACAATGAAATAGTTGTCCACCACCGCGTCAAGCAGGGAATAGGCAAGATAGTCCGCTCCCATTTTCCGGATGCGCCCCCTGCCCCTCCGGAGATGATCGCGGACCGGTGTGAAGACATCACCCGCGAGCCCCTCCTGAAATGACAGAACAAAATTGTTTCCGAGAATAATGCTCACCTGCTCGGTAAGAATCTCGCCGGCCTTTCCCTGCGAAAGCATCTTGAGCACAATATAGAGGTAGTCTCCGTAATCCTCCATCTTCGGGCGCTGGTCCGTGTTCAGAATATCTTCTATCACAAGCCGGTGCAGTCCGAAGCAGTCGCCGAGCTTTTCCAGCATCGGTACATCGTGGACGCCGTCAACATCGATCCAGGTGATTGTTGATTTCTTTTTAAAGGGAAGGCACGCCTCGGCCTCGGCAATGTCCAACTCCTGCACCTGCACATCATCGTAGTCAAGGACGTGCATGGTCACCGTTCCGCCTTTTTTGTCGCCGGTGTACACGAGCGACTCGGACGGAAGGCCTGCTTTCCGGGACCGTTTTTTACTGAACTGGGGCATGCATTCTCCTCAGAAAAATTCCTTGAGTGTTTCGTTTATCTTCCACACGTCGAATTTCTGTTTCACCAGCGGCGTCCCGGCGACAATCGGAAGAGTCTCCTCGAACGTGGGACGGTTGTTGCGGTAGATGACGCCGAGGGGAATTCTGTCGCCCCATTCGAGTGCGCGGGCAAACGCCGCCACCCGATCTTCCGGATTGTACTCCGGTTCGATATGGTAGACCCGCTGACGATACCAGTCGTAGGTGTTCACTTTGTTGAAGCTGACGCAGGGCTGAAGGATGTCAACCAGGGCGAACCCTTTATGGAGAACCGCTTCTTTCATGATGTTTTTCAGATGTTCGGCGTCACCGGCAAAGCTCCTCGCCGCAAAACTGCAGTTCATGGCCACTGCCAGCGCAAGAGGATGCAGTTGCTCCGAAATCACGCTGAACGGCATGTTCTTGGCCACGGTTCCTTGTTTGGTCGTCGGCGACGGCTGCCCCTTGGTGAGTCCGTATATCTGGTTGTCGTGGACGAAATACTTGACGTTGATGTTCCGCCGCATGCCGGCCATCAGGTGGTTGCCGCCTTCGCCGTAGCAGTCGCCGTCGCCGGACACCGCGACCACCAGCATCTCGGGATTTGCCAGCCGGATGCCGGTCGCGACCGGAAGCGACCGCCCGTGCAGGCCGTTGAACGTGTTGCAGTTGGTATAGTGCGGAAGCTTGGCCGCCTGTCCGATGCCCGACACCACGGTGAGGCGGTGCGGTTCGATGCCGAGTTCGACCATTGCGTCCTTGAATGTTTTCAGAATCGCAAAGTTTCCGCAGCCGGGACACCAGGAAGGAACCTGTCCTTTATAGTGATCTAAGGTGACCATTGATTTCTCCTATCACTTCTTCGACAGAAAACGGCCTGCCGTCGAATTTGTGTATTTGTGCATTGAAGGTGCAGCCGGTCTCGGAGCGCAGAAGGCGCGCAAACTGTCCTGACGCGTTGTTCTCAATGCAAACGCTGAACTTTGCCGCAGAGATGAGTTTGAGGTAGTCAAAGCGCTCGCTGAGCGGCAGGGGATACACTTCGCTGAAGTGAAGCATGGCAATGCTGACGGAAGCGGACAGGGTGTCGACGGTTTCCTTCATTACGCCGTAAGTCGAACCCCAGCCCGCAAGCACGATCTCCGGCGAGCGGTCGCCGTAAAAGAACGGCGGGGAGACTTCCTCTCTGATGCGCGCGAGCTTTTTGAAAAGCCGTTTCTCAACCATCCTGATCCTGGTCGGCGCATCCTCGACGATATGTCCTTCTTCATCATGTTCGTCGCTGTCCGTGACCACGGTATGCTTCGAATCCCCGAGGACGCCAAAGGGGGAAACCCCGCTCGCGGTGAACGCGTGGCGCTTATATTCAGAAAGCCGGCTGAAAGCCTCTCCTCGCAGACGGTAGTCCTGGTACCGCAGCCTGCGCGTGTCGAATCCCTCAAACGTCCACTGGGAATCCGCAAGGTAAGTATCGAAAAGAACGAACGCGGGTATCTGATATTTTTCTGCCAGATCAAAGGCCTTGTTCACGAGGTGGAACGCCTGCTTCGGCGTGCCCGGAGCCAGAACTATGCGTGGAAATTCTCCATGGCCCGCGTACAGAATCCACTGCAGATCTCCCTGTTCGGTGCGTGTCGGGAAGCCCGTTGCCGGACCAGGCCGCTGCCCCATCGCAATAACAATCGGCGTTTCCGTCATGCCGGCCAGCGAAAGTCCCTCCGCCATGAGGGAAAAACCGCCGCCGGACGTGCCGGTCATCGCGCGCACCCCGGCAAACGACGCGCCGATTGCCATGTTTATGGCCGCTATCTCATCTTCCGCCTGCTCCACGACAATGCCGTATTCTTTTTCCTTGGTTGCGAGATAATTCATGAGGCCCGTCGAAGGAGTCATGGGATACGCAGAGTAGAATTTGCAGCCGGACGCGATGGCGCCCAGCGCCAGTGACTCTGTCCCGCCGATCAGGAGCTTCGGCTTTGGTGAACTTTTGCCTGGCAGGGAAAATGTGCATCCGCCGCAGTTTTGAACCGTATGATCATATCCGGCCTGCGCTGCGTTCTTGTTGCTCGTGACGACCGCGTCACCCTTCCTGGCGAATGCGGCCGCAATTATGACAAAAAGATGCGTGAGATCCAGACCGAGCATGCCGAGCACAGCCCCGGTCGCGACGGTATTCGACATGATCTTGCTGCCGCCGTGCTCCTGCGCTAGCTGTTCAAAGGGGATGTCAAGGAACGCCGCACCGCCGTATTTCTTTTTATGCGTGGCGGAATCATATATGATGCGCCCCTGATCGGTAAGCTCCTTCTCGTAGCGCACGACGCTTTCCGTGTCCAGAGCCACGACAATGTCAATGCGGGTCAGTGAAGAGGCTACCGGTTTGTCCGATATCCTGAGTTGATAAAAGTTGTGCCCGCCGCGGATGCGCGACTCGTAATCCTGGTGACTGAAGACATGCAGACCGCTTCGCGCGAACACCCGCGCCAAAGTGTCGCCGATAGTCTGAATGCCCTGCCCGGCGGCACCTCCGATTTTAATGGAATAATCCATGCCAGCTCTCCTTTTCCAGAGGGAATCACGCGGCAGCATCTGAAGTCTTCATTCCAGAAATGGAAGCGCTTCGTCTGTCACCTGCCGCTGGATAGCAACGCTATCTCGCGCAAGGATATATCCTGCGACGCGAGAAGCTGCATCAAAAGTATGAACCCGCCGCAGGGTTTTGCCGTGCGGTCGTTCATGAAATCGCAGTCCTGCTGATGGAAGTCGCAGGTCATGCACATTTGCTGCACAAGCATTTCCGCCGCTGCGCTGTCGGTCGCAGTGCTGGATTGCTCATTGGTTGTTGTTCTGCCCTGCAACCGCAGCTGCCTCACCACTTCGTAGCCCCTGCAGGTAAGTTCTTCGTTTTTTCCGGGTTTGTAATAGGCGCACAACGAGAGACAAATCATCTTCTTCAGCGAAGCGTCCTTGCACATGTATCAGATTATAGCAGAATCAAAATCACGGTGCTATAATAACCTCATGCGTTTCTACCTTGCGCGCGGTGCCGCGCTGAAATGGCTCGAAACTCCGGCCGTGTATCAGATTGCGCGGGATGAATTATACGAACTTGACCGTGAATCATTCCGGTTCCTGAAGGAATGTTCAACAGACAACGGCTGCGACTCACCGGACAGCGCCTTCATCGATTATTGCCTTGAAGAAGGTTTGTTGACAACCACGCGCGTGTCTTTGCGCAGACCGCCTCTGGAATGCTCCCCGGAGCCGTCGCTCCGGTATCTTGAACTCCAGATCACTGACGCATGCAATCTCCGCTGCAAACACTGCTACCTCAGCCCCGGTCCTGCAAACGAACTTTCTCCGGAACAGATTAAATCCATTCTGTCTGAATTTGAAGCAATGCAGGGACTGCGCGTGCTCATTACCGGCGGAGAACCCCTTTTGCACACCCGGTTTTCTCTCGTGAATGAAATGCTTCCCGGTTTTTCGCTCCGCAGCGTCCTGTTTACAAACGGTCTGCTGCTCACAAAAGAAAAGTTAAAGGCACTCAAAGTCCATGAAATCCAGATGAGCATAGACGGTCTTGAACAGGCCCATGACAAACTCAGGGGGAGCGGATCCTACCGCCGTTCCCTGGAATCCTTGCATCACGCGCTTGATGCCGGTTTCGCGGTCTCCGTTTCGACCATGGTGCATCCAGGCAATCTTTCCGACTTTGACGGCATGGAAAAAATGTTCAAGGAGCTGGGAATCAAGGACTGGACCGTGGACATCCCCTGCTTCGCCGGCCAGTTCAAGGACAATACCGCCCTTCACGTAACCCCTGAACAGGGAGCTAAATGCCTTGGATACGGTTTTGGAGACGGCCTCCACTCCTATGGTCAGGGATATGGATGCGGACTCCATCTCATGGCTGTTCTGGCAGATGGCAGGATGGCAAAATGCACCTTTTATTCGGATAACACTGTCGGCAGCGCCGGAGAAGGGCTGCGAAGCGCCTGGGAAAAAATACGCCCCATCCGCCTGAGCAATCTAAGCTGCAATTGTCAGTATCTCGAGATCTGCCGGGGAGGATGCAGGTATAGGGCCGAACTCCTTGAAGGGCGCGGGGGCAAGGACCCGTACCGGTGCGCGTTTTATGGTATACTATGAAAAAATCAAATCCACCTGCAGTCCACCGAGTTTCAGATAAAGCATTTCAGAAAGGAGGAATCATCATGACAATCAAAAAAGTGACGAAAAAGGCCGCATTGACCTGCAAATGCAAAAGCTCCTGCTAAGCTGACCGAAACAGTTGTCTGAAACAAAAAGAGCCCGGCAAAAAACCGGGCTCTTTTTATCTATATTGAAACAGTACGCGGCAATCATCCGCCTTCAATCATGGAACGGATGGGGCTCTCTTCCCAGAGGAACCACTGTCCTGTTTTTTCCAGATACTCGTAGGTGTTCGCGAACATGGCATAGTGCTGTTTCTCTTCACTGATAAGCCGCTCCAGCAGAGCTTTTTCTTTCTCCTTCGTCGCCTTGGCGAGCGTGTTTTTATAGAAATCAACACCCTCCTGCTCCATCTTCATGGCAATTTTGAAAGCCTCCATGTCATCGGGGGACGCTGCGACTTTCTTCATCATTTCGCTCTGCATGTTTTCAAATATGGTCTTCACATTCTTGAGCGGGGTCACATCCCGGGGCGTCATCTGGAGTCCTTTGATGATCTGAGAAATTATTTCGATGTGTTTTTTCTCGTCTTCCGCGATGGCCAGAAACATTTTTTTACCGGCCGGATACTTCGTCTTTTGCGAAGCTTCCGTGTAGAACTGGACAGCATCCGTTTCCATTTTCAATGCCATTTCAAGTGCATCCATAATGCATTCCTCCTTGTTTGTTGAATGATAAGATTGCGAATCAGCGCGCCTGTCTTTGCATGTTTCTGCCTGAAATTTATTTTTGGTGATCAAGGACGCGATTTCTTGTGTAAGTATAGCACACTTGCTGAAAAGTCAAGGGTGGGCGAAACTGCTGGAATAATCACTTTTTTCAAAGGGAGCAGGGCAGGGACGATTGCGGTTTTCCGTGCGAAGAGCAGTGGAACGATGTAATGAAGCTATAGCAGACTGAGGATGGCAATGACGCCGGAGCCGGCTATCATGACTCCGGCGAAACGGTTCAGCCATTGCAATTCATGGTGTTTGAAACGCTTCTTGAACAGGGTGAAGACCCCCACCAGAAACAGCCACCATAATCCGGAGCCGAGAAACACGCCCAGCACCAGTTCTCCTGCAAAGGCGGCGCTGCCTTTGACACCGGCAAGGCCGACGCTGGCGAATATGGCGGCAAAGGAAAAGATTGTCATTGGATTGGTAAGGGTAAGAAAGAATGTGGACGTGTACATGCCCGCGTAGTGCTTTGCGGAGGGCTGGATGTCGTTTTTCTTCTCCGGCTCCGCGAGAATTGTTTTAATGCCGATGAAACAGAGGATCGCCCCCCCGAGAAGCCGGAGCCAGACCTGCCGGCCGACCAGAAAATCCGAGACCATGGTCAGGCCGAAAGCGGCAATGAACCCGTAAATAACGTCGGCAGTGGCCGCGCCCATGCCGGAAAAAAAACCGGCCCGCCGCCCGTACATCAGCGTACGGCGCGCGCACAGTATGCCTATCGGGCCAACCGGAACAGCGATAAGGAAACCGATAAGAAGCCCCTTGGCCAGAACGTGCAGTTCGTTGATCACTTCTTTGCCTTGTCTCCGAAAACTTCTTTGACTTTGCTGAAGAAACCTTTGATGATCGGCATCGCGTTGTCACCGCTCAGCCGTTCGAACTCCTGCAGCAGCTCTTTCTGTTTTGAAGAAAGCTTGAGAGGGACCTCCACGATGATCCGGCAGAGCTGATCGCCGGTACCCGACCCCTGCAGGTAGGGGAATCCCTTTCCTCGCAGCCTGAAGGTCTGACCCGGCTGCGTTCCCGGGGGAATCTTCAGGGTTGAACTTCCGTTCAGCGTCGGCACATCGAGGTCGGTCCCGAGCGCCGCCTGGGTAAAGCTGATCGGCACCTCGCAGATAATATCCTGACCCTCCCGCTTGAACAGCGGATGCTCATCAACCGTGAGGTATACATACAGATCGCCGGGAGGTCCGCCGTACGATCCAAGCTCCCCTTCCCCCGACAGACGGATCGTATTTCCCGTTTCAACGCCGGCCGGAATTCTGACGGAGAGCGTGCGTTCGCGCTCCACCCGCTTCCTGCCGCTGCACGCCTTGCACGGGTCGGTGATGATTTTCCCCGCTCCGCCGCAGCGCGGACACGTGCGCGTCATGCTGAAAAATCCCTGCTGCACCCGTATCTGACCGGTGCCGCGGCAGGTGGTGCAGGCACTGATGCTGTCGCTCGATTTGGCGCCGGTGCCGTCGCATTCCGGACAAAGCTCCCAACGGGGGACGCGGATTTTGGTCGTTGTCCCGGACGCCGCATCATCAAAGCTTATTCTGAGATTGTACCGCAGGTCCTCGCCCGCCGCCGCGCGGGTCCTGCCGCGGCCACCGCCGAAAAACTCCTCGAAAATATTTCCGAAGATGTCCCCCATGTCGGCGCCGAATCCCGGTCCAGCCCCCTGCGCGCCCGGAGCCACGCCATACTGGTCATAGTAGGCCCGCTTCTGTGCGTCCGACAACACGGCATACGCTTCATTAATCTCCTTGAACTTTTCCTCCGCTGCCTTGTTTCCCGGATTTTTGTCGGGATGATATTCAAGGGCGAGACGCCGGTACGCTCGCTTGAGCTCCGCTTCACCGGCGTTCCGGTGAACGCCGAGCAGTTCGTAGTAATCTTTTGCCATAAAGCCCTTCGTGGTAACAATGATTGCCGCCGGAGCGGCGATTCATCCTGCCGCTCCCGCAGGCGGAAATACTTACTTTTCTATTTCTGCTGAAACAACAAAAAGAGGATAGCAGGCTCCAGAGTCTGTCCTCTCGTCCTGCTATCCTCCACATCGTTCATGCTCACGGTTACTTCTTGTCCTTGTCCACTTCCTCGAATTCCGCGTCCACGACTTTCTCTTCAGGCTTCTTTCCATCTCCGCCTGCAGCACCCGCGGCCCCGCCCGCTCCGCCGGCCTGGTCTTTGCTCATCTTTGTGTAGACCTCTTCGGCAAGCTTGTGCGATGCCTTGGCAAGCTCCGCCGTGGCTTTCTTGATGGCTTCCACGTCGTTGCCGTCCTTGACGCTCTTCGCCTGATCCAGCGCTTTCTGAATGTCCGACCGTTCCGTGTCGGACAGTTTTGAGCCGTAATCCGCGATGGATTTTTCGACCGAATAGATAAGAGTATCGGCCTCATTCCGCGCTTCCGCGAATTCCCGCTTCTTTTTATCGTCCGCGGTGTGCGCCTCCGCTTCCTTCACGGCCCGGTCAATTTCATCTTTGGAGAGCCCGGAGGATGCAGTGATTTTGATGGACTGCTCCCTGCCGGTGCCGAGGTCCTTGGCCATCACATGCACAATGCCGTTCGCGTCAATGTCGAACGTCACCTCGACCTGCGGAATACCGCGCGGCGCTGGCGGAATGCCGACGAGCTCGAACCGGCCCAGCGTCTTGTTGTCTCCCGCCATTTCGCGCTCTCCCTGTACCACATGGATGGAGACCGCGGTCTGATTGTCCGACGCGGTGGAGAATATCTGGCTCTTCTTGGACGGAATGGTGGTGTTCCGCTCGATGAGCTTTGTGGTGACCCCGCCCAGCGTTTCGATGCCGAGCGACAGCGGCGTCACGTCGAGCAGCAGCACGT
>CAZYEF010000107.1:0-10090 GCA_964646375.1 uncultured Nitrospiraceae bacterium | reverse complement strand
TCAAGCTCTTCCACGCGCTCCAGAAGCGCGGCGTCATTCTGCAGGAGAACACGGCATCCCACTCGATCACCCAGACGCTTTTTGACGATCCGGACAGCATGAAGGAAGCAGTGCGCAGGCTGATGGTCAGCCTGGCGAAAGGCAGGGGGCGGAATGAACTGCCGCAGGAAGCAGACGTCATCTCCTCGGCGGAAGTTTTCTACAAGGCTTTAAGCATGAACACGGAGAAAAACATTCATACCTCGGTGGAGCACCGGAAATTCCAGTGTAAAATCGGCTTTTCCGTGCCGGTCCACCGCACCGTTGATACGAATGAGATATTGATTCCCGGCACGCCGCTCTACAGCAGCAGGGACAGTCTGAATAAAAAAACGGAACAGCACACGCTCGGCGTGGAGCTGCGCATATCGGATGTGGAAAGCTGGCGCGGTTCGGAGCAGACCGGAGAATCGCACCATGATGCCTACAAATTCAGGCAATACGTCTCGGTCATGAACCGGGTGTTCAAGAACATGTTCAGTTTTCCCGTGGAATATTTCTCCCAGCTTCGGAAAGACCAGGCAGTATTGTTCTCAAAAAAATAACCGAAACTCGGTCTTCACTCCTACAGCATTTTTTCATTCCTGTCAAAATACTGCATCGTGGTTTCACCGCCCGCTTTTATCAGGATCCTGCGATCAAGCATGCCATCATATCTGTAATCGTATTGCTCGGTAAATTCACGGGCCCCATACAGATATTTCTCGAAGGAAATGATTTTGCCGCTGTCATCAAAATACGCGACATAGTACGCGTCCCGCGCTTTCGCTTTTTCTGCGGACAATTCGTCCGTCGGTCGGGGCGGAACAGAATAATCCGAGAAATTCCCGTAGTAGTACGGCCCTCCGTGCGGGTGCGTTCGGGGGGCATCGCAGGAAGAAACAATCAGCAGGAAGAGAGCCCAAATAAACGCGCTCAGAATAGTATGAATTATCTGCATAGACATCACCTTAGACCAGGGTTCGCCCTTTAAGTTTAAAGCTCACAACAAAATACTTTTACGGCCGCCAGTTTGACTGCCGACGCAATCATCGTTGTGCGTTATTCGTTAATAAGCAAGTTATCTGCCAGAATGCTTTCTCTTGAAAATCAACCGGATTTGAGAAAGCGAATGGGCCTGAAGCGGCTTGAAAATGGCAACTGTTTTTTCACGGCACTTCTGGGCTGGCTGCGATTTCATGCAGACAAAGGATTCCCGATTAAAAAAGGAGGAACGGTATTTTCCCGTTCCTCCTCTGTAATGCGTGCTTTTTTATTTTTTTGTTCCGCACATTCCTGCGCCGCCGCAACCCTGGCAGTGACCCTTTTTCTTCCAGATACTTCGATAGAGAAGATAGAACGCACCGCTGAGAAACAACGCCAGAAATACGACATCCCAGAATCCCATATTAACCTCCCAACTCCAGTAATTCCCCCCCCTGATACACGATGGCCGCCGCACTCCAGGCCAGAATCATCTGGTAGACGAATGCTATCCCGAACCATTTCCAGGTGCCGAATTCCTGGCGCATGGCGATTGCTACAATCACGCACGGCATGTAGAGCAGGACGAATACCATAAAGGCATATGCGCTCAGCGGACTAAAGGCATTCTGAATGACGTCCTTCAATCTCGAATTCTTTTCATCCTCTTCTGCCTTGATGCTTGCGATGCCGAATGTTGAAGCAACATTAGAAGCGGCATCCTTTGTGGCGGAAAAAAATGACAGGCCTATCTCCTTCGCATCCTCTGCCAAACCCGGTTTTTCCTTCGGCTCCTCTTTCTTTTGCACATAGATTTCGCCCATGGTGCCTACCACGATCTCCTTCGCGACAACACCGGTAATCAGTGAAGAAGCCGCCTGCCAGTTGCCGAACCCCAGCGGCTCAAAGACCGGCGCCAGCACTTGGCCCGCCCTGCCAAGATAAGAATCTTTTTTTTGCTCCACACCCCAGGGCAGGTTCAGCAGAAACCAAACCAGGATCGAGACGGCAAGAATATACGTGCCCGCCTTAATCACAAAATGCTTGCCCTTTTCCCAGGTGTGGCTTGCAAGGTTCCGCAAAGTGGGCAGGCGATATGGCGGCAGTTCCATAATAAATGGAGGTGCATCTCCCCGGAACAGGGTCTTCTTAAACAGCAGTCCCATCATGATAGCAAGCACGATGCCCAGAACATAGAGGGACCAAAGTACCGTGCCTGCACTGCCGGGGAAAAATGCAGCTGCAAAGAGCACATACACCGGAAGCCTTGCACCGCAGGACATGAGCGGGATGAGCAGCGCTGTGAGCACTTTGTCTCGCTGGTTTTCAAGGGTTCTTGTCGCGTAAATAGCCGGAACATTGCATCCGAATCCAAGCAGCATCGGAATGAATGATTTACCGTGCAGCCCGATCGCATGCATGGCTCGATCCATCACGAACGCGGCACGAGCCATATAACCGCTGCCTTCCAGAAAAGTAATAAAGAACATCATCGCAAAAATCACCGGGATGAACACAAAGACGAACCCAACTCCCGCTATCACGCCGTCCGTTGCAAGAGACACCATCCAGTCCGAAGCTCCCAGAAAGCCGAACAACGCTTCAGTCCAGCGTTTGAAGGGGCCTTGGGTTATTGCATCAATCCAGTCGGCGAAAGGCGTTGATAGGTCAAAAGTCAGTTTGAATGCCAGCCACATTACCGCCAGAAATATCGGGATTCCAAAAACGCGGCTCAGGACGATTCGGTCTATCCGCTCGGTTACTTCCCGCTTCTGTATTTCCGGTTTCGTCAACACCTCCCGCGTAAATCCTCCGGCCAGACCATGGCGCGCATCGGCCAGAAGCGATTCGATATCATCTCCTTCCACGGAGCGGAGATGCTGCATCGCCTTCGTATCGGGAATACCCTCGGGTGCATTCACCTCTTTTAATACCCGCTCATCACTCTCCATAATTTTGTAAGCAAGCCAGCGAAGCGGAAAACGGGGCACGAGAGACGGGTGTGCCTTAGTGATTGCGTGTTCAATTTCAGCAACCGCCGTTTCAATGTCTTCGCTGTAGACGAGTTGCTTCGGTAAACGCACCGCCTTTGGTGCCGAGGCCCCATCAACGATGGCCTCCATCAGTTCCTTGAGCCCCTCACCTTTTGTCGAGACAGTCGGAACAACCTTCACACCCAGAAGAGCTTCCATCACAGGAATACGGAATAGGTATCCTTTGCTTCTGGCTTCGTCGTACATATTCAGAGCCAACACCACAGGTATGCCCAGTTCCAGAAGCTGTATGGTAAGATACAGATTACGCTCGAGGTTCGTAGCATCCACAACATTGATAATCAGGTCCGGTTTTTCTGCTATAAGATATTCTCTCGTGATGATTTCTTCCTGCGTATACGGGCTGAGGCTGTAGGTACCGGGCAGGTCGACCAGCTTGATTCGCTTCCCTTCGAACTCAAACAACGCCTCTTTTTTCTCGACGGTCACTCCCGGCCAGTTGCCTACCTGCAGCCGCGTTCCGGCAAGAGCATTGATCAGGGTGGATTTCTCGGAATTCGGATTGCCCGCGACCGCAACGGTTATGGTTCTTATTTCGCTCTGTGGTTTTTCCAATACCGCATCCTTCTGGAAACCCGCGTTTTGCACTGCGCCTGCAGGACTCATTTCCCCACCTCCACGGATATTCCTTCCGCTTCTTTCTTTCTGAGCGAGAGATTATAGTTTTTTATTCTGACCTCGATCGGGTCTCCCAGGGGAGCTATTTTCTCCACTCTGACGTCCTCCCCGACAAGCACGCCCATGTCCATCAGCCTCCGCTTCAGCGGGCCGATCGATCCGATCCTTGTTATTTTCCCGTTTTCACCGGGTTTCAGCATTGACAGGTTCATGATTATGTTCTCCTTACCAGTATGCTCATGGCCATGCCCCGGCCCAGAGCAATCCGTGATTCGTCTATTTTTATCAGCAGCGGTCCGCGATGTCCGTTGTTCAAAACGTCCACCCTCTTCCCTGCGCGAAACCCCATGTCTTCCAGCCGAGCCGCGCAGTGCTTTCCCGGAAACACTGCCAGGACTTCTCCCGCCGCTCCCGACTCAAGCAGTCCGAGCGGAACAGCGTTTTCTTTTCCTGAATCCGAAACTTTTTTTGCAGCCACATCCTGCATCTGCATTAATCCGAGTATCATCATGTCTTTTCTCCTAAAACCGGTACGCTATGCCCGCCAGTACAGAGCAGTCTGTTTCCGTTTTCGTCAATCCGTACTTTACGCCGAGATCGACATCGAAGTTTTCTGTTACTGCGTAAATCGCTCCTCCCAGAAGAAAAGCCGGATCAACGTTTGACTCAGGGTCCGGATTGCGCTCGGCCCCGATATTGCCGACGAGCTTCAGATTTTTGACGATCTCATATGTCGCGGCAAGCGACGCATGCCAGACATCATGCAGTTCATTTGTCGTATTTTCATTTCTGACATACCCGAAGTTCAGATGAAATGCCCACGGCGCCAGGTCTTTCGAAACAATGCCGTAGATGCGGTATCCCACTTTTCCCGCGCCGAGTCCCCGGTCGTCGTCGCCGGTCGGAAAACTGACCCCCGGCTTCAGCGCTAAGCTGTATCCGTCGCGCTCGAAAATCCGCCATTTCACTTCAACCGTCATATCGGAAATCCCCTGCGCGTTCTCAGTGACTGCGCCATCTTCCCGCACCTTGCTCCAGACATACGGCAGCCCCAGCACAAGATCCGCACTGTCGATGAACCCATAGGATAAAGTGCCTGCCATCTGTCCGCCTGTTGTTTTGAGGGTCATGCCGTTTACCCATTCCCTGTCGGTATCGTACTGGCCGTTCACTTCGATTTGAAACTTTCCCTTCCCCTGCGTGCCGGCGTCATCCGTAATCAGCGGATGAGCCCCGAAAGCCGTGTTTCCCGAGACAAACACTAAAAACAGACCTGCAATCATTAACATTTTCCTTTTTACCATCTTCTGACTTCCCCCTTTATTGTATGATGCGTGGCGTCCCCTTCTGCCAATCTGAAGATTTACGGGGATCACATTACAAGGTGCCGCAGACACCAATTCTGATGTTGATAATCATTATCAATAATGACGCGAAAGAATATGCTCGCTGCTTTTCCTCTAAGCAAATTCATTCTGGCGGCGGCTTTCAGTGAAAGCACAATTTACCACATGCGGCTCTTCGTGGTGACAAAGCGGAGGCCATCCTGCTGTTTCGGACGAACACTCTGCATTTTCGCATAATTGATATTGATAATCGTTTTCAATTGGCTTAAATTTATCATGCTGTGCTCGTTGTGTCAAGAACTTTTTTTATTTTTTTAAAATTACGAATAGGGTAAATAATCAGCAGGTTAAAAAAGTCGGAAATATCTGAAGGAGGGTCGTTCCCTGAACGCAGGCGTATCGGTTACATTATTTTCGCGGCATCCGCGTTGAAAGATCGGTTCCGATGAAATCGGCTATTTCCCTGAACCTTCGAGATACGCGGCAATCTCTTTGTCCTTCAGCATTTGCTCGATGCACTGGACCATTGCCAGTTCCAGCCCTGCCGTAAGCTGATACCCGGTGGAGACCGCTTCACTTCCCTGGTATTCTCTTGTCAAACCGCTGCCGGTTTTGACCCGCAAGGTCACCGCGGTATTAAGTCTCCATCCTTTATCGCATATCACCTTCGGAATCGAGAACTCGAGTGACTTGCTTGCCTTATCGTCCACAACAATATTCATCGCCTGAAACGCGGACTTGGCAGTGCCGATTGCTGAATTGGTGAAATCGAATACACTCGTATTCACGTCGATCCTGCCAACCTGACAAACAACCTGTTCGACACCCGGAGCAGTGGCAGCACCGTTTTTGAGCGCCACCGGCCCCACGGCACGCATAGAGGATAAATTTTCAGGTTTCACGTCGCGCGACATGGTCTGGGCGTGGTATTGATATCTGCCGCAACTGCAGAGTAAAACACCGAACATAAGAATAACCGCGCAAGCCAGAGTTCTTTTCATGTATCACCTCGGAGGGTTTTTCAGTGTTACTTCAAAACGGTATCAATGCATGTTTTCAATGTAGCAAAGGAAACAGGTGAAGTCAATTGCTCGATTTTTTTCAACCCTACAGATTTCTGATTTCGAAAATTATGATTAAGAATTTCCGTCGAAAGAACATAGAAACGCCAAACTGAAGTATTGAGAGGATTCGCCTTTTTTATGTCCGTTTCCGGATATAAACAGAACACATAACAATCTGCATTTCTCTTGGAGACACCGGCAAATTTGTTTGTTTCAGAAGACCAGCCGTCTTTTTCTCCGATGTCAAATCTGATTATGGATAATTTTGATTGATTCCAGCTTTGTAGATAGGCTGCGGATTTCACCTCGATCTTTTTCCCTTTATATAAAAAGTCATAGGCGTTCCATTCAATGCGGGGTTTGTCAATAACGCCGAGGGCAACGCCTACAAGGAATTCGGCAAACAGAGGTCTTATTGTATTGCTGAAAAGATCGGAATAGGCCCAGGACCAGAAGTCACCCAGAGTCAGCGTATGATCACAAAAAATTTTACTAGAATGGTGTTTTTTTGACATCGGTGTATTCAGATATCTCCCTTACTCGCTGCTTCGAAAATCTCTTCAAATGTGTAAAAACGAGCACCCATCGAGCCGTGAATATTGAGTCGTTTCTTTGTTATAGGGGTAATAAGGAATCGATGGGGCTTTCCCAGAAGAAATATCGCCAAATCTTTTAATGAGTGCCCCTTCACGATATCTTTCGCTGCATTTTGGGCATCGGGCCAGTCGTGCTCTTTCAGAAAGTCTTTGACATCAGCCCGCCTAACAAGAGCACACGTAATGATTTTTGAAATATACGATATTCCCGGCTCAATTTGCACAATTGAATAATTTTTAAGATCCGCAGGTGCAACCTTTGTAAAATACGGCGCAAAATAGCCTGTTGTCGAAGCGCTTTCAAAGAACTGTGGTTGACATTTATAAATGTTGCGATCAAGAAACAGTTTCAACGATGGTCCGCTAAGATCACGCACATAGACTTCACTTCTTTTATTTCCTGCCATTTCAACCTCCTCCAGGTGATCTGCATAATCGCCAAGGGCAGCAGCAGCGAAGTAGTCCTTCTTTGTTAGCGACTTCATCTGTGTTGCTTTCCGGCATTTATCATAGATATTCTGCCAAGTGACAAAACGTACATTTTTGAACTTATTTCTGAGGCCCCCCAAATTCACCGCATTATATTCACTACCCGAATCCAGTAAAATCAGCTTTATTAGCTTATTCTGTTTCTCCCGATATGCCCGTATGTATTTTTGCAATTGTTTAATGTTCTGTTGCATACCTACTTTAGCTTCAATTATTACAATAGAATGCAAGCACTCAAGGACAAGGTCTGTTCGGCCAGATTCGTCGTGTTCTTCAATCTTAATTTTCAATATTTTTTCATTCTCTGGAAGAAACAGTTCATCGAACGCTTCCGGCAACTTTGCAATCAAATAGCCCAACGCTGCTGTCAAACGCACTTCCTTAACATCGCCAAACGTTGAAAGGAAACTATGCGTTGGCTTTTGTCCTCTGAACAAAATGTCGCGTTGGACTTTTTGCATAAGAGTCAGATATCTTTCTTATTTCCGAGATCTCCTGCAATCTCTCTAAACTGCTCCAGCGCGGCTTCCAAGTCCTCAACGATCTCTTGAGCGATGACATCAGGATCGGGGAGGTTGTCCGAGGCTTCGAGGGATTCGTCCTTAAGCCAGAAGATGTCGAGGCTGGCTTTATCGCGTGCAACAAGCTCATCATATTCATACGACCGCCAACGGCCTTCATTACCCGCCCTCGCCCCTTTTTGGGGAGCGGGTTTGGATGAGGGAACGTCTTTCCACGTGGCTTTGCGCTGGTGACGGTTCTCGGAATTATAGCATTTCACAAACTCATTGAGGTCAGAGCGCTGAAGTGGATTCGTTTTGAGCGTGAAGTGCATGTTCGTGCGGAGATCGTAAATCCAGAGCTTCTTAGTTGCTGCCTGTTCCGAAGCAGGCTTCCGGTCGAAGAAAAGAACATTCGCTTTCACACCTTGCGCGTAGAACAGGCCTGTGGGCAGACGCAGGAGCGTATGCACATCGCACTCGTGCAGGAGCTTCCGCCGGATCGTCTCCCCTGCCCCGCCTTCGAAGAGAACGTTGTCAGGAACAACGACAGCTGCCCTGCCGTTCTGTTTGAGCAGGGATTTGACGTGTTGCAGAAAGTTCAGCTGCTTGTTCGAACTCGTGGCCCAGAAGTCATCGCGATCATAGGTCTCTTTCTCTTTCGAGACCTTGCCTTCCTCGCCCACGATGGTGATGCTGCTCTTTTTCCCAAAAGGCGGATTGGTCAGGATTATGTCATACCGATCGCTCGGAACAGCGGCAAGGGTATCACTAACTGTGATCGGTTCCTCCTCCTGGCTCCCAATGCCGTGCAGAAGCAGGTTCATGGCGCAGAGCCGCGCCACGTCCTGCACCAGCTCCCAGCCCTTGAAGGTGTTCTCCTTGAGCTTGCGTTTCTGTTCCTTGGTCAGGTTGGGATAGGTGTGGACAATATGGTCGTGGGCGGCCAGAAGGAACCCTCCGGTGCCGCAGGCAGGGTCGCAGATCTGCTCGCCGGGCTTCGGCATGATCACGTCCACGATGCCCTTGATGAGCGGTCGGGGCGTGAAGTACTGGCCTGCCCCGCCCTTCACGTCCTGGGCGTTCTTTTCGAGTAGGCCCTCGTAGGCGTCGCCCTTCACGTCAGCGCTCATGACGGACCAGTTCTCTTTGTCGATCAGATCGATGATGAGTCGGCGGAGCTTTGCCGGGTCCTGGAACTTGTTCTGGGACTTGTTGAAGATGAGACCGAGCAGGCCTTTTTCCTTGGCCAGGCCTTCGAGGCTGTGGCGGTAGTAGTCGAATAGCTCGTCGCCGTCACGCTTAAGAAGAGCAGGCCAGCTGTACTTCTCCGGAACCGGGCTCTTCTGATTATACGGAGCTTTCGTCCGCTCGTCGGCCATCTTGAGGAACAGCAGATACGTAAGCTGCTCCACGTAATCGCCGTAGCTCATCCCGTCGTCGCGGAGGACGTTACAGTAGTTCCAGAGTTTTGAAACGATTGCCGCAGGAGTCATAATATAATAAAAACCTTTCTTTTCAAATGTTACCGTAAATGTAACAAAATACTTGAACTTAGCAATTGACTATTGTATATTATTATCAAGCCGTAAGGCTGGTGGCCCTTTACCTATGGTTTAGGACCGTGGCAGCGCCTCAGTCGCCGTTAAGACTGGGGCTTTTCTTTTTTCACATCCAACAGACTGCTTTCCCGCCTTATTTTATCCAGATAATTCCTGTCTGCCGGAAAGGCAGTAATAAAGTCAAACTCACTGTGATTATCCCGTTCTTCCAGAACAACGACATATTTTTCTTCGACCACTATAAGCATCCTGCGCTTTTTTGATGTTCTGCCGCGTGAGTCTTTTCTAAATTGCTGCCTTCGTTCAATTGACCCTTTGGAAGCTGTCAGTACCTCTTTTATCCATAAAATGCGGCGCACCCGCCTCATTGACAATGATATATCGTGTTCTCCGCTGCCGAACCGGTAATCCGAACTTTCAGAAAAAGCGTGAACGAAATTCCTTGGATTGAAATGCACCCGCTTCCCGTCCCAATCACTTAACACAACCTGCTCTCCGTTAGGCGCAATCACATAATTCTCTATAAAAATTTTCCGATAAGCTTCTTTAAGTTCTATCTCAGATGCAGTTTTTAAACGAAGCAGCGGCCACAGATGATCAGCCATCTTGACGTCCCGTAAAGTGAAATATATTGATTTTTTCAGCACTCGGGAACGTAGATACTTTCAAGTGTGCAAAGCCGACAGTAGCAGCCAAATCATTGCAAAATTCCATCTTTGTTGCACTGCCGGTTCTCTCATTCCAGGCATAACCAACCGAACCTATAAGCAAGTCAGACAGCTGTAATAAAGGAAGATTATGAGAGTGACCTTCCCCCGGAAAACAGTACCACTCAGAGAGTCGGACCTATGGTAACATA
>CAZYEF010000106.1:0-10185 GCA_964646375.1 uncultured Nitrospiraceae bacterium | reverse complement strand
GCGGCAGTTAAGCCGCCGCGCAGCGGTCGGTCTTGAACTCCTGGTTCTCCCGGCGCGTTTCCCAGCCGGGAGAATAGGGGATTCAATGGTTGACGGGATAAATTTATTTTTCCGGGGTGAAAGAAAAAAGCGGTGCGTGTATGGATTCGCTGCGGCAGACCGGACATTTCCCCGGTTTTTTGAGTCGTTCCCGTTTCTGAAAAAGAAACCCGCACTTCACGCATTCAGCAGGCTGTATGACAAGGCGTCTTCCGGTATGATGGAGTGTCGCGCGGATGTGCTCCAGATGCTCATATACATCTTTTTCCGGAACGCCGATTCTGCCGGAAAGTTCCAGCGCAGACACAGGGCCGGCTTGCAATTCAACAAGCAGTTCATGCCGGATCGTATCGCCTGCGGCAACAGGTGAATGCACTGTTGTTTGATGCTCCTTTTTAACTCTCCCCATGGTAAAAGCATATCCTGTATTCGTGTTTTAGTCCAGATAAAGCGACTGCTCTACGGACATTGATCTTTTAGCTTTCTGGAATTTCGGATCGTTGACAAGCTTCAGCACTTCCTGTAGTATACTGCCACTTGTTCTCAGGGCGGGGTGCAACTCCCCACCGGCGGTATTCCGCGTTTCAGCGGAAAGCCCGCGAGCGCTCCTTCCATCCAGGAGGAGGTCAGCAGATCTGGTGAAAAGCCAGAGCCGACGGTAACAGTCCGGATGAAAGAGGACAAGGCGGTTGCCTGTCACACAGACGGCATGTCTTGCGCACGGTTGCCCTCACGCGTGGGGGTGAACCGCCTGCCCTTCGCCCTGGTTCTGGTACATCAATACTACAACAGGAGGACTACCATGAATCAGAATCTGCTTGCGCAATTCGGAGATGCCGAACAACGCGTACAGAAAGCCTTGGACTCACTTCGTAAAGGCAGCGGCGTGCTGGTCGTTGACGACGAACAGCGCGAAAATGAAGGCGATTTGATTTTTGCCGCCGAGTTTCTTACCAAATCTCAGATGGCCATGATGATCCGAGAATGCAGCGGCATCGTATGCCTCTGCCTGCCAGGAGAAAAAGTGCGGTCACTTGCCCTGCCCATGATGGTGAGCAATAATTCCAGCCGCTATCAAACGGCTTTTACGGTTTCCATCGAAGCAGCCCGGGGAGTCACGACCGGCGTATCGGCAACCGACCGCGTTACAACAATTCGAACAGCCATTGCCGACAACGCGCAGCCGGGTGACCTTAACCGACCGGGGCATATATTCCCGCTCAGCGCCAGACCCGGCGGGATCCTCGAACGCCCCGGCCATACGGAGGCAACCGTTGATCTGATGCGTCTTGCCGGATTGAAACCATATGGGGTACTCTGTGAGCTCACAAACCCGGATGGCAGCATGGCCCGTCTGCCGGAAATCGTTAACTTCGCTAAAAAGCACTCCATGGCCGTGCTCTCCGTGGAAGATTTGATAACTTATCGTCATACTCGGGACATGCTGCCGGCAGAAGCACAGAACCAGAATTCCTCAGCACATTTCCTCGGCAAAAACACGAAAAAACCCGCAAATAGCAACGGGTGACGCCTTGACAACCCGGAAAGAAAAGAGTAACATACGCCGTTCTCGAAAGAATACAAACGTATTAAGGACATAGCAAAAAGGAACGCACATAACCATGACAACAGGAACGAGAGACCGTTTTGTACATAAAATTTTCACCACGGTGGCGCCGTATGTGGATTTGCTGACCCGCAGCTTCAGCCTCGGAATGGACCACTATTGGCGGAAACGCGCCGTGGCCATATCAGGCATCAAACGGGGAGACCGCGTACTCGACGTATGCGCGGGTACGGGAGAACTCTCCTTTATTCTTGCACGCACCGTGGGAAACGAAGGCTCTATTGTAGGGTCCGATTTCTGCGAAAACATGCTCGAACTTGCGCGGAAGAAACAGGGCGACAAGTACGCAAACATCACGTTTTTGTTTGCCGACACGAAGAAAATCCCCTTCCCGGACAATAGTTTTGATGCGGTGACCGTTGCCTTCGGGATGCGGAATATTCCGGACACCATTCTCGCGCTGAAGGAAATCCGCCGGGTGCTGAAACCGGGAGGAAAATTCCTCTGTCTCGAGCTGACCAGACCGCAAAACCGCTGGTTTCTCGCTGTGTATAAATGGTATATCTTCCGAATCATGCCGTTCATCAGCAATCTCGTGATGAAAACGGCGGAGCCGTTTCTGTATCTCCCCCGCTCAATCGAGGAATTCTACCAGCCGCCGGTGTTTCGCGAAATCATCATGAAAAATGGTTTTTCCGATGTGCACGTAAACTCCATGACCATGGGAATCGCGACAATATACCGGGCCAGCAAACCGTAAATCGATCGTCTTGCGTCCTTTAGTGCCGCCATTCTCCTGAGAAAACAAAAAAGCCGCCGGTCGCTACCGGCGGCTTTTCCTATTCCCTCGTTCTGTGCAGACCTGAACGACATGTCGTTACGCCATGCTCACCTGTCGTCTGCTTCCTCTTCCGTTTCGTCAGTAAACGGCCCCCTGATTCCCAGTTCCTTGATCTTCTTCCGGAGCGTATTTCTGTTAATCCCAAGAAGGTTTGCCGCGCGCACCTGATTCCCTTCGGTCTTTCTGAGAACCAGTGTAATAAGCGGTTTTTCAACGCGCTGCAGCACCATGGTATAAATATCGCCCCGTTCAAGGCCGCCCATGCGTTCCACGAGATCGGCAAGCTTTTCCTCAAGAAAGCTCTCGAAGGAAAGTGGAGCTCCCTGGCTGGGCCTGAAGACCTGCGGTGGCAAGGCGTCGGGAAAAATTTTATCCCCCTGGGAAAGGGTCATCGCGCGCTGAACCGCGTTTTCCAGTTCCCGGACATTTCCCGGCCAATCATAGGCGCGAAGGACCTTGAGGGTCTCAGGCGTGAGGGTTTTGTCCCTGCCCGATACCGCCTGATGCTTATGCACGAAGTATTCCGCAAGAGGAATGATGTCGTCCTTGCGTTTTCTGAGCGGCGGAATGTTAATCTGGATGACATTCAGCCGGTAAAACAGATCTTCACGAAACTGTTTTTCGCGCACGGCCTTGTCCAGGTCCTGGTGCGTGGCGGCAATTACCCGCACATCGGTTTTTATTGATTCGGTCCCGCCGACCCGTTCGAATTCACGCTCCTGCAGCACCCGGAGAAGTTTGCCCTGCAGCGGAAGGTTCATGTCTCCGATTTCATCAAGAAACAGCGTCCCTCCGGCGGCGGCTTCGAACTTTCCTATTTTTCTGGCCACGGCCCCGGTGAATGAACCCTTCTCATGGCCGAAGAGTTCGCTTTCCAGGAGCTCGGAGGGAATAGCCGCGGAGTTCACCGCAAGAAATGGGCGGCCGGCGCGTTTGCTGTGATAGTGAATGGCCCGTGCCACGAGTTCCTTGCCGGTGCCGCTTTCTCCGTGGACCAGAACCGTGGCGTCGCTCTCCGCGACCCGTCCGATGGTCTTGTATATTTCCTGCATGGCGGGGGTATTGCCGACCAGTCCCCCTTCATATTTTTCCCTCA
Source organism: uncultured Nitrospiraceae bacterium (assembly GCA_964646375.1). Lineage (GTDB taxonomy): Bacteria > Nitrospirota > UBA9217 > UBA9217 > UBA9217 > JBAZLV01. Next base: position 6,642 of record CAZYEF010000106.1, on the reverse strand, counting down.
CCTCTGCCCGGAGCGCATTCACTTCGAGGGAAAGACGTCTGACATCCATCGCCTTCCGGACGAGAAGGCTCACCTCATCAAGATCAAAAGGCTTGGTGATATAATCAAAAGCTCCGCGCCGCATGGCCTCGATCGCGTTCTGCATGGTGGCCTGGGCAGTCATGATGATGACGGATACATTTTTCCCGCTTTCCTGTATTTTCGCAAGCGCCTCGAATCCGGACATCCCCGGCATGCGAATGTCCATGAGCGCGACCGCGATGTCCCCCTCCTTGATGCGTTCCAGCCCTTCCTGGGCGTTCTTCGCGAGCGTTGCCTCCATTCCGTCTTTTTCCAGGGCTTTTTTAAGCACCCAGCGCACGCTCTCATCATCATCTACAATTAAGATTTTTTCATTCATCATATCAGCAACTCTCTCTAGCTTGCCTGCTGCGAAATGAGCATCACCCCGCAAGCGGCAAATACACCCTGAATGTTGTTCCCTCGTTCTTTCGGCTGTCCACTTTAATCGTCCCCAGATGCTCCTGCACAATCTGGTAGGAAAGCGCAAGACCGAGGCCGACCCCCCTGTCTTTGGTCGTGAAGAACGGAGTGAAAATATCAGCCAGATGCTCCTGCTTTATGCCGGGTCCGGTATCTTCCACCTTGACGACCATGAGCTGATGTTTTTTCCCGTCCGCCTGCACGCTGGTAAAAAAATCGGACATTCTTGTTACCACCGTCAGTTTTCCCCCCGCCGGCATGGCTTCTATGGCGTTCTTGATGATATTCAAAAAAACCTGGATCAACTGATCCTCGTTTCCGACGATTTCAGGAAGGCTCGGATCATACAAGCGCGTAAGCACAATATTGTTCTGCCGCACGCTTTCTTCCTGCAGCAGAAGAACACGGTCCAGAATGCTGTGGATATTGTGCGCACGCATTTCGCGCGGCCGCAGACGCGTAAAGTCCAGAATTTCCTCCAGGACGCCGTTCAGCCTGTCCGCCTCCTTTATGATTACATCGAGATATTCCCCCAGGCTTCCACAGGCTCCGTCCGCTGCGGAGCGAAGCTCCGACTGCATAAGCTGCGCTGCGCCGCGTATGCCGACCAGCGGATTTTTGACCTCATGCGCTATCCCCGCCGCGATCATTCCCAGCGTAACCAGACGGTCGGAACGGCGCATGCGTTCTTTGAGGTCACGCACCCCCTCTTGATCACGGATGGAAAGGATTAGGCCGGTAGGACGGCCTTCGCGGTCCGTAAGCATGGATGTTACGAAGCCTACGGGAAGCGGCGCCCTGTGTTTCACCACCAGTTCTGATTCATAATCTGAATGGGACCTGCCCGTCGTGAATGTTTTTTCGATCTGCTTCCTTACGGACGGGTTGTCGGAGAACACCGTGTGGATGCTTTTGCCTATCGCGTCCGCTGACGCAATGCCGGTCATTTCCTCCGCCGCGCGGTTCCAGACAAGAACCATCCCGCTTGAATCCGTCACGACAACGCCGTCAACAATACCGGCGAGAATATCTGCGGTCAGATCAGGTATGCGTGTCGAAATGGGGCTCATACTTTATTGATAGCACAATATATTTGATGATTCAAGTTAATTTGTGGTATAGTGCACTTCTCCGTTGCCGCACTGCAACGGCTCCGGCTGCGATCGCACAAGAAGGGAACATGTCACCTGTTCCCTCCGGATAACCGCACCGGCATTTTTTTTGCGCTATGTTTAACGTTCGTCTTCTTCTCGTCGCCCTGATATGGGGCGTTAATTTCGCCATTGTAAAATTTGCGCTCACGGATTTTCTGCCCCTGAGCTTCACGATTGTACGTTTTTTCCTAGCGGCCCTCTTCCTTATCGCCGTCATGATGCTGAGCAGGGAACCTCTCACGGTCGAGCGCCGGGACCGTGCCGCGCTTGTCCGGCTCGGCATTATCGGCATCACGCTGTATAACCTGTTCTTCATGTACGGGCTGAACTATACGTCGGCTTCCAATTCAGCGCTTATTATTTCCCTGTCACCCCTGTTTGCGGTGTTTATCCAGGCTGCCGGCGGAAAGGAGCGCATCACCGCCCGGATCATCACCGGACTGGTGCTTGCATCCACCGGCGTCTTTCTTATCATCAGAAGCCACTACGGTGCATTCAGCTTTTCCTCGTCGGGCTTTCTCGGCGATCTCCTGACCCTTTGTGCCGCGCTGCTTTGGGCGTTCTATACCCTCATGGCAAAACCACTTCTCGAAAAATATTCACCGCTCAAAGTCACGGCTTACAGCATCGCTGCGGGGACCATCGTGCTTCTTCCCCTCAGCGTGCATGAACTCATACGACAGCCGTGGGCGGGCATATCGCTCCCGTCATGGTCCGCTCTCGGTTTTTGCGCCTTCATTGCCGCCGGTGTTGCATTCACGCTCTGGTACCAGGGAATAAAGCAAATCGGCGTCACCCGCACCATCGTGTATCATTTTCTCATGCCCTGTGTTGCGGTAGTGTTTGCGGCCATTTTTCTCGGCGAGCGCATCACCTTTCTCCAGGTGCTGGGAGGCGCCGCGGTCCTCGTCGGCGTGTTGATTGTCCAGCAGCGCCGCTGACCGGAAAACGATTCTACGATGTATACCCTGCTTCTCCGTGCTGCGTTATGTCAAGTCCCTCCGTTTCCTCATCCGCATTCACCCGCAGTCCACCCGCGGCTTCGATGAGTTTCAGCACAACGATACTGATGACAAACGAGTAAACGGCGACCATGACCACGGCACCCGCCTGCACAAGGAACTGCTTGGCGTTGCCGAAAAACATTCCATTCGCCCCCGCGGCGTTCACCGCAAGCGAGGCAAAAAGCCCGACCATCAGCGTTCCGACCGTGCCACCCACGCCGTGCACACCGAACGCATCAAGGGAATCGTCATAGCCGAACTTTGTTTTTGCGTTCAGGGCGATGTAACATACGATGCCCGCTGCCATCCCGATCAGAAGCGCCGGAAGCGGTCCCACAAACCCGGCCGCAGGCGTGATCGTCGCGAGACCGGCTATTGCACCCGTGGCGGCGCCGAACATGGTAGGTTTACCGCGGTGGATCCACTCGGTTGCAATCCAGGCGATCGTTGCGGCCGACGCCGCTGCATGCGTTGCGACAAAAGCCGAAGCGGCAAGAGTGCCCGACGAGAGGGCGCTCCCTGCGTTGAATCCGAACCATCCGAACCACAAGAGTCCCGCGCCGAGCACCGTCAACGGCAGGTTGTGCGGCGGCATGGACTCGCGCAGGAATCCCTTTCTTTTCCCGATATAGAGCGCAGCGGCCAGTGCGGAGAATCCCGAGGTGACATGAACGACAATGCCGCCGGCAAAATCAAGCGCTCCCAGGTTCCGGAGCCATCCTCCGGTCCCCCATATCCAGTGTGCAACGGGATCGTACACAAATGTCGTCCAGACAAGCGTAAAGACCAGAAACGCTGAGAATTTCATGCGCTCCGCAAACGCCCCGCTGATGAGCGCCGGCGTGATCACGGCGAACATCATCTGGTACAGCATGAACACCATGTGCGGTATGGTGGGTGCATAGTCTGCGTTTGGGGAAAAATCCACACCACTCAGCCCCGCCCATCCCAGGCTGCCGATAACGCCCTTGATGTCAGGACCAAAGGAAAGCGAGTAGCCGACCAGAATCCACTGGACGCTGACCAGCGCGATGGCTATAAAACTGTGCATAATCGTGCCCAGCACGTTCTTTCTGCGCACCATGCCGCCGTAGAACATGGCAAGCCCCGGCGTCATAAGCATCACCAGTGCCGTTGAGACCAGCATCCACGCCGTGTCTCCGGTGTCTATCTTCGCAGCGGCCGCGGCGGCAGGCAAGGCATCCTGTGCCGATGCCGCAATCGGCGCGAAAACCATCAGGCAAAAAATCAAAATATTCGATACGGGTAAAAGAAGCCTTTTTTCCATTGACCTTGATCCTCCCTGAGCGTAAATCCGGTTGTTGTTCTTTTATGTAATGGAGATACAGCCGACCTGGTACTTGTTCAAAGGGCCGCATCATTATATTCGCTGGTTCTGATGCGAACAGCCTCCGCAACGTGCTGAATGAATATTTTACCGTCACCCACCCTTCCTGTCCGGACCATCCTGATCATCGCATCAACCACTGTTTCGGCCATTGCATCGGAAACGACAACTTCGACTTCCATCTTTGGGACAAAGTCAACCGTGTATTCCGCGCCGCCGTAAAGCTCCGTATGTCCTTTCTGCCTCCCGAATCCTTTCACCTCTGAAACAGTCATTCCCTGTACCGGTATGCCGGCAAGAACGCTCATCACCTCATCAAGTTTATGAGGTTGAATTACACATTTTATCTGCTTCATCAATTTTCCTTCCTGCCAGTCAATGCACACATTGTACTCAACTGCTGTTTTCTTAACTAGCAAGGCGTATGCCAAGAAGAGCAAAAAAGCGCAAGAAGAAATCCGTTGATTTTGCATGATTTTTCTTCCTGTCCTGTTTGGAAACGACCATCATCTGCATTTCGCAGACTATTTGTTAGGCACGTGTACAATTAATAGGCATAAGAAAAACCCTGAAGCTGAGCAGGTATATGCGAACAGGGATGTGCAAAGCGATTTTTACAATTAATAATTATTATTGACAAATAATTATTATTATATATAATAAAAAACGCATGGACAAATACAGAGACATAGGATTTAAACTCACGCCGCAGCGTCTGGCAATATTGGAATATCTGGAAGGAAATCTGCTGCATCCCACGGCTGATGATATATATCAGGCGGTCCTGAAAAAATTTCCTACAATCTCTTTCGCGACGGTATACACCACGCTTGCGTCCCTGAAGCAGAAGGGCAGACTGCTTGAACTTACACTTAATCCGGATAAAAAGCATTATGACTCGGAAACAAGCGATCACAGCCATCTGCTCTGCACACGCTGCAACCGGATATTCGATATTCCCGCTGAGTACACCCTGGTGCTGCCGGAAAGCGTTAAAAAAAATTTCACCATATCGAAAAGCAGGCTTGAATTTCAAGGCCTTTGCCCGGACTGCAGAAAAAATCGTCCCGGCAGGAAGCCAACGGCATCTGAAAAATAAACGGCTTTGCCGCCGCAGACTCAAAACAGCAGACACCTGCCTTTCCAAGCCCCGGTTTCAGCCATCCAGAAACGGCTTTTTGTCTGCTATACTATAGCAATCAGAATAAATCTTATTAAGGAGGAAGCAACTATGGCCTATTCGCCAAAGGACTACGCAAAACTTATCGGAATGGCGGGATTCAGTGAAACCCTGCTCAAGAATCATTTTACGCTGTACCAGGGGTATGTGACCAATACAAACAAGGTGCTTGACACCCTCGACCAGATGGCCAAGGACGGCAAGACCGCGACACCGGAATTTGCGGAGCTCAAACGCCGTCTTGGATGGGAATTCAACGGAATGCGGCTTCATGAATATTACTTTGAAAACCTGGGCGGGAAAAGCGTTATTGACAAAAATGGAAGCCTGAGCAAGAAAATCTCCGAAAGCTTCGGCAGCTATGAAGCATGGGAAAAGGATTTCCGGGCCACGGGCGCGATGCGCGGCATTGGCTGGGTTGTTTTGTATCAGGACACGCTGTCGGGTAAACTTATTAATTTCTGGATAAATGAGCATGATGTTTCCCATCCCGCCGGATGCAATCCCCTGCTTATCATGGACGTCTTTGAGCACGCCTTCATGCTGGATTACGGGCTGAAGCGCGCCGATTATATCGAGGCATTCTTTAAAAACATTAACTGGTCAGCCGTTGAGTCTCGGGTTAAATAAAACAATCCTTCCCGGCCGCATCACCTGCATTCGTGCATGCGTCCAGGGCTGTCTGAATCAGCATCATGAGCATCCATACTTTTTTACACCAGGATCAGGACGGCGATTTCAGCCATTATCAAAAGAGAGAAAAGGAGATTTACAATCATGCCAACATCAGAAAAAAACCTGCAGGATGCTTTTGCCGGAGAGTCCCAGGCAAACAGAAAATATCTTGCATTTGCCAAAAAAGCCGAACAGGAAGGCTATGGGCAGGTGGCAAAACTCTTTAGAGCCGCTGCCGCAGCGGAGACCATTCATGCGCATAACCATCTGCGAGAACTCAACGGTGTCAAAACCACGGCGGACAATTTGAAGGAAGCCATCAACGGAGAATCATATGAATTTCAGAAAATGTATCCGCAGATGATTGCAGACGCCAAGGCTGAAGGCAATGACAGGGCCCTCAAGACCTTTAACTATGCAAATGAGGTGGAAAAAATCCATGCCGCGCTGTATCAAAAAGCCCTGAACGAACTGGGGAAGTCAAAAGATACGTTCGACTATTATGTTTGCCGGGTGTGCGGGTATACGGCGGAGGGGGAAGCACCGGACACCTGTCCGGTCTGTAAATCCGGAAAAGTTGCATTCCTGAAAGCGGAATAGCAACCTGCAAAACCGAGTATCTGAACGGGAAGCAAGGATTTCCTTGCTTCCCGTTTTTGTTTTCTCCTGCAAAAAACTATTTGCTCAAGGCAGGGTTCAGTACATCGGCGAAACTGAGAGGGAACGCTGATCTGTCTCAACAAGAGAGGCGAACGGTTCCGGAATTTCGATTTTTCTCTCAGCTTATTTTAAAAATCA
>CAZYEF010000105.1:1519-10202 GCA_964646375.1 uncultured Nitrospiraceae bacterium | reverse complement strand
GGATATTTCTTTGCCATCATATATAAGTTGAATTAATAAGGGGCCGCTATTTATTCCATATACTGATGCTATTTTCTCTGCGATTGTAGCAATTTTGTCTTTAAGAAATAAATCATTTGATGGTTGGTATAGACTTTGAACAATTGTAAAATGGTCAGAAATTTTTTGTGATTTAATATTTTTTGAAAGCATCAGAATTATAGGTTTTTTATCTATAATCATTATGTCAGCAGAGATCTCTTGACCCGCTACGTATTCTTCGACAATAACCTTTTGTGATCTGCTAAAAGACTTTGCATATAAAGCCTTATCATCAAGCTCATCAATATTTGTAACTTTTGAAATACCTTTGGAGCTATTTGAATCTACGGGTTTTACCACAACAGGAAACTTAAAGCCTGAACAGTCGCAGTTATTATTAGTATCAAAAATAACATACCTGGATGAGGGAATACCATTTGACAGAAAAATATTCTTCATATGGAATTTATTTGTTAATTCGATAGCAGTTTTGTAAGAGATATGGCAAGGTAAAAAAAGAGCTTCACAAACATAAGCCATGGTTACAAGCGCTTGATCAATGCAAGCAGAAATTACTATATTGGGTTTGATAATTTTGGAAATATCCAGTACTTTTTCTAAATCTAAAGTACTTTCTATTATATGCTCATCCGCTACAGCTTTTGCGGGTGGGTCATTATAATAGTCAATCAAATAGGTGTAATAACCATGGCTTCGTAGCAACTGTATGAGATGAATGTGGTCTTCTGTCCCGCCTAGAACAATCGCTTTTTTAGCTCTAGTACAGTTTGATGTTGATGATTTCATTTTTACCCCATAGTTAAATATTTTTTGCCAGCTAGGGCATAACAATGATCAAATGTTGCCAATTATTCTCTACGTGATATTAACGAAACTTACAGTGATGGATTGTATTCACTCACGACATCAATAGCCTCAGTATCTTCTCCAGGCGTATCCTCGAGTAGTATGAAAAAACATCCCCTCGTCTCAACAAGTACTGACAATGCCTTAGTCGGTGAATTAACTATTTAGCAGCAGTACGGGCAGAGGTGGCTGCATTGGAAATCGACAGACACAATTGAACAAAGAATATGAATATTCCGTTCACCACATCGGATTATTGAAGCGTCTCTTTCCGAAATTGACCGGTTTTAGGCACAAGTCTTTTGCAACACTCTTTTATAGTAGGGTGAGCAAACAAGATTGGTGGGCAAAACAACCTGCCCGCCCTACGAAATAATTTGAGTTACTGAGTACTAGAGTGTGTCAATCGCATGGAAAACATGTTTGACGATTAACTTTGTTGGTAACGTGGCGATGTATCCATCATCTCGCGAAACTCGGTCAGAAAACAGCCTTGATGTTCTCACTGTATTTCGAAGAGGCCCGCCGTAAAAACAATGCGCAGGTAAAATTGTGAAATCATCTGAGGCACCATAATTCTGATAGTTGATGTAGCATATAAAATCAAAAAAAATTCAGAATGTGCGCAATTTGTTCAAAAAGAGTTCTTTTATTGTCGAGTAATCTCTTAATTTGAAAATTTCTGCAAAAATGTATGCCAATAACAGGCCTGTAACAGTTTGAATAATCAATTTATATAGTGGAACCAGGGGCAACAACACTCCTAAAAAGAAAACAACAATTGCAATAGACAAAGCAAATACAAAAGAAGGAAAGATGTCCCTTACCTGATCTTTGAAAGAATAATTTATCATCCTTCCGCTCCAATAACTATTCAAGCAGTATGAAATCATTGTATTGATAATCATACCAACGATCATGATCTTAATTCCATACATGATGCCTATAAGAATAGTTGGTAATGCAAGTATTTTTTTTATGATTTCAAGCCTCAAAAATAAATCAGAACGACCCTGGACCATTAGCATATTTAAATTGAGTGCGTGCAGGGGATACATCATTCCGACAAATGAGAGCATTTGAAGATATATAATAGTCGTGCGCCATTTTTCACCAATGAATGTTAAAACCATCGGCTCGGCAACAGCAGCCATTCCTAACATAAGTATAAATGAGATAAACATAGTGCAACGAATAAGCATCTGATAGCTATATTTCAAACGTGTGACATCCTTTTGAATGCATGATAAAACAGGATAGCTGACACGGTCAATTATTCCAAGTAAGTTTTGAGAAGGGAGTCTTTTGAATTCATCAGCACGAGTATAGAATCCCAAATCTTGAGCCGAAAAAAATTTACCTATGATGAGGTAATAGATGTTTTGGTAAACTGTTTCGATCAATCCGCTTATAAGCAATTTACCACCAAAACCGAACAAATTTGAAAATGATTGTGCGTTAAAGATAAGATCTGGCTTCCAACTGTTTTTTAGCCACAACATTGCAGTGTTTAGTAACTGTTTGATTAAACGCTGCGCAACAAGGCTCCAAACACCAAAACCCTTAAACGCCATGATAATTGCAATGCAACCAGAAACTGAAGATGCAATTATAGAAATGCGAGCCTGCAGCTTAAAATTAATATTTTTGATGATGATAGTTCGTTGTATGATAGTCAATGACTCAATGATCAATCCAATTCCAACGACCCGAATGATCGACTTTAGTTCTGGTTCCTGGTAAAAATGGCTGATAATTGGTGCGGAAAAAAAGAGAAGTAAAAAGAAAATGATGCCGGCAATCATGTTGAAAAAAAAAACTGTGGAATAATCAGCCTGAGTACAATCATTCTTGCGGATCAAGGCACTGCCAAACCCGCTGTTTATAAAAGACTCAGATACAGCAACAAAAACCAATATCATTCCAATTAAGCCGAATTCTCGCGGCGAAAGCATCCTTGCTAAAATAACACCAACTACAAAAGTTATGCCTTGACCGGCAACGCTGTCAATAAAACTCCAGATAAGTCCGCTAAGTGTTTTTTGTCGTAAATTAATTGTCATATACTTTACACAGAGCCTTTGATAACATCGATTATATTATTTACCTTTTCATGTGGAAGGTCTGGATATATGGGCAAGCAAATAACTTCATTTGCAATCTTATTTGCAATCGGCAAATTCATCTTATTGGCAGAGTCGAAACCTTTGTACATAGGAAATTCGCTTATCAATGGATAAAAATACCTACGACCGAAAATGCCGTTCTGTTTTAGTTTTTGATAGAGAGCGTCGCGGCTAAGGCCGAATTCGTGCTCATTAACAAGAATAGGAAAATAAGCATAATTGTAAACAGTATTTGGTGGCTGTGGTAAGCATAAAAGGCCTTTGGTATTAGATAAGCCCTGACGATATGATTTTGCAATGATGCTGCGCTTATAAACGTTTTCATCATGGTGCTTTAACTGTATCAACCCTAGTGCGGCCTGCATTTCATTCATTTTAGAATTAATGCCTGGGGCAATTACAGTTGTTTCACCAGCGAATCCAAAGTTTTTCAAGTAGTCAATACGTTTTTTAATTGCTACGTCATGGCAAACAATTGCACCCCCCTCCATTGTATTGAAAACTTTTGTGGCGTGAAAACTTAGGACAGAGAGATCACCATAAGCGCAAATGTTTCTCTCGTTATAACTCACGCCGAAGGCATGCGCAGCATCATAGATTACTTTTAAACCATAAATATCAGCTATTTCTTGAATCTTTTCAACATTACACGGGTTGCCATAAACATGAACAGGAAGTATTGCAGAGGTTTTAGGCGTGATTGCCATCTCAATCTTATCAGGATTTAGATTGCATAATTCCTGTTCAATATCCACGAAAACAGGTTTTATGTTGTTCCACCATAGACTGTGAGTTGTTGCTACAAAACTAAAAGGCGTAGTGATTACTTCTCCAGAAATGCGCAAAACCTGCAAGGCTGCTACAAGTGCAAGTGTACCATTGCAAAAGAGCGAAATATAGGGTACACCCAAAAACCGAGCCAATTCGTTTTCCAGTTCTTGGTGAAATGGGCCATTATTAGTGAGTAGCTTGTTTTCCCAAATTTTTTCCAAGTACTGAATGAATTCTTGCAGGTTTGGCAGAGCAGGCTGAGTTACATAAATTGGTTTGTCGGTTTTCATGATTTGTATATTCCTTGCCGATTGTCATGATAGTGATTTTTTAACATCATTGTTTTTGCGATCCTGTCCCCAAAAAATGGATTTCGGTGTGGAGAGGACGCCATTGATGGTTCTCTTTAGTCGAGAATTAACGGCATGTTTGATCAAAATTTCAGGGTGAAAGTTCCCACACTTTTTCACTTCCGCAAGAATGACATGAGTTCTTGACCTACATGCATCAGTCCATTTAGATTATTGTGCCCTTCTCGTATTTTATCTCCAGGCTCACGTCTTAACGTTAAAACGGCTTGCGGCGTAATGCGTTAACCTTGTTGGCTACTGATTTTTCCTGGATCATGTGTCTCTCCCACATTGAATATTAGACCACGAGTTTCTCTGTTTTTTTGGTGGGGGGCAGAGCTGAACTAGTTTTTCGTTTTTCGCAAGTGCGGCAATTCATTTAACAGCATTTTCCAGCGAACTGTATTTTCCTCGCTCATCCTAGTGAAGGACTCTTTTGTATATACATATCCAGTTGATAGGAAAAAAGATAAAAAAGTTATAAATATAACAATTTGCGCCCTGAATGGTTTGCTCTTTCGCTCCGGCGGTTTGGCAACCTGAATAACTTGCAAAGGTGAAACGTCCCTGGTTTCGGACAGACTCGCCATCTCATATTGCTTGGTAAGCATCTCTACAACGGCTTCTTGAATTTTATATTCCCGCATCAGACGAATGTACTCCTGGCCAAGATCTGGCAAGTTACCGATATTGGGAATGGAGCTGCTTTCGCCTCCCTTGCCTTCCATTCTGGAAATCTGAGCCCGGATATTGCCAATAGAAGCCTTTGCGTTTTTAACTTCCTGGCTGGAATCGGTGAATTGTTGGCGCAAGGTTGCTAATTGTACTTCCAGCACTGCAAGTTGGGCGCGTAGCTGAGCCACTCCCTCAATAGTTGCTCTTGCCTGGTCGCCTACCGAAATTGCCTTGTTTTTTACCTGAAAATTTTTCAACGCGCCTTCGGACTTTACAAGATCAGCGCGAGCCTCGGTAATTCTCTTTTCCAAAAATCTCCTATTATTACTGGCATCAGTCATGTCCAGGGCAGCCGTAAGCTTTCCTAGCTCGGAAATATAAGTGTTTGCCATATCGGCGGCACGTTTTGGATCCTTGTCATCAACCTCAAGAGTTATTACTCCGTCCTTTTTACCAGTAGTTATTTTAGTTATTTTATCAAGGCGCTTATATGCGTTCATCCGATATTCTTCATCATAAACATCCAATAGTTTGAAGCGGTCGATCATTGCGTCTTTGATGCTCTCGCTTTTTAGAACGGTAACATATAGATCAGCCTTAGTCTTCCCTCCCATAATATCTCCCGCAAGGCCGGCCATTGATCCCATTTGAGCCATCATTGCGCTCATGAGTCCTTTGCTATTGTCGTCACCCGGCATGATCATGGTCTTGGCGGTATAAATATTTGGCAGAAGCAGAGAGTAAATAATAGCTACTAGCGCTGATCCGAACGTAGTTCTGGCAATCATCCTTTTATGTCTGACAACAGCAAGAAGAAAGTCAAGAAGATTGATGCCTTCAGCTTCAGGACAAGAATTTTCAGGATCGGTGCTCGACGCTTGATGCTCGTGGGTTTTATCGTCTGGGTGTTGCATTAAAAAAGCTCCGTTATGTCGTGGGATAACGTCAGGTTCAAGGTTTGCAAAACACGACTTTATGTCATGTGGCGCATCAAATTTTCATCAAAGTCCTCCTGGCCAGAAAGGCGTATATCGATTTCTTTCCGGCAAGGGGGGCGGCAGATGTGCAAGATGTATGAAATAACTTTGTATACCGCTTCGTTTTGATTTCTATTGTTATTCGTGACTCGATACGCAAAACTGGTGAGCTGTTTTTCCAGTCTTAACAATTACATTGCTGCTATGGCAACTCCAGCAGTTAAGGCTATCTGACCAATTATGGTGGCTATGTCCTTGATCTCACGCATCCAGGCGATTTTATCCAGGTTTTGTGGCACAACGATTGTGTCTCCAGAATCGAGTACCAGCGACTTGAAGCCACCGGTTGTCCAGCGCCTTGTTTCGTCGTCCCAGTGTATACCTGATTTTGACTGTTGGCTGCTCACGACGGTACCGTCGACCTTAATTACATATGTCGAGTCTTCGTCGGCATTGATGGTAGGACCACCCGCTTTCTTCAGATAGTAGGCGACGTTTTTGCCGGGGAGGGCGATAATTGTCGTCGGATTATAAACTTCGCCATATACTTGAACCGAGTTGGTTGATTGGGGAATCTCCAGTGTGTCGCCTCCCTGGAGCGGGAGATCGTTGGGACTGTCAGTCAATTTCTCGATAGGAGCAAGCTGAAAGGAGATTCTGCCCTCGGCCTTGGCCAGTTTCAACTTGTCCAGGCTCCCCTTCATACCGGTCAGAATCGATTTGGTCGCTTCCAGTTCCTCTTTGGAAGCTGCTGTCGAAGCCAGGTCCTGCTGCTTTTGGATGATGTCACTCTCAGTCCGGGCAACGATTTCATCCATTCTTTTCTGCTGGATTTCGGCAACGCTTTTTCTGGTGAATTTAGCGCCCTTCAGATACGCCCTTTCGGTGTAGCCTCCGGCACGTGTGATCAGGGACGAGAGCTTTTCTCCAGGAAGAAGCGGGTATACTCCCGGGAAACGGACTTCTCCGCGTATATTGAAATAGCGGTCCGTCTCCTCCTTCCAGTCTGGAACACGGCGCACTACCACCTCATCCATGTCCTTGAGGAGAATATTGTCTTTGGGGTTTCCCTTCATGGCCTCGTCCAATGCGACGTTTATGATGTGGGACTGGACCTTTCCATCAATAATGTCGGAGCGGGTAATCTCGACACTCTTGAGGTAGGCGGTTTTCCTGACGTTCCCCGCTGCCAGTACGAGATCTCGCAATGTCATCTTGTTTAATACCCGGTACTCTCCCGGTCTCTGTACGTCGCCGTTGATCCTTGCCCGCGGCATTTCCTGCATCTCCCAGCGGTTGAAAACGCGGACGTTGTCGAATTCGGTCAGAAGAATGTTATCCGATTCATTGCCCTTCATTGCCCGATCAAGGTTAAGGTATATGGCCTCTGGATGAAAATCGGGGGGAATCATGCGGATGATTTCAATTGTGTCCGAATATGATTCCGGGAGAATGTTGTCCTTGCCGATCAGGTCTTTGACCCTCATTCCGGGTTTGAGGGCGTAGGGCCCCGGGCGAAGTACGTAGCCGTCGAGGCGAACGTTGTCTCTGGCAGTAAAGTCGATGGGAAATATCTTGACCAAATCCTGGTCCTGAATTGCGATTCCCTTCGCTTTCTCCTCAAGCTCTTTTTCTGCCAGCTTCGGATCGAGACTGAAATCAGCGATCATCTTCTTGCTGTGGGCATCGATTCGGGATATCTGGAGTCTGTTGAGATAACCGGAAGGGTTGAAACCACCTGCCAGTTCGATCAAATCCTTGAGATTTTTTTCGTTTTTCAACTCATAGATCGCGGGCCTGCGCACGTTTCCAGCGACACCAGCCACTTTCCCGATGATCGGCACATTAACGGTGTCGCCCGACTGGAGCCTGATATCACGACTCTTGTCCCCCTTGAGAAAAAAGTCGTACAGGTCGACGGTTTCGGCGACCTTGCCGTTTCTCATAACCTGGATGGAGCGGAGTGATCCGTTTTTGGTCGGTCCGCCAGCCGCTGCCAGGGCATTGATGACGGTCGAGAGGGAACTGACGTCGTAGTCACCGGGAGAGGCAACTTCTCCGACAAGATAGACTTTTATGAGTCTAAGCTTGCCCATGGTTACGTTGAGCTGGACCTCTCTGAAGACTCGAGAAAGATGCTCACGAATCACGTCCGGCACCTTGGCGAAGGTAACGCCCCATACCTTGACCGCTCCGACCCTGGGAAGGATGATCTCGCCGCTGCGATTGACCTCCACCTGCCATACTCCGTCGATGCTTCCCCAAGTGGTGACTACGAGGGTATCGCCCGGTCCGACAATGTAATCGGGGCCGACGGGAGCATCGATGAGCGGAGCGAACACTGATGGATCCGAGAAAAAATTGTAGCCGAACTGGTTAATCATGCCGACTATGAAAGGATGAGGCTTCTTCGTATCCTGTTCTCCATCGCTTGACATTGACTGTTCGAGCGGTGACATCGGTTGCATTCCCATACCCACGTTGGGGCCGGAAGGCAACGGATAGGTGGCGTTTCCCGTAAGATAGTTCTGTGTTCCCATCTCACTGGAAAATGGGGTAGGTCCGGTTGTTGCCCCCTGCATCCCGGAGGCGTATGGAATTCCCGGTATTCCCTGTGGTTGGCCCGCATAAGTCGTTCCAGTCATTCTCCTTGGTCTGGAAGCGTACGGTATTCCCGCTGCTCTGCTGGGGTACTGTGTCCCTGCGGTCCCGGAGTATGATGCTCCGGCCATTCCCTGGGCCCTGAAAGCATACGGAGATATGACGGCGCCCTGCTGACCGTAGGCGTTTGAAGCTCCTCCAGCGCCCTGCGGTCCGTATCCGTATACTGCTCCGCCTGGAGCGCCCTGCTGACCGTAGGCGTTTGAAGCTCCTCCAGCGCCCTGCGGTCCGTATC
>CAZYEF010000105.1:0-1419 GCA_964646375.1 uncultured Nitrospiraceae bacterium | reverse complement strand
ACTGCTCCGCCTGGAGCGCCCTGCTGACCGTAGGCGTTTGAAGCTCCTCCAGCGCTCTGTGGTCCATTTGTCCCCCCCCCTGACGGAGTCCCGGAAGAGAATGGAGTATAGGCGTATGGCGCCGACGAAGTTCCCTGGCTCCCAGGACCGTTTGACGAAGCGCCTGAGTTGGCGCTGCCGAAAACTGATGATGAGCCTATGGAATAAGGATCCGCGGTTGCGCCAGAATCGGCGGACGGACCCTCAGCGCAAACTGGTTGAATCAAACCAAACAGACATAAAAAGAGAGAACATAATAATTTTTTCTTCATAATTACCCTGTGTCCCCTTTTATGTACACTCAAAGGGAGCATTGAAGTAGAATCCGGCTGATCCGGTTGGCAGGTTATCATTGATAAAACGACTTATCGGAAGGTCATCAGGATCGTAGGTAAAAGGGGGGGATATCACCCGTGAACGTAAAATTGTTTTTCCGATAACTGCCCAATTTTTATGTATGATCATATGCTTTCTAGAGTGATAGTCCTTACTATGTGTAACCAAATACTTTCTATTTTATAATCCGTCAGTTAAGGTGAAGTGTCATTATGATGTCTCTTAATAAGATATTAATAAGAATTGGCGCAACTATAGCAGGAAATCTGTTCCCGTGTCAATATCAGAGCCTCTTGCTGCCGTTGTGCTCCCGTGCGTCGGGCTGTTTTGGATATACGCCTCTCCATCGATGTCCCGTTTTTTTCTGCGTAAATTACCGAGGGAGGGTCAAGCAAAAGTTTCCGCTTCCCGGAAGGTTTTTCCCTCCGCATCCTTCCCGGACAAGAGCGGTTCGCCATCAATCGGCCATTCTATGGCCAGATCCGGATCATTCCAGATGATGGTCCGTTCATGTTCCGGATACCATAAATCCGAGGTCTTGTAGAGACATTCGGCCATGTCCGAAAGCACCGCGAAACCATGGGCAAAACCCGGAGGCACCCAGAGTTGCCTTTTGTTATCGGCTGACAGGTGTGCTCCAACCCATTTGCCGAAGGTCGGGGAGCTTCTGCGGATGTCAACGGCAACGTCAAAGACCTCACCCGCGATGACCCGGACGAGCTTTCCCTGTGGATGCCGAATCTGGTAATGGAGTCCGCGCAGCACGTTCCTTGCCGACCGGGAGTGGTTGTCCTGCACAAACTCCACCTTCAGGCCGGTGTTCTCTTCCCAGACCCTCCGGTTGAAGCTCTCGAAGAAAAAACCGCGATCATCGCCGAATACTTTCGGCTCGATGATCAGTACTTCGGGTATGGCGGTCTTCATGACGCGCATTTATTCAGCCTCCCTGTGGTCTCGTTTCAGATAGTCGCTGTAACCGGGTTTCCGGTGGACATTCTATCATGAATTTGGGTCTTGTCGAAAATACGCCCGGAAACACCGCTG
>CAZYEF010000104.1:0-10335 GCA_964646375.1 uncultured Nitrospiraceae bacterium | reverse complement strand
TTGTGAACGCGCAGCAGGCGGAGCAGATACTGGTCTGCGGCGAGGCCGACGCGGTTGTTCTGGCGCGTGAAATGCTTCGGGATCCGTATTGGCCGCTGCATGCCGCGCGTGAACTGGGAGCGGATATCCACTGGCCTGTCCAGTACGAACGGGCGAAGCCGTAGCGTTTTCTTGCCAAAAAGCGGTTGTGGCGGAATTATATTAAAAGTTTACCCGCGCCAGCATGATCGTTCCCCGGGGGTATACCGAAAACAGGTGCTGATGCGTTATGGAGGTTGCATGTCTGATCTGATTTTATTGATACTCATGTTCTGCGCGGGAACAACGGTCGCGATACAGCCGTCCATTAACGCGCGGCTGGCGGAAAAAGTCGGAATCGTGGAAAGTGCTTTTATCTCCTTTGCGGTCGGAACGCTGGCTTTGCTGATGGTCCTGCTGGCGACCAGCGGCAGACTGAACACAAAAGGCCTGGGCGAAACCGCCTGGTGGGAATGGACGGGCGGAATTCTGGGGGCGATTTTTGTCTCGGCCACGATTACGATTGTTCCGCGCATTGGAACTGCGGCTGCAATGGCGGCAACAATTGCCGCGCAGCTGATAACCGGCGTTCTCCTCGATCATTTCGGCGCGTTCGGTTTCAAGGGCGTGCCTCTTGACCTCAAGCGCGTTCTCGGGTGCGTCCTGCTTTTATGTGGTGTCGCGCTTGTCGGGAGACGTTGACCAAAGCGGCAGCAGCGGAGCAGAACAGCGCGAATGACGCGGTGTGCATCGGACATGCTGTTGAGCGCTTTATGACCAGGAGCGGTGAACGGAATGCATAATCTTTGCAAATATTTTATCGCCGCCGCTATTTTGCTTTCTTTGGCGGCCTGCCAGTCGCAATCCCGCGCTAACCTGTTGCGCCTGATTGATGAAACACCTGCGAAGAAACTGCAGTCGTATCATTTTGATCCATCATCACCCCTTCAGGCGCGGATAAAACCGGCCCCGGATTTTGTTGTGGCTTTCTGGAGCCAGACAGACAAAGCGGCCGACTATGCCTCCTACACGCCGACCGATGCCGAACGGAGAATGATCAGGGACTACCTCTCCAAACTGCCCCGCCATTTCAAAGAGGTTCTTCAGCAGCGGCTGATAGCAATCTATTTTATCAAAAATCTGCTCGGGAGCGGTGTCACTGATTATGTTCTGGATAATCATGGGAACATCTATGTCGTCATGCTGTTTAATCCGGCGGCACTCGGAACGGACCTCTCCACGTGGATGACCTTTCGCGAGAACTCCTGCTTTAGCGCAGATGCCCCCGCCATGCAGGTAACGATCAACTGCGGCGCACGATATACCGGTTTCCTGTACTCCCTGGTGCACGAATCGGCGCATGCCGTGGACTATGTTGAGTTGCATACGCCGTATCCCGAAAAACAGATAAAAATCATAAAACAATCGGAAAAAAGCCGGACATCTTTTACGGAAAACATCTGGGTTGACATGCGCACTCCCTATGCCATCTACGATTTCAATGCCCGAAGCAGTCTGGCATTTTATGGTGCGGATGGCAGATCGAAGACCAGCATCAGAGAGGCACCTCAAATCTATAAACGGTTTTCGGAAACACCTTTTGCTTCGCTCTACGGGAGTACGAACTGGGCCGAGGATTTTGCAGACTTCGTGATGTTTTATCACCTGACACAGGTGCTGAAGCAGCCGTATGAAATCCATTTGACCGATCAGGAAGGTGTTGATCGGATTTGCAAGCCCCTGGATTCTCCCCTGGTGCAAAAACGCTTTCCGCTCGTTCAGAAGTTTTATAAATAGATACGAAGGCCCCGCAAACGAAAATGATGCGCGACAACAGCAAGGCAAGGAGAGGAACATGATTTATCAGGACATTAAACGTATTCGCATGGAATCGCCGCTGGTGCATAATATCACCAATTATGTGGTCATGAACAGCACGGCAAATGCACTTTTAGCCATCGGGGCGTCTCCCGTGATGGCCCATGCCATTGAGGAAGTCTCAGAGATGGTCAGCATTGCCCGGGCGCTGGTCATCAATATTGGAACGTTGAGTGCGCCATGGGTCGAGGCGATGATCAGGGCCGGACAGGAAGCCCGTCTGCGCAAGATTCCGGTCATTCTGGATCCGGTCGGCAGCGGTGCCACGCAATTCCGCACCGCCACCACGCAAAGACTGATGCAGCAAATCCGCCCCACGATTATACGGGGCAATGCTTCGGAAATCCGGTCCCTGCTTCGCGCGGACCGGGGTACCAGGGGAGTGGACAGCATGTACTCGCCCGAGGAGGTCGCAGACGATGCCCGAGCTCTGTCCCGATCCGCGGGATGCGTCGTGTCGATGAGCGGTCCGATGGACATGATCGTTGATGGTGACTCAATAATACTGGTTGAGAATGGTCACCCGATGATGGCGAAGGTCACCGGCATGGGCTGCACGGCCAGCGCTATAACCGGTGCGTTTGCTGCGGTCAACCCTTCACCGCTCAGAGCTGCCGCGCATGCCATGGCAGTCATGGGGATTGCCGGAGAAATGGCAGCGGAGCGCTCCGGCGGACCGGGAAGTTTTCAGGTAAATTTTCTGGACATTTTACACTGCATTCAAGAGGCAGATATCGCTCAGCGGCTTAAAATGAAGGATTAATTCCGCGAAATATGAATGATCTTGGCATCCAGACAGAGTATTGGGACCGCGCTGCCGCATCGAAGACATTTACCCACCCTATACCTCTTCCCATAATCCGTAATTTTTTGCCACTCTCGGCCAGAATATTGGATTATGGATGCGGCTATGGACGAACATGCTTCGAATTATCCGACGCTGGTTACCTTGCCGTGTCCGGAATTGATATTTCCGAAGAGATGATAAAGCGCGGTCACGGTCTGTATAAAAAACTGGACATTCGCATGTTCGACGGAATATCCACTAAATTCCATGACAGCTCATTTGACGCGTGCCTTTTAATAGCTGTTCTGACCTGCATACCGACGAACGCGGGACAAGAGCGTGCCATCAGGGAGATTCTCAGATTATTAAGGCCAGGCGGCATTGTCTTTGTCAGTGACTACCCTTTGCAGACTGATACGAGAAACAGGCTGCGGTATCAGGAATTCGAAAAAGAGCTGGGCACATACGGCATGTTTCGCACAGAAGATGCCGTGGTCAGACATCACGACATGAACCACATATACAAACTATTGGGGAACTTTGATATTTTATGGCAGAAGAATATGCGAGTCAGCACGATGAACGGCAATGAGTCGGACGCATTCCAGATTATAGGGCGAAAGAAAAACAGCAGCTGATCATAAAATGCGGACAGTACCGAATGGCGGGATGAACCATTATTTATAGTTGCACATCGTTATCGAACAATTCTGATCAGTCCTTTCTGCAAAGATCAATACCACACTACACATGAATAAGCAGTCTGATGCCGCAGCCAGTCTGCAGGGTTGCATGCGGTCGCTATTCAGCGGCGATGTTATTGTTTGCGCTTATGACTTCATCAAGGGTCTTGAGAAATATCGTGCGGGCCGGCTCACTATTCAGGATTCCCATATGGGTTTCATTGAAGCCGATCACCCGCGTGGCGCTGGTCTGGAGCCCCAACTCAAGCTGAGAGCGGATGCTGACGGCACCATCGCTGTTTTCAGGCTGTTTGATGGTCGATGGCGTCTTGTACGAGAAAAAAAGATAAAAGGGCAGTCGGCCGGGGATCGGCTTGCCGTTCAATGTTTGGACGAAATTACTCTGGGACTGGACATCGAGCCAGGCCGGTATTTTGGCCGGCGCTTTTCCGGCCCATTCCTGTGCGATGTCGCTGCCGCCGTATGGGGTGGAAAAAGAACAGTACATTTTGAGGTACGAAGGGAGGTCGCGTTGGGTAAGTTTATTGATCGCGGACAATGCAACAAGCCCTCCCATGCTGTGCGCCACCACTATGATCTTCCGCGGGTGTCTGATGGAATTATTGTTACCTATATAATTCAGTGTTTCTGCAAGCAGAGTACCCAACTTGTCAAGCTGGAGCCCGGAGGGATAGTAGAAGAAAAAGGGCTGATACCGGGTACGATCAAGTCCTGCCGCTAAAAATTTCCAGTCCCGCGGCGTACCGGCGATTCCGTGTATGAACAAAACAGTGGTTTTTCCGGGATCATACTCTTCAAGTCCGAACACAAAACCCTGGATATAGTAAATCAATTCTGTCGGATAATAGAGGCCTGTTTTGCCGTTGCTGGGGTCAAACAAATCGTCATCAAGCGAAGCATACACGTAGCTCGACGGCTTGACCCTCTCCCGCACATGGAAAGCAGCACTGCCGGGATGATCCATGTTCAGCGTAATCGAAGGCCCTTCCTGCAGCGCCCCGGATATTGATTGCGCGGGGTCAACGTGAACGGAAGCCCGACCCACAACCTCATCCGTCTCGAAGTCCTTGCTCTTGTCCAAATCCGCAAAAACATAAAGATCATAGTCGCCTTTGGGAAGAAAGATCATGTACAGCTCATTTGGCTGCTGAATTTGTATCGTCGCAACCGTCTCATTTTTTCGGTATTGATTGCTGACAGCGAGAAGAAGCAGCGGTTCCTGTCGATTCCGGGGTTTGATAATCTGTCCTCCTACAATCAGCGAATCTTCGGGGGCAAGATTGTTCAGAGTGGACATGCTCGGAATTCCCTTAAAGGTGATTCCCCAATGAGCTTTTCGCGCGGCAAAGTTCATGTAGCTGCAACCGGAGAGGAGACAGACGGCGCAGATTAGAGCGGCACATATCAGAAAACGCAGAGAGAGCGGTTCGAACTGTTTGGGACGCATTTGACAGGCAACCTTTCTTTCAACAGGTGAAAAAACCGAGCAACATATGGTTTTCAGTACCTGAGCAGGATTAGTGCATGTTTTTAGGCCATATGAAACGCCGATGAAATACTATATTACCAAGCAAGTCCTCACGTCAAGATTCTTTTCTTTTGTGCAACATGCTGTAACTTTTTGCATGCATGAAAATATTTATTTCACGGCTTGACTGCGATTGAAAGTCCATATAAAGTGCTATTACTAAATTCAACAAGGGGGGGGTATGAAATACTTTTTGTCAATACTTGTTGTCAGTTTGGTTGTGCTCATGTCTGTTCCTGCTTTTGCTGAGGAAAGCAGTACATCGTTCGGAGCGAATGAATTCAGGATTGGCGTCGGTGGTGGGATTCCCTATGGCGGCTGGGGCATGAATGCTGAATATCGCTTCAATAAATATGTCTCCGCTTCCGCGGGGCTCGGCATTTGGAGACATGAATCCCCGGGTTTTGCCGTGGGCGCAATGTTCTATCCTTTTAAAAATGACGGATGGATCAGTCCGCGATTTTCCGCATATTTTGGCAGAGTTGCGACGTATGATTGGAGTAAACCGACGGGGCATACCTATCGAGCCGTATATGGCGGCGCGGTGGGTCCCGGTTTTGAATGGCGCATCTATAAAAGGCTTGCGTTCGGTTTGGATCTGTTCTATCTGGCAGAAAACGCACCTAACGGTTACAGACACGGCTTAACCGCTTCCGCAGGATTTGGGATTACATTCTAAATCACTGCGACATGGAATCCTCCGACTTCCATCGGTGGAAGAATGAAGTAAGCCGCGGGAGGTCGCATTTGGTGATGGCGCCTCCGGCTCCTGCCGGAGAAGGCTCCACAAAAAAATTATAAACCTTACCGGCTGATTTTTGACCTGTCCGGACATATATTGGCAGAGATGTTTTCAGCCTTTTTTTGCTGGAACCGCGAGGTATGAATATGGTAAGATTTTCAAGTTTTCAGCCGAGGAGGCGCTATCATTGGGAAATACAGCGTGGGAAGTTGGACTAACATTTTCAACCGAACTTTATTACAAGAGTTACCTGCCTGCCAAACTGCTTGGGTGGGAAGAGGGCGTGTTCCTGATGACAACCGCTATTACTGCGCAAGGTGATCAGGCTGGTCTTAAGAGCAATGATACGATAAAAATGCGCTTTTTGAAAGACGGGAATGCGTACGGTTTCATCTCCGAGGCCATCCATATCCAGCATTATCCTTTTCCCCTGATGTTCATCAAATATCCTGCTGATATAGCGTGCGTAAAGTTGAGAGTCTCACCGAGGATAAAAATCTACCTTCCCGCCATATTGCTTGACGCCTCGGGCACTGTAGTCGTCTCTGACGCAACAATGCTTGATATCAGCGAAGGCGGTTGCAGGCTGGTAGTGCCGGTAAAGGATGGGTTGAAACTTTCCCCTGATGTGCCGTATGCAATCACCTTTCTTGCCCGGGACAGAGAATTCAAGGTGGCCTGCGACATGAAACAGCTGAAGGAGGGAACGGAATTTCACTCGCTTGGCTTGGAGTTCAGGAAAGACTCGGACCAGTTTAGGCAGGAGCTCGCCTCGTTTCTCGATTTTCTGAGTAAATATGCCCGGGCATAGATATGGTATGGTTTTATTGTTCTGCTTCCTCTAAGAAGCATTCGAAAATCCGGCAGTATAAGCGGTCAAGCAATAAGATGAGCAGGGGTTCGTGCTTTCTAGAATTTGTATCGTAATACGACTCCAACATACGTGTTGATGACTATCGGCGAATTTAACTGCCTGCCCATGAGCGGACCTATGCTCACACTTTCTGAAATGGATTTGCCCAAATCAGAGAGATGCCTTACTTCTTCGGTGTTTTTCTGCGGCATGGCGGATGATGTTGCGGTTTTGCTATTCGATATGATTAAAATCTGTTTTGGTTCACTCTTGTGGTCATCGTCCGGCGCCTGCGGTTCTGATTGGGATGCTTCAGGAAGGCTGGATGCAGATTGTTCGGACGGTGCCGCGAAGGCAGGGAGAGAAGCCAGACAAAAAACCGTAGACAATATGATAATAAGAGCTGTTTTATGCCAACCGTTAAAAGCATCCATAACTTATTACCCTCGCCGCAGTAAAGTATGAGAAACGAAAATCTATGAACATATTCTACCCCTCCATCTATTTGATTCCAGTGACGGATATCACATGGGTAAAAATATTTCTGAGTTCCAGTTTGGTATTACAAGCGCCTGTATTCTGAACAGATATTTGTGAAACCGGCTCTGCAATCAGAATCCGGTTGCCATCATCAGTCAGAACTGTTTCTGGAAGGCAGGTATGATAAGAGAAAGCGATGCTCTCAATGGTGGCGATCCGTTTGAATTAAATCGCTTCATAATCGCGCAGGAAAATAACTACCATGATGTTCTTGAAGAGTTGCGGGCCGGCCAGAAACAGTCTCACTGGATGTGGTATGTCTTCCCGCAAATAGACGGACTGGCCCAGAGCGCAACTTCAAAATACTACGCCATCAAAAGTATTGAGGAAGCTCAGCAATATCTTGATCATCCTGTCCTCGGAAAGCGGTTGATGGAGTGCACTGAACTGGTGCTTGCCATTAAGGGACGGTCTGTTTCGCAGATTTTCGGTTATCCTGACGACATGAAGCTCAAATCTTCCATGACATTGTTTGCGCATGCAGCTCCTTCGCATTCGGTATTTGCGCAAGCACTTGATAAGTATTTCAATGGAGAACAGGATGCGAAGACGATTCAGATATTAAAAAAGGGTCAGTTTAAGGGCTAATAACTACTTTTTTGTATTCCCTATGCTGGTTATATCCTGCTAAGACAAAGGTGACCGAAAATGAATATCACTGAACGAGATCGGAAAATGGCTGACTTCTGCAGCAGTGCTTGCCCCGTATGCAAGAGCGCAAGAAAAAAACAGTCTGGGCTCTCGTTTCACTTTGTGAAAGAGGTGGAAGACAAGGTCTGCCCATTTTGCAAAGCTTATGCTCGGGTATATGGAAAGAAATCACACGAACCAGTGTGATGTGATACGGAATTGTTTAGCTAATGTGCATAGCTAAAAGATTAAGGAGGCAGAATGAATCAGATAAGTCGTGGACCAGGGGTAAAACAAAGCTTTTGCTTTTTGACCGTAATTTTTTTGTTCATAATCTCTGCCGCAAATGCTGCGGAGCAAGCACAAGTACGTCCTCCCCTTGGTTGCGATTCTTGTAAAAATGACGACTTGGTAGAACTAACAAAACTGGATTCTACGATTCGTCTCGATATCCGTTATGCCACAGATAACAATTTTTTCGGCAAGGCAGTATACTCTGAGCCGCGCGTGTTTCTTCAACGGCCTGCCGCAGATGCGCTTGTCTCAGCCCACCGGTGGCTCAAAGGGCAAGGGTATGGATTAGTGATTCATGACGCATATCGTCCTTGGTCAGTGACTAAATTATTTTGGGACATCACACCGCCTGCCAAACGGATTTTCGTCGCAGATCCTTCTATCGGATCTGTGCACAACCGGGGATGCTCAGTGGATGTGGGCCTTTATGATATCCGTACCGGGCGCGAAGTTGAAATGCCAAGCGACTATGATGAAATGACTGAGCGCGCATTCGTTACTTACACAGGCGGGACGAATGAACAACGTGCGCGCCGGGATTTGCTGCGAGCAGCCATGAAGCGGGAAGGATACTTTTTCCCGTACCCGGAAGAATGGTGGCACTACGATTTCAAGGATTATCGTGACTATAGAATTCTTGACATTCCGTTTTCAGCTATCGCTCCTGCGGCGGGAAATAAGAAATAAGAATCAGATCAAGCGCGGTATGCCCAGGTTATATTCCTTGCAATTTAGCGCGAATCCAGTATAATATTAAACAGATCATCAATGGGCAAGACATCCGGTTTTTGCGCGGATGTCATCCACGCCCCATCATCGATTACTAACCCCTTCTGCTCTCACTTTTTTTCTTGTAAAAAGAGCTGGTATCTTCGGTTGGCGAGCGATATGGCTCAATAGTCACACCCGGTCCAGGTTTTGAAACAAGGCGCAATCGAAGAAAACGCTTAAATATACCGCTTCTTGTAAGCGGATATCCGCTGAACGCTACATCACATAAGGAGATAATATGGCAAAAAAACTGTATGTTGGTAATCTCTCGTACAACACCCACGAAGAGGATTTACGGGAGGCATTTTCAAAGTTCGGTGAAGTAGTGTCTGCGACACTCATCGTCGATCAAACAAACGGCAGATCCAAGGGGTTCGGTTTCGTAGAGATGGCATCGGATGAAGACGCCGAGAAAGCGATCTCAACCATGAACGGCACGTCATTTATGGATAGAACTGTCACGGTGAATGAGGCGCGGCCCAAGTTGGAACGGGGGAGATCAGGGTTCGGCGGCGGTGGCGGCGGCAGAGGCAATAAACGCGGCGGTGGCAGGCCTGGTAGCGGAGGGGGCCGGTCTTGGAGGTAAGGGTTCAGTCCGGGGATGTCGAAAAGGCTTTGCGTGTTCTGAAAAAGAAACTCCAGCTTGACGGATTGTTGGGGGATCTGAAAAAACGACGCTTTTATGAGAAACCCTCGGTTAAAAAAAAGAGGAAGCGGCTAGAGGCACAGAAACGAAGGAGGAAACTCTCCAGACGCTCGGGGCCACCCGGCTCTAAACCTGGTAAACCTGGTCAGGAACGCTGAAATTTGCGTATCTTCAAAGCTTATTTAATTATGCATCAAGCGGGACACGGCCTGATTTCGGCCGTGTCAAAATGATGGGATTTTTTCTTTATTTTTTCTCCTCCCTGATTTCCTTCAATATGCTTTCAATGTCAATGCCTGTTTTATTGAGCCATTCCAAGGCTGACTTCGCGTCACGGAACACATTTATTTGAACAGGGAAACTTCCTTCACCTATCAGCTGATGCATTCGACTCATTCCGTAAACGACATCGTCCGGTGAAATCACTGCCAGCCTGCCGTTAGATGGGTTTTTCTCCATTCTTCGTTCGGCTAATATGCGCATCTCTTCACTGGTATAAGGATGCTCAAGCCGGGTATTATCAAAAATCCCATCATAACTTGAAATATAATCAGGATCGGTTCTCAGGCGCCTGCTCATTTCCAAGACATCTTCCATAGGAGTTACTCCCCAGTTGCAATACACGACGAGTTTATGCTCTGGAAGAATCCGATATTTAATCATTCATGTCTCCTTGGCGCTGAAGTCCGGAGGGCGCGGGGCATCTGTCCCGATTAGTTATAATTTTATGTTAGCAGTTTTCAATGCTGCTCGTCAACAACGAGAGCCATCCCTTGCCCTCAACGATTTGTTGAAGTCCTTGTTTTACTTTCTCTGCTTTTTTACCGTTTTGATGAACCGGCCGAAGGCTTTATCCTTTTTTCGTTTGTCCAGATATGACATCTCGTGAAATTCCGACTCTTTTTTGAGCTTGATATAGTTCGCATAGCGATCCTCGGACAAAT
>CAZYEF010000103.1:0-10388 GCA_964646375.1 uncultured Nitrospiraceae bacterium | reverse complement strand
CAGGCTGCATTCGCCAGCCGAAGATCATTTATCCCACCAAGGGGATACACCTGGTGCTTCCCAAACTGAACGAGCAGGCATTGTTTATTGCCTCAAAAGACGGGAGGATGTTCTTTATCACTCCGCTGGGCGGATATTCGCTCATCGGCACAACGGACACGAAATACGACGGAGACCTTGATGAAGTCCACGCTGATTCGGACGACGTTGATTATCTGCTGAACGAAAGCAGGCGTGTTCTGCCGGGAATAGAATTGCGGAGGGAATCTATTCTGTATACCTACGGAGGAATACGACCGCTTGCCTTTTCCGGTGCGAAAGAATCTAAAATATCACGCAAGCACCGGGTCATCAAAGAAGGGCGTTCCGGCAGGATTATCAGCATTGCGGGCGGAAAGCTTACAACCTACCGCAATATGGCAAAGGATACGGTGGACGCGACATGCGACGTACTTGGAATGTATGCACGCTGCGTTACGGACAAAAAACCGCTTCCCGGAGGGCTTCCGGCAGGGTATGCTGAATATGTGAAGGAAACTGTGCCGGAATTATCCGGCCGTTTCAATATTTCTCCGGAAACCGTACGGCACCTCATCAGCCTGTATGGAGCCAGGGCCGGGGATGTACTTCGTTTTATGCGTGAAAACCCATCTTTTGCCGGTGCAATTTCGCCCGAGAGCAATGATATCTACGCCCAGGTGTTGTACAGCATAAGTGAGGAAGAGTCGAAAACGCTGTCGGACATCATTCTGCGCAGAATATATCTGGGTATAACCGCGTCGCGCGGCATGCACCAGGTTCATCAAATCGCGGACATGGCCGCGAAAGAGCTTCAGTGGGACGAAGAGGAAAAGCTCCGACAGCTTGAACAGTTCAGATGTGACCTGCAGAAAGAGACCGAGTGTCTGAGAACATCTCCGGCCGCGTCACCCTAAACGAACAACATGGCATAGATCTATTTCTTTGAATCAGTAATTTAGAATTGGATTATCCGGGGAAGTGAAAAAAGTGCGATACCATGCTTTATGGCACGGTTTGCAGCAGTTGGTGTAATGAAGAAACCCCATGACCTGTTGTGATCACAAGTCATGGGGTTTTGGCTGTTAGACGGCGTGTTGAGTGAAAAAACCCGCAATTTTCGGCAGCATATCCGGGAATACCCATGCTTGCAGCAGAATGATGGCAATAACGAACAACAGGAGATAGATCGAATACTTGAGTGTTTGTCGGAAAATATCAGTTTCATGCCCGACGAGACCGACGGCGGCGCACGCGACGGCGATTGACTGCGGGGAAATCAGCTTGCCGATGTCGGCACCAAACAGGTTCGCAGAAATGGTCAGCATGGGGTTAAATCCCAGTTGGGTAGCGGTAACCTGCTGCAATTTGCCGAATAGGGCGGCCGAGGAAGTGACCGAGCCGGTCAGAAATACGCCCAGGTAGCCGATCATGGGCGAGAATATCGGGAAGAGCATTCCGGTATACGCGGCAGCGGCAAGGCCCAGCGTGTAGGACATGCCGGAATAGTTTGCCAGGAAGCCGATGCCGAGGACGGAAGACAATGTAATGAGTGAATACATGAGCTGTTTGCAGGTCTTTCCCATGACCTTTACCCCGGTGGAAGGACTGATCTTCAGAACCGCCATCGTTATAAAGGCGGAAAGCAGCATTGCGGTACCGGGAGCGGAGAAGAAATCCCATCGGTAGCTGGCGGCGTATTTGGCGGGCGCGGCCACAATGGGTGCTGTGCGGTATACGATGCCGTCCAGGCCGGGCCAGGAAGGAATCATGACAAACCATTTGAGTTCAGTGGCAACCCATTTTTTAAAGACCGGCATGCCCCATATCCCCATGACGATCATGAGAATAATGAACGGTGACCATGCTTTGAAGATCTCTCCGAACGTGTGATGTCGCCCCTTGTCTTGTGAGGCATCCGTATCATTGGGGAAGCGCCAGATGGTGGCTGGTTTCCAGAATTTCATGAATACGCCCAGGCAGATCATTGACACGAAGGACGACAAAATAGCCGGCAACTCCGGGCCCATATACTGGCTTACAATCCAGTTGGTGACGGCGTAACTGATACCTGCCACCAGCGCTGCCGGTACGACACCGCCGACATTTCTCCATCCGGCCACTACCACCAGCATGAAAAACGGAATGATAAGAGCGAGTATGGTCATATCCAGACCAATGGCTTTGGATACGACCAGGCTGTTCAGTTCGGTCACCGTGGACATCATGATGGTCGGTGTTCCGACGGGGCCGAAGGGAACAGGCGGCGTATTGGCGACCAAGCAGATTACGGCTGCCGGCAGAGCCGGGAAACCCAACCCAATCAGCATGGCCGCGGCAACAGCCACCGGTGCACCCTGTCCGGACACTCCTTCCATGAATGCGGAAAAGCAGAATGCAATCAGAAGGGCCTGCAGTCTTCGGTCGGTTGAGAGTGAGGAAATGGAGTTTTTTATGATTTCGAACTGTCCTGATTCCACAGTCAGATTATAAAGGAAGACAGCGGTGAGAATGATCCAGCCTATCGGGAAAAGGCCGGTGATCATGCCGAGTGCCGCTGCTGATATCGCGACAGTGAGCGGCATACCATATGCTATAACCACAATCACAATCGTCAGCAGAAGCGTCGTTATGCCTGCTATGTGCCCTTTCATTCGTTTTATGGCCAGGGCCCAGAAAAGATAAAAAATCGGGATTGATACTGCAATGGCGGTGAGCCCGAGACTTCCGCCGAAAGCTGAATAGTTATGGAACCATTGCATGGCTTTTTATTACCTCTCTTTTAATAGTTTTTTTCAGCTGAAGTTAAGCACACGCTCAGCTGTCATCGCATTTTGCATGTCAGGACCAATGCGATGCTGCTTTTTACATGCAGCATTTTTTATTTTGGTTGTATTGATGCGGCTGACTCAAGCTTTTTCGGAGGCCCAAACGAATCAGAGACTTCCTATTCCACCAGTCCCTGCAGTTTGGGGAAGCGGTAGACAAGACATGGTATAAGAAACAGCATCACACTGCTTATGGTTGCTTATACTGTAAAGGGACCGCGTCGAAGAAACAATGAAAAAGGGATGAAGAGCACTATTCGGGGCATAAATGGCATATTTTCAGCGTTGAATGGCGGAGTTCAGTAGGAAGGAAAAGCATTTCAAAACAACACATAATCCTATGTGCACGATTTGTATAGATAAATTCTGTTTTTGTCTTCAGAAAAATAGCGCGTTGAAAAGTGCCAGTAACATCGACGTTTTTGAACAGAAGTGGACCAAAACATGCTGATCGCCCGATGTGCATAAAAAATCCCTGCTAAAATACTTTGCGCAAGGATTTTATTTTGCGATGCTCAGCCGTATAGGCTCTTATTTAGGTGCTGCCTTCAGGACAAGAGCGTTCGGTGTGGAAGCAACAACTTCAACTGCAAACGTGCCAAAGTCTTTGAGGACGAGCTCATCGGAAAGCATCTGTGCACTGTTCTTGGAATCCACCGAGATTTTTGCCGTGTTCCCGGCGAAGCTTCGTTCATGCAGATCCTTGATGCCGCGGACCTGGTTTTTGAGCACATCTTTGAATTTTACGAACTGGGTTTTGTTCAAGCCGGAGATGGTAATGTTGATCGACCTGGTGCCGCCGGTTTCTTTCGCATACACGGCAAGAATTTTCCCAATCATGTCGTCTGCCGCTTCGTTGGCGGTTTTCCTGAGGGCTTCCGTCCCTGCGGTGACTTCGGAAATATGCACGGCAGCCGCATGAGTACCGGCAGTGGCGATGACCTGTCCGGTGTCGACCCGCACTGCTCGTGCGGTCAGGTCGGCTTGAACGGATTTTATTCCGCCGCCGACTTCACCATAAAGTTTGGCAACGGCTTTGCCGATGATAACGATTTCCGCGTCCGCCTGGCCGGCCAGCATCCTGGCCTGGGCGGCTGAAAGGTTTGCAACCCGGTAAGGTTTGGCAACCTTGATGTCTTTTGCAGCGACCTCATGGTCAATGAACTCAAACCCCTTCCCCGTGAATTTGTCCATGAACGCAGTCTCTACAGCGCTCAAGTCGGCCTCCTGCCCATGAGGATCAGCCCACCAGGCATAGACGTTCTGGCCGACGTTCTGTTCCGCGATCATGACCATGGTGCGGGGTTTGTTCATGCGCCCCAACAGAATGCCGATGCCGGTGAGATCTTCCGTCAATTGATCAAGCGCGACCTCGGCGTTTATGCGGACGCGGAGCAGGTTTCCGTCAACAGTCTCCGAAGCAACTGAATATTGTTTGATATAACCCTTGGTCTGCGCAAGAATATTGTCGCTGATGAGTTGATAGTTTTCAACCTGTGTCTGCGAGTCGATCAGAATTCCTATGGCCTGTTCCACTGCCCGCTTTTGGGCATCTTCGATCGCGGCATCGCGGGCGATGTCTCGGGCAGCGCCCTGGATGACCGCCACGCCTTCAGCAGTCACGTTTCTTGCCTCTTGTGCGAAGAGTGGAAATGCTGATGCAGCAATAAATGAAACCACGATGAGCCATATATTAAGAAGACGAATCATCTTTTCACCTCCCGATGCATACCGTTAAATAAATATACCAAAGGCAGGGATTGCGGTCAATGCCGAAACTGCGGTAATTTTCCCTTTTTCAACAGCATGAAAATCACCTTGAGCATTCAGGACGGGAGCACAGGCGAATTGCGGAGGGCACGGTTGTTTGCGGAAAATCAGCGAATCAAATTTTGTGGATATTTTAACAGAGAGATGATAAAATCGAATTAAGCTTATTTTGCGGGGGGGATTTGCTGTGCCACAGTTATCCGTCAATATTGATCATATCGCTACGCTCCGGCAGGCACGAAAAGGCGGAGAACCGGATCCGATCGCGGCAGCGGTGATTGCCGAAACTGCGGGCGCAGCCGGCATCATTGCGCATCTCCGGGAGGACCGGCGGCATATTCAAGACCGTGATCTCCGGCTGCTTCGCGAGATTGTCCATACAAAACTGAATTTTGAGATGGCCGCAACCGATGAGATGCAGCGTATTGCTCTGGAAGTAAAACCTGATTTATCGACCTTGGTGCCGGAAAAAAGAGAGGAACTCACCACGGAAGGGGGGTTGGAAACGGCCTCCCGTATTGATTTTCTGAAATCATATACAGAGCGGCTTCACCAGGGCGGAATTGTAGTCAGCCTGTTTGTCGATCCCGATGAACGGCAGATTATGGCAGCCAAAAAAACAACTGCAGAGTGGGTTGAGCTTCATACTGGTGCGTACGCCAATGCGAGCGATGAGCGGAGTGTCGCGGGGCAGCTTCAGAAAATTATTGATGCGGCGAAACTGGCTGCGAGCCTTGGCCTTCGTGTGGGGGCAGGGCACGGCCTTAATTATAGAAACGTGCAGGCCATCGCGCGTATTCCGGAAATAGAAGAACTCAATATCGGTCACAGTATTATTTCCCGCGCCGCACTTGTCGGACTGGAGCGGGCAGTGAAGGAAATGAAATCGCTCATTGAGGCAGCATAATTGCCTGTCAGATATTGATGGGGGGGATGGATGATTATCGGGATTGGAATTGATCTGGTAATGATCGAGCGCATTCATAAAGCGAGGACTAATCATTCCGGTTTTCTCGAACGGGTATTCACTGAGTCGGAACGTGAGTACTGTTCCAAACAGAAATTTCCATCACAACATTATGCCGCTCGTTTTGCAGCCAAGGAGGCGGTGCTGAAAGCTATCGGAACGGGATGGAGTGCGGGGGTAAAGTGGACCGACATGGAAGTCCTTCACGGTGAGGGGGGAGGACCCGTTGTGAATATTTCGGGGCGGGTAAAGGACCTCATGGACCTCAAGGGTGTGCGGCAGACTTTGCTGAGCTATTCGCATGATGGGGACTATGCCGTCGCGCAGGTCGTTCTCGTGGGTGGCGCAGTGCCGGTAATGCGCGAAGAGCGGTAAAACAGCATTCACTCCGATTTTTCTCAGTTTCCGTGTTTCCCGCGATGAGAAAGGCTGCTCAGGTTGTTCATATGAAAATCGTCACTTCACAACAGATGAAAAACATAGACCAGCGTGCAATCAGCGAATTCGGAATCCCGGGTCCGGTGTTGATGGAGAGTGCGGCTATCGCCATCATGGCGGAGATGGAACGTTTTTTTGACGGCCTGGAGGGGCTTCGGATCGGTATCATCTGCGGCAAAGGCAACAATGGTGGCGACGGTCTCGCCCTTGCCCGCCGTCTGCACATCCGTGGCGTGGCAGTGCGTGCAGCGGTGCTTGCTCCGTTCTCGGCGCTGCGCGAGGAGGCAAAGATCAATCTTTCCGTTTTGCGGAAAACGGATGCCCAGATCATACCGAATGCCTCCGCATCGTCTATCACCGACGTCCTCCAATGGGCGGACATTGTCGTGGACGCCCTGCTCGGCGTGGGGCTTTCTTCACCGTTGACGGGCCGGTTCGCACAGGCGGTGGAGCTTATCAATGCTTCGGGAAAGCCGGTGGTCGCCGTTGATATTCCCACGGGAATCAATGCGGATTCCGGTGCGATCATGGGCACTGCAGTCAACGCCGATCTGACCGTGACCATGGCGCTTTTAAAGCGGGGTATCGTTCTTCATCCGGGTTCACAGTTTGCCGGCATGGTGCGTGTTGCAGACATCGGCATACCCTCCGAAGCGATCGAGCAGGAAAAACTGCCAGTCTCTCTTCTTGATCAGGGAACCGTATGGGGTGCCGTTACTCCCCGGAAGCGGGATGCGCATAAAGGTACGTTTGGCCACTTGATGATCATAGCCGGGTCTCCGGGCAAGGCAGGGGCTGCCGTCATGTCGGCCCGCTCGGCACTGCGACTGGGTGCCGGGCTTGTCAGTGTTGCCGCACCGCATAATCTTGTGCCGGTTATCCAATCGCACATTGTGGAAGCCATGTGTATTCCCTCGGGAGAGAGCATCGAGGGTACCCTGGGAATCGGATCAGAAGAGGAACTGCTTAAATCCGCGGCAGGGATGACTGCCTGCGCAATCGGTCCGGGGCTTTCCACCCACCACGAAACCGCCGCCGTTGTGCGCAATCTTGTTCAGCGCCTGAGAATTCCGCTGGTGATTGATGCGGATGGACTCAATGCCATTGCCAGTTCTGCTGATATTTTGAAAAAGATAAAAGCGCCTGTTGTCCTGACACCTCACCCTGGCGAAATGGCAAGACTTACCGGTTTTTCCTCTGCCGATATCCAGAAGGACAGAATCGGCATTGCTTCCGATTTTGCCGTAGCCCATAAGGTTGTACTCGTCCTCAAGGGAGCGGGCACGGTGGTGGCGTGTTCTGACGGGAGAGTGTTTATCAACTCGACGGGAAATCCGGGCATGGCCACCGGCGGAACCGGGGATGCGCTTACCGGTATGATCGGCGGCCTGCTTGCACAGGGGTATCCTGCGACGCAGGCAGCATGTCTCGGGGTTTATCTTCACGGTCTGGCGGGAGATATTGCTGCAAAGGAAAAGGGAGAAGCGGGTCTGATAACGGGCGACCTGATCGAGAGGATTCCGGATGCACTCTTGAAAACACTTGAATAGTCCCTGGCATTTCTCAAGGAGGTGAAATCATGCTTACCGCGAAGGACATTATGACAAAAAACGTGATTACGGTTGAACCATCAACACCTCTTTCCACGCTTGCAGCCACCCTCGTGGAACATGAAATCAGCGGAGTCCCGGTGGTTGACAAGTCGGGCGTTCTCTTCGGGATTGTGACAGAAAATGATCTTATCAGTCAAAACAAGCGGCTTCACATTCCGACCGTGGTGAGTTTTCTCGATGCGGCAATTTATCTGGAAAGTTCAAAAAAATTTCAGCAGGAAGTAAAACGCATGACCGCAACATTGGTTGAAGAAATATGCACCCGAAAGGTCGTTACCATCACGGAAGATACGACGATCGTTGACATTGCCACGATCATGGCCGAGAAAAAGGTGCATCTTCTCCCTGTTGTAAAATCGGGCGCGATTACCGGTATCGTCGGCAAACGCGATGTGGTTAAAGCGGTCACGCTGCAAACTGACTAATGTTTACAGTGATTACTTCAAGTCCGGAGCGGACCTGGCAAATCGGAGAAATGCTCGGTTCCCGTCTTGGACCCGGCGATACGATCTGCTTATACGGTGATCTCGGATCAGGCAAGACGAATTTTGCCTACGGCATCGCACAGGGACTGCGTGTGCAAACGCAGTATATTACCAGCCCGACGTTTACCTTTGTGAACGAATATCAAGGCCGCGTTCCCTTCTATCATATTGATCTTTACCGTCTTCAGGAACCCGGAGAACTGGTGAATATCGGTTTTGGCGAGTATGTTGATTCCGACGGCGTAACGGTAATAGAATGGGCCGAAAGGGCTGAAGACGAACTTCCTGCAGAATCTTTGAGCGTCTACCTTGCCTATGTCGATGAACGGAGCCGCGAAATCGGGTTTCTTGCGGAAGGGATACGATATGAAATGTTGCTGGAGGAATTGAGGAGTGATCTTCAGCCGTAGTTTTCCCCCGCATATGTCGTTCAAAACAAGTTTATAATCGGACAACCATACCACTCATGACAGGATTATAATGTCATATGAAAAAAATCGGCATTATTGCGAAAAATACTCCAACTGCTCAAAAAACCGTAAAAAATCTGACTGCGTGGCTTGAAAAGCGGGGCAAGAAAGTTTTCATCGACAGAGACACCGCTATCGCGATCAAGCGGCCGGGTTATGATCGAACAAAAATAGCGGCGCTTGCGGAAATGATCATCGTGCTGGGTGGGGACGGAACGCTGCTGTCGGCGGCGAGAAGTGTCGCGGATGCGCGCGCGAACGTCCCCATTTTCGGCGTCAACCTCGGCAGCCTCGGATTCATGACGGAAGTTTCCGTTGGTGAACTGTATGAGAACCTGGAACAGGCGATCGCGGGCAAACTGGAAACCGAGGACCGGATCATGCTTTCCGTAAGTGTGATCCGCAATGACAAGTGCGTGGAACGCTATCGGGCACTGAATGACGCGGTGATCAACAAAGGCGCGCTAGCCAGAATGATGGATTTGACCGTTTCGGTGGACGGCATTTTTCTGACGACGCTTCGCGCAGACGGACTGATTGTGGCAACCCCGACGGGGTCCACGGCATACTCTCTTGCCGCGGGAGGACCGATTATTCAGCCCACCGTTCACGGACTGATTGTTACACCGATTTGCCCCCAGACGCTGACGAACAGACCGATTTGTCTGCCAGATGATGTCGCCATCACCGTCTGCCTTACTTCGGAGAGCGAGGATGTAACGCTTACGCTGGACGGTCAAATTGGTTTTTCACTAGAACCCTTGAATATTATCGAAATCAGAAAATCCCGCTATAAACTACGGTTGATTAAGCATCCGACAAAGACCTATTATGAGATACTGCGAACGAAATTAAAATGGGGAAATTGAAATTAGTCCGACACGCGTATGGCCGAAACTTCTTTTCAAAAAACAGATGAATTACAGGCAGCGTTTGCGGATATCATCACTCAGGCACGGATGCACCTCGAATATCTGCAGATTCTGGGCGTTGATTCGATACCGGTACTTACCGATGTCCCCACGCGCGTAAGCCCGGAACACAGGACGCCATCAGCGACGTCGCAGGCACCAGCGGTGCACTCTAGGCATCCCGAACAGATTTCTTCCGTGCAGAACAAAACAGGCCTCGACAGTCTCCGGGAAGAACTGGTCGGTTGCACCAGGTGCACGTTGCATAAAGGAAGAACAAACATTGTTTTTGGGGAAGGGAATCCCCAGGCTGTGCTGGTGTTTGTCGGTGAGGGGCCCGGCTTCGAGGAGGATCAGCAAGGCAGGCCATTTGTCGGAGCGGCAGGCCAACTCCTGACGGATATCATCGTGAAAGGCATGAAACTTAAGCGTGAGGATGTCTATATCTGCAATATCGTCAAATGTCGTCCGCCGGACAACCGAAATCCCGAACCGGAGGAAATCGAATCGTGTGAGCCGTTTCTGAGCAAACAACTTCAGGAAATTAAACCAAAGCTCATTGTCGCACTGGGAAATATCGCCGCGAAGACATTATTGAAAACAAGCCGGGGAATTACCGCGCTTCGTGGAGTGTGGCAAACCTACCAGGGTATTCCGCTCATGCCGACGTTTCATCCTGCGTATCTGCTCAGGAATCCGAAAGACAAAGCGTTGGTATGGAAAGACATACAGTTGGTAATGGCTGAGATGAAAAAGTTGGAGAAAGGGCAATAGCGGAGCGGAGTCAGAAAACCGTACGTGTTCTGATTTCCGCGTTCGGCTCAAGGCTTATTGAACCTATGGACCGGCTCTGGGCGCCGTGGAGAATGGATTATATTGTGAGCAATG
>CAZYEF010000102.1:0-10467 GCA_964646375.1 uncultured Nitrospiraceae bacterium | reverse complement strand
CCATCCATTGTCCCGATTGTAAGTGCGCCATTGAGCATATATTTCATATTGCCAGTCCCTGACGCCTCCCCGCCAGCCATGGATATTTGTTCAGAAAGATCAGCAGCCGGATAGATCCCCTGTCCTACCGTGATGTTAAAATCAGGCATAAATGCCACCTTGAGTTTTTCATTTATATCTGGATCATTATTAATCTGAAATGCCACTTCATGGATGAGTTTGATAATGTATTTGGCCATACTGTAGCCTGGAGCCGCTTTACCTGCAAAAATAAAAGTACGTGGAAGAATCTCATAGCTTGGATTCTGCTTAATCCGTAAATAGAGTGCTATTATATGGAGAAGATTCAGATGCTGGCGCTTATATTCATGAATCCGTTTGGCCTGCATGTCAAAAAGGGTTTCGGAATCAACTGTTATGCCGCACTGTTTCCGAATATAGCCGGCAAGTTCGACTTTCGCCTTATTCTTGACTGCACGCCACCTGTTTTTAAATTCACTGTCTTGAGCCAGCGATTCGAGTTTCCGCAGTTCTTCACTATCACGAATCCACCCTTTTCCTATGGCTTCACTGATAAGCGCACTTAATCTCGGGTTGCTGAGAAGCAGCCATCGCCGCTGCGTGATGCCGTTGGTAATGTTCACGATTTTTTCAGGCCATAGAGCATGGAAATCCTTGAGAACGTTTTTCTTAAGGAGTGCGGTGTGCACCCTGGACACCCCGTTCACGGCATAACTTCCCACTGTTGCAAGGTGCGCCATCCGGATAGAACGCTCGCCGTTTTCATCGATCAGAGACAAGCGCTGTATTCGCTCTTCATCATGAGGGAAGCGTTGCCGGACTTCGTTCAAAAATCTCGCGTTAATCTCATATATGATCTCCAGGTGCCGCGGAAGAAGGGCGGCAAAAAGAGATACAGGCCACGTCTCCAATGCCTCGGGGAGGAGCGTGTGATTGGTGTATGAGAATGTCTGCCTTGTAATGTCCCAGGCTTTTTCCCACTCCATGCCGTTTTCATCGACCAAAAGACGCATTAATTCCGCGATAGCCACAGACGGATGTGTGTCGTTAAGTTGTACGGCAAAATTGGCGTGAAACGTCTCCAATCCCCTGCCACGAAGTAGCTGAATACGAATTAGATCTTGAAGAGAGCATGATACGAAGAAAAACTGCTGAGCAAGGCGCAGTTTTTTTCCTAGATGAGCGCCTTCATTAGGATAGAGTATTTTGGAAATCGTTTCTGATATAATTTTCTCGTGCACGGCTCCCAGATAATCCCCTGTGTTAAATGCCTGTACATCGAACGATTCGCAGGCTTCCGCTTTCCAAAGTCTCATTGTGGACATTGCTGGCGTTTTATACCCGGGTATGAGCGTATTGTAAGGAACGCCGCATATAATCCGCTCAGGAACCCATTGAACACGGTAGTGTCCTGACGCGTCTGTATAACTCCTCGTATATCCGCCCAATTTAACTTCAACTGAGCCACCGGGATGGCAAATTTCCCACGGATTGCCGTTAGATAGCCATTTGTCTGTCTTTTCCACCTGCCAGCCGTCTTTAATCTCCTGGTCAAAAATGCCAAATTCATAACGGATGCCGTAGCCGATGCATGGAATGTCCAGATTTGCCATCGAATCAAGAAAGCAAGCGGCCAATCGTCCTAATCCGCCGTTGCCCAACCCGGGCTCCTGTTCCTGAGCAAGCAGCACATCCAAATCCTGTCCGCATTCTTTCACGGTCGACTTTGCCTGCTCCATGATTCCCAGGTTCATCAGGGCATTACCCAGATGCGATCCTGGGAGATACTCGGCTGAAAAGTAACAGACTGCCCGGTTGTTTCTGCTCAGTTGATCATCGGTGTTCTCCAGCCAGTACTGCAGCATCCTGGCCCGCACGACGAAGGCCAGTGCGAGGTAATGATCGTTGGAAGTGGCGGCCTGTGGCAATGCTCCCTGAAAAAAATGAAGACATGCAAGATAGTCTTTTTTAAAAGATTTTACGGTGTTATTGCTAAAATGAAATGTTGATTTATTTCGTTTCATTGAGCACTCCTTTTGCTTTCAGCAGAATTCCGTGAGACGAGATCCTGGTATACACTGTCGCGCTTAAGAGACTACTCAGGTGAATTCACTCATGGTTGAAAAAATAAC
Source organism: uncultured Nitrospiraceae bacterium (assembly GCA_964646375.1). GTDB lineage: Bacteria > Nitrospirota > UBA9217 > UBA9217 > UBA9217 > JBAZLV01. The sequence goes on along the minus strand of CAZYEF010000102.1, from coordinate 8,314 downwards.
TGGAAATAATAGCTATTCCTTCCTGTGTTTGTTTAAAAATTATTTGTTGTTTACAATGTTTCTTCGATATTGGATATATGCATTTTTTAGCGCAGAATACGGTTCCAACGATGATTTAACCAATTCTTCATATTCATATGCCTCCAAAGAGGCTCGATTAAAGTAATCGTATACGCCGATAGCTGCCGCAGCCGCATCTGGCTGAACAAGTCTCCAAGGCGTAAGGAATAATTCGATAATCGAACCTGCTGTCTCCCTTGCCGTGGAAGGCCCGGCAAAGGGCCAGACCAGGTACAATCCTTCCCCGACACCATACCTGCCCAAAGCCTGGGCAATGTCTTTTTCCTGGGGTTCAAGAGAAAACGAACTTTTTGCAACATCAAACAAACCGGCAACGCCGATCGTAGAATTTATCGTGAAGCGCGCAAGCTCTATTCCCATGGATTTTACCTGCGCCTGCATCAGAGAGCTCACGAATCGTACAGGCATCTCGATGTTGTAAAAAAAGTTTTTCACCGATTTTCTGGCGCCTTCCGGAACAGCCCAGTTGTAACCGGTTGTCGCCGGTTTGATAAACCAGAAATAAAACTTGTCGTTTACCGCAAATATCGTTTTGTTCACGGGTTCAAGGGGATCGTAGATATCTTCTTCCGTGTCATCAAATCCTGGAATTGGTTCAAGAGAAGGCTGTTCGGACGCTGAAACCGGCGTTTCATCCGCTGGAGGCAATCCGGACGGCTGCTGCAAATCCGTTTCCAGGTGTTTCCCCGCAGAACAAGCTGAAAGCAGTATGATAAAAACGACGAGCAGATATTGGCTGTAATTTGCATGTGGTGAAATTTTCAATCTTGTACACCTGCTTGGTATAAAGTATTTTTAAAAGGTGTATGGCTTCCCGGCTTCAAGGCTCGCTAGCCAAATGAACGGTCTTCTTTGATGCGTCCGTCCCTCAATATCCTGTACGGTATTCCCTTCCAGGTGACTTTATTGCCGGTGAAGCTCCAAACCCAGATTATAAAACTCAGAACATCCTTTATCGGCAGCAAAACAAGCCATCTTCTCCATTTTTTTGAAGGGATGACCAGCCGGTGCAGCAACGCTGCAAGACAATACCGCAAAAACAGTGCGGCAATGAGCAAAGACACAGAAAGCGGGCTGAAACCGCTCACGGCCAGACAAAACAGGGAAAGAACGAAAAGATGCGTGATCCCGTAGCCGGCATAGCCATATGGTCTGGACACGCGGCAGGTTCTGGACCACCTTAGCTGGTGATTAAAATACTCGGCAAAGCTCATTGGACCGACAACATTTTCTATGACAACATTTGAAAGAACAATTTTGTATCCGCGCTGCCACAAGCGGTTTCCGATCTGGTAGTCATCAGCAAGGTAATCTGCAATCGATGCCAATCCGCCGATCTCTTCTATCTTTTTTTTTGAAGTGAGCAAGGTAGCCCCCAATCCAAACGTAACGCCTTCAAGCTTACGGGCAATAAGCACCGATGGAATGAAATCGAGAGCTATGCTAAGCGACTCTAGTGCAGCTCCCATGGACGGAGGGTCTGATATCTTATAAAGACAAGTTACCAATCCGGTGTTTTTCTCTGCAGCATATTCAGCGGAAATTTTTCTCAGATATTCACTGTCAACATGCATGTCGCTGTCGCTGATGGCAAGCAGGTCATATTTGGCTGATTGCAGAAGCCCAATAAGATTTGATACTTTCCTGTTGGCTCCGTGCTGCCCAGAATTCATAACTTTTCGGATCTTGTTTCCGGCTGGAATTGACGCGATTTCCTTGTCGGCATCCATATCATCAACGTCGTTTGTCACTCCGAGCAGAACCTCATATTCAGGGTAATCCTGATTGCAAAAAGTCCCAATGTTATCTTTGAAGTCTTTTCCTATACCTTTAATCGGTTTTATGATGGAAACCGATTCATATTTCAGGAGGCGCGCATGTTCTTTTTTTTTGCCGAAAAATTCCCACACGCAATACAATGCTATAGCGCTGTAAACAAACGACACGGCTGTTAAAACGCAGATAAATATGCTTGTCATGGCTTTAATTCTTAAAAGAGAAAATAATTATTTGTCCGGGATTCTTTGCGGCAAGGCTGGCCTCACATGCAGCGATTAGGCACTGCAAACATCGCATTTCGGATGCGCGACAACATATCCGTTGTTCTCGTACCAGCGTATTGCTTTCTCTATCGTTATTTCCAATGGCGTTTGTGGCATCTGCAGTTCTCTTACTGCTTTTCTGCTGTCAAAATACATGTACTTTTTAGCCATTTTTACGCTTGGAAGCGATATTCTGGGCTGCTTGTGCGTAACCCATTTGGATATGGCTTCATCCACATACGCTGCAATTACTACAGGCGCATAGGGGAGTCGGATGTTTGGGGCTTTTTGCTTCGTACATCCGGCCAGACATTCAAAGAACTTCTTAAGCGTAATGTTTGCATTCCCCAAAATATACCGCTCACCAATTCTTCCATAATCGGCCGCCATCAGATGTCCGACTGCGACGTCTTCAACATCGACAATGTTGATTCCCGTCTCTATGTATGCAGGTATCCTGCCGTTCAGAAAATCCACGATAATTTGTCCGCTTGGCGTGGGTTTTCTATCGACAGCGCCAAGCGTAGTGGTAGGATTTACGATGACAGCGGGCAAACCTTTCTCGATGAACGTAAAAACGGCTTCCTCGGCAAGGAACTTGGTTTTTTTATAAAGATTCACCATGTCATGAAGGCTCGCGGTATTGTTTTCGTTGGAAGGTATTACCTTCGAACCGCTGGAAAGAACCCCGGCGCTGCTCGTATAAATAACTTTCAGCAAACCTGCAGCATGAAGTGCGGACTTCATGACATTTATCGTTCCGGTTACATTAGTCGCATACATGGTTGATGCGTCCGGTACCCAGTACCTGTAATCCGCTGCAACGTGGTACACATACCTGCAATTTTTCATCGCTCTGGCGACCGAGTCTGCATCCCTCACGTCACCCACAATTAATTCGCAATGGCTTTTCAATAATGTCGTGTCGCTTTCAGGCCGCACCAGGGCGCGGACCGAATAGCCTTTTTCATGCAGCAGTTTTGCCACGTGATACCCTATAAAACCGGTTGCCCCGGTCACTAATGCGCGCATAATCTCACCTCGGTAATTTGCACAGGGAACTGTCTATTTATCATGCAACGCCCCGGAATCTGACAGGCTTTGCGCCCCAAACTGCTTTTCTGCCGCGTGATCGGTTGTTCGCTTGTTATCATCGAGAGAAACGAGGACAATTCCGATCACTATGACAATGGTACCGGCCCAGCGATACCAGGATATGTCTTCTTTCAGAAAATATTTGGCCAGGAAAACCGCAAACAGATACGATACAGCGGTAAGCGGCAGCACGAAGCTCAAGTCAGCCCAGGAAAGCGCCGCGAGGTACAAAAAGAAAAAGATCGCGAGAAAGACTACTCCCGCAAAGACATATGGATTTTTCACGACGGATGAAACGAGCGTCAGCCAGTGCTCCGAGCTGGACAAGTTGATCGCGCCGTATGAGCGCATGCCGTAGCTTAACAATGTTTCGCCCACCGCAGCGCATGCTGCAGCTATCATGACAACAAGGAAGGTTTTCATATTTCCACTTTCTAAACTGTAACTTGATATGTTTAATCCGGCAGATTTGCCTCAAATTTTCTATAATCAGTCCTTTTTCAGATTCAACATTTCTTTTCTGTTTAATACGCATATGTCGAGAGATTCCAGCGCGACCCTTACAGCGTTTGAGGTGAGAGCTTTCAGCTCTTTTTGCCCGCGGTCCGTCGAGTTGTCAGGATGAAGAAAAATCTCCGCTCTCCGGGGAAGATATCTGATCATATTGAGCATGTATTGTTCGTCAACCTGTCCTGTCCGTGCAAGGCCGTATGCGGAAGGCAGCACATCCAATCCATATAGCTCGGCCGTTTCAACATTAAACTTTCGGACTGCTTTGAACACGGCCCATTCAAGAAATGGCATGACACCGCGGGAAAGCGTGAGAGACCGGAGAAAAACCTGCATCGGTTCATGAGGGATTCGGATAGATCGTATGCCTCTTCTCGCTGCCTGGCGGCAAATTATCGCGCATACTGCGGGATGCATATGAAGGTGATGGTGGCTGTCCACATGGTCCGGTTGTATATTTGCGTTTATGAGGCAATCGAATTGCGCCTCAATTTCCGCTTCCAGCTGTTTGTGCAAGCCCGTGTTTGTGTACCGTATCCATGCATAAGAGGGGCTCTTGCAGAAGAAGCCGGCTTCGTCTACCAAATCCGGGATCTCTCCCGTGGAAAGAATGCTTTTGCCGTCGCAGAGCGTCACATGCAGCCCTACGGACAGATTCTTATGCTGTTGCGCGATGCGGACTGATTCTTTAAAAGCATTGCCAGACACCATTATGCTCGCGGCGCTCAGAATACCCCATTCATGCGCAAGCGCAATCGCTTCGTTTACAGACGATGATTTTCCAAAATCATCTGCCGTAATTACCGCGTATTTTTTGGCGACTTGCCGCATCAGATAGGATCATTCCCTTTTCGTTTTGCCATAAAGGAGAAAAATTCCCTTCCCTCCCTAATTCGGCGAAAGAATTCATGCCTGTCCAGAAGCATTTCTTTTAGAATCCTAAAAAAGGGACGCGGTCTCAAATAGAATCTCCGATAAAACCGCTCCATCGATTCAAAAATATACTCAGCCGGCAGATCTTCATATGAAATTACCGCATTCTGTACTCCGTTTCTCAGCAGTTGCTCCCCTTCCTGCTTTATCCATCCTTCCTGCATTCCTTGTTTGTAAATCTCGGTGCCTGGATAAGGAGCTACCAAAGACACTTGGATACTATAGGGATCAAGCTCCAGTGCAAATTGCATCGTTTCTTCTATAGTCTCGGCTGTTTCTCCCGGCAAACCAAGAATGAAGGCTCCATGCACAAGGATCCCCAGCTCTTTTGTCGCTTTCATAAATTCGCGCGCTTGACTGAGATGAATACCTTTTTTTATATTGTTTAAAATTTTTTGATTACCGGACTCAAATCCAACAGTAAGCAATCTTAGCCCGCTATCTTTGAGTGCTTTGAGTGCATCTTTACGCACGTTCGCCCTCGCGTTACAAGACCACGTGATACCCAGCGGTTTCAGCATCTTCGCCAGTGCCACAACCCGTTCTGGTTCTTCTGTCAGCGTATCATCATCGAAAAAAAATTCTTTCACCGTCGGAAATAATTGTTTGGCAAGTAGCATTTCCTCATATACATTCTGAATACTTCTCACCCGGTATGCACGGCCTGATATTGTTTGGGGCCACAAGCAATAGGTGCAGCGAGCGCGACAACCGCGGCCGGTATAAATGGAGACGTAGGGATGTTGCAAATAGCCGTTGTAGTAATTTTCGATATTAAGATCCCTAGCATAAATGGCGCTTGCAAAAGGAAGGGCATCCAGATTTTCTATAAGCGGCCTGTCAGGAGTTCGTATTAGCCCTTTTTTATCACGAAAAACAATCCCTTTTACTTTTCGAAACGACGTTCCCGACGCTATTTCAGCAATGGAATAGTCGAATTCTCCCGTCGTTACGAAATCCAGATCCTGTGACAGGTCCATTGTTTCAAGTGGACGTACCATCGTGTGCGGACCAACAAGGCCAATTTTTACCTGGGGATATTTTTTTTTCAGGATTTCTGCCAATTTGACATCAGGTGCAACTGTCGGCGTGCTAGTGCTTATTACAATCAAATCAAAACCTTCTGCAAGACGCACAACATCCATCGCGTTTAGCTCGTCAGCCGGAGCGTCGACCAACCTGCTCTCTTTAATCAAGCCTGCGGGATATGCCAGCCACGTCGGATACCAGAAAGATCGAATTTCACGCCTGGCTTGGTAGCGGGAGCCAGCGCCTCCATCAAATCCTTCATATGAAGGCGGATTAAGAAGTAACGTGCGCATTATAGGTCTCCTGTCAAAGACATAATTAGTGTTTGAAATTCATACAATATTCGCGTTGCTGCTTTACAACTGCGTTAAAAGAAGTAACTGATGCCACCAAGAATCACATCGGCATCGCGATCGTATGTAGTCACGATACGGTCCCAAGAAGCTCTTATCCCCCAGTGTTCGAAAAACTTATAATTACCTGATAAGGTGACGATTCCTGACAAGCATCCATCATGCTGACCGTCTTGTTGTCTGGCTTGATGGTTTATGCTTAAATAAACGCCGCCCCCGATGCCGATCGAAAAACGGTCACTGAAAAACGATCTCACACCCCATAATTCGGAAACAATTCCGTTTCTGCGGAGCACCTCATTTCCGCCTTCATTCAGCCAGGAAATGGTCCAATCCATATACGGGAAAAGGCGTCTGCGGTATTCAATGCTTCTTGCATTGGCAAGTTCCGATCCAAAGCTATTGACAATAGTTCTGCCTAAAAATAGAGTGACTTCATTTTTTGCCGGTTCTATCCGCCTAGGCGCCGATGAAACGCCGGTTGTCGTCAACGACTTAGAGAGAGGGTCAAACCTGTATCCAATTCCGGTAAGCAAAGATACCGTGTCGTAACTTGATATCGCCTGGCTCCAGTTTGAGCGAACCTGGACATACCATCTGTCAGTCAAAAACAAAAGTGCGTCGCAGCTCATAATGACGCCCCAGGGATGATCGTTGATCCAGTCGGCGTTCTCTGTGGCTCTGGTTGTGTCGTAATAAAAAATAGGACCAATCCCCGCTGAAAGAACCAGGCGTTTATCAAGCAACGGTGCGCGAGCCCATACTTGAACGGCATCCCCATCTCTGTGATGGCGCTTAAGATGACCCTCGTTCAGGTAAGAGATGCTGAACGCGTAATGGTCGCCGAATTCCTCGCGATATTCCACCTGCCACGCATAGGAGCGATCATATGAATTGGTGTAGTCATGCATAACACCGCCCAGAACAGACAGTTCCTGGGCTCCAATGGGACACACTCCAAGTAAAGTAATAAAGCTCAACAGCGCAGCTAATATAATTTTTGCCTTAAAACCTAAATCACTCAATTCTTATAGAAATATTCCTTCGCTTTTTTAAAAATATTTTGCAGCTATTTTTGCTTCTTTTACCGCGTTGGCCATAGTTCTTCTTACCCGTTCCGCTTCAGGATGAATGCCGTCGCATTGAATAATTATTGACTCTATATTCTCAATCCCCATGAAGTTCATAATGAAATTGAAGTAAGAGACTGTAAACTTTTCATGCTTTCCGGCGTAAAAACCATTCGACGCGTGAATATGTAGGCATTTCTTGCCCTGGTCTTTTAACAAACCTTCATGCCCTGATGCCGTAAGTTTGAACGTTTTTCCCGCAACGCAGATGGAGTCAATATAAATATTGAATTGAGCGGGAAATCCTATATTCCACTGCGGTGTGGCAAATACGTATTTGTCTGCCTTTGCAAATTGCTCGCTCAGCCGCCAAATGCGGAATATCTTATGTCTTTCATCTGCTGTTAATGTGTCTACCGGTTGATTTTGCAACAACTTCTCATGAGCATTTAAAACATCTTCGTCGACCCTTTGAATATAATCTCGATAAATATCAAATTGATCGATCTCATCATGACCATTCCGTTTCATATATTCGGTCAAAAATTCAGAACCGACAAAAAGGCTCGGAGATTTATCTAGGGACTTCAGGTCGCAGGTGATATAAAGAAGTTTTGCCATGGAGGTCGCCTCCTTACTTCCATATTGTTTCGCCCGATCTTTAATCAAGGAAGCCGTCCGGCAAAAAAATTATTGCTTTATTGCTTTCCCCGCTTATTCACCATCCGCCGCTTAGTGCGATCAAAGCGTCTCCTTGTTCAGGCAAATCCTGATAGATGCACGGTAATCAAGCCAGATCGCGTAGCGATGAAATTTACTGTTTTTTGTTGATACGATGCGCGAGAACCTGCTTTTTTACAACATCTATAGCCATTATCGTGCCAATAATTAAATCAATAAAAACGGAAATTTACAATTCTATTTTCATTTTAAATACTATATTACGTAAAAATATTGCTATATATAGTAAATAAGTATACAATTACCTCATAACGTAATTTGTATTTTTATCGAGGGGAAAAAATGAAACACGTAAATAGAGAGGAATTTTTCCGCGAAATAACTGTCAGAATTTGCAGCAGCCTTCAAATAAAAACTGCTCTGGAGAATGTTTTTGAATATCTGAAAGATCACATTCCTCTCGATGACCTCATCCTTAGTATCCGCGATGTTAATCTATCGGCAATCAGAATGATCAGCG
>CAZYEF010000101.1:0-10602 GCA_964646375.1 uncultured Nitrospiraceae bacterium | reverse complement strand
GCCGGGAGTAAAAAATCCGCAGGAAGCCATTAGTTTCATCAAAACGGCCGGTCGGCTTGAGTTCAGACTGGTTGACACCGATCCGAACAACATGCAGAAAGCGCTCGCAGGAAAACCCCCTGCGGGAACTGAAATCCTTTACGAAGAGCGGGAAAATGACGCCGGAAAGATAGTGAAACAGCCTATTTTAGTCTATACAAAGACCCTCCTCACCGGAGACCGTTTGAAAGAGGCTAAAGTTTCTATTGATCAGTTTAACAAACCGGCGGTGTCTATTACGTTCGACAGTGAAGGCGCGCGGATTTTTGATCGTATTACTGCGGACAATATCGGGAAATTGCTGGCCATCATTCTTGACGGTGTCGTGCATTCCGCACCGAGGATTCAGGACCGGATCGGGGGGGGGAATGCCCAGATTACCGGCCATTTCACGCACGATGAAGCTGCAAAACTCTCCATTGTCCTTCGGGAATCGCTTCCTGCACCCGTGAAAATTGTCCAGAATGTAACCGTCGGGCCGTCACTCGGCCAGGACTCCATTCTGATGGGAACACGGGCGGCTCTGATCGGCGGTTTGATTGTTATCATTTTCATGGTGGTTTACTACCGAATGTCCGGTTTGATCGCCGATTATGCCATTGTCCTGAATCTTGTATTGCTGCTGGGGGCCATGGCACTCATGAGCGCGACTCTCACCTTGCCGGGCATAGCGGGTATTATCTTGACGATAGGCATGGGGGTGGACTCAAACGTGCTTATGTTCGAGCGTATTCGTGAAGAAATTCGATCGGGCAAACAGCCTCGTCCTGCGGTGGATGCCGGGTATGACAAGGCGTTTTTGACAATCCTTGACTCACATGTAACCACCCTGATTACGGCGGTTGTCCTCTTTATGTTCGGCACCGGACCCATTAAAGGATTTGCCGTTACCTTGAGCTTGGGCATTATGATCAATCTCTATTCCGCTTTGGTGGGGACGAAAGTTATATTCGACATCATTAATTCCCGATGGAAACTGGATAAGTTGAGCATCTAGCGCAACTTCATCATTACCGTCTGTTGTTTGAAGTTTTGAGTCGCAAGTATTATCACCGGAGGAAAACATGTTGCAAATTTTGCACAAGACCAACATAGACTTCATGGGATGGAAAAACATTTCTTTTGCCATTTCAGGTTTGCTGATAGTGCTCGGCATCCTCTGTCTGGTCCAGATCGGCAGAGGCAAAGCAAATCTCGGCATTGATTTTGTCGGAGGCACGACGGTACAGCTCTCCTTCAAAGAAAAAATTCCGATTGACAAGGCGCGCACGGCCCTGGAAAAAAACGGTTTTGAAGGCGCGACACTTCAGGAAGTCGGAGAAGGCGGGAACAGGATCCTGATCAGAGTCCGGGAATCGGAGGGAACCTCAGACAGAATTCAGAACCTTTTTAAACAAGAATTCAGCAATAATCCCTTCGAGGTGGTGAGCATCGAAGAAATCGGACCGGTGATCGGAAAAGCATTGCAGCGTGATGCGGTGATTGCCATTACCGTTTCCATTATCGCGATTATTTTCTATATTGCGCTTCGGTTTGAGTTTAAATTTGGCGTTGCCGCGGCCATAGCAACATTGCACGACGTACTTGCCGTGCTGGGGATATTTTACCTGTTGAACATGGAAATAAACCTGCTTATTGTGACAGCGCTTCTTACACTTGCGGGTTATTCCCTGACGGACACGGTTGTGGTCTTCGACCGGATACGGGAAAATCTGAGGCGGAGCAAGCGGGATCCCTTGCCAAAATTGGTAAACAACAGCATCAATGAAGTGCTCTCCAGAACGATCATCACTTCACTTACCGTGGTGCTTGTACTTATTCCTCTGGTACTGTTCGCTGGTGACGTCCTTCACAGTTTCTCTATGGCGCTGCTCATGGGTGTTATTATCGGAACATATTCATCAATATTTGTTGCTAGCCCGCTCCTTGTCGTGTGGCAGGCGAAGGCGGGTGGAAGACTGATATCGAAATAAACCTCCCCGGCAAATGAGGGCGCAGGTAATGGTGAACAGGTTGTCTTTTAAATTAGACTTCCTCCATTATCTGTGCCCTTTTTTTCATAACTTTCCGTCCTGTTCATTATGAAATGGCCTGACATTTCCTGATCAAGAAACAATTGAAATAAATAAAGTGCTTCTCTCCCTATAATTAATTGATTATAAAGATGTTTTTGCACTTTTGTCTTGCAATGAAGGGGAAATTATGTTAATTATGTAAAATCTGGAGAGCGATCCTATTGACAGGAAAAGAAGAGGATTATATTATATAACAAACAGCTTTTTATTTCCTTCTACGCGATATTGATCATCATGAAAATTATAAAAAAAGTCCTCCCCCTGATTGTTTTGTCTGCCCTCTGTTCCTGCGCAGGGGTGGTGCCGACGCCGGACCATTCCCGCAGCGATTCCTCCATTGATTTTTTCCGTTCTCCACTCTCCACTTCCTCTCATGAACACCTTCCTGCACAGTATTTGCTGAAAGCTGTTGAGGCCATTAAAACAAGGAAGAACGATGTCGCGCTCCAAACGTTGCAGAACGTTATGGAACAATATCCGGACACTCCCTGGCACGGACGAGCCCTTTTCCTTTCGGAACGCGTTTTTATTCAAATGGCCTGTGACGAACACGCTGATGCGGCAATGCTCAGAGTTCAAAGCGAGTATCCCGAACTTGCTGATTATGCAGTTTTCATTCTTGCAGAGTATCATCTTGCCCGGGAACAATATACCCGGGCGGCAGCACTTTACCAGGTTGTCTTAGAGCGCTATCCCAAAAGTTCTTTGGTGGTACGGTCTTTATTTCAACGATCCCAGGCTCTTCTGAAGTCAAACGCGTATCTTCAGGCCGAGGAATCTTTTGAAAAATTTCTGGATGATAACCCAAGGTCTGAATTTGCACCGGCAGCAGCATTCGGACTTGGGAAAACCTTGCGAGGCCAGTCGCGCTACCCTGAGGCAGCTAGAGCGTATCTGGATGTATTAGTCAAATATCCCGGCATGCCACTCGAACAGGAGGTTGAGGAAGAACTGGCGGAACTGGGCAAGAGGAAAAGCGTTGTTGCCGATTTTTCCGTTGAAGATTTGTATGCTCGGGGCAAAAACCTGTACCGGTCCAGGCAATACGGAAGGGCGTTGGAAACGTTCCTCAACCTGCAGTTGTCTGATCTGGATGTTCAATACCGTCCTGATGTTTTGTTTATGAGTGGAATAGCTGCTTTTAATTCCGGACGGCGAAATGAAGCCGCCTCAGTCCTTGAAAAAATGGTGCGGCAGTATCCGAAGGATCCCCGTATCCCGGAAGCGTTAAACTGGCTTGGGAAATCCTACAGCAGACTGGGGGACTGGGAGCGGGGGATCAAGTCCTTCCAAAGAATCCTTGATGATTTTCCGGAAAGTGAATGGGCGGATGATGCGTTGTTTCTTCTCGGCAACATTAATCGTGAGACAGGGGATGCCGAAAAATCACATCAGTATTATGAATCATTGACGAAGGAATATCCCCGAAGCAAATTTGCCGACAGTGCGCTCTGGTGGCAGGCATGGCTGTCATATGTCGATGGTGATTATCAGGTGGCTGCGCGGAATCTTCATAAATTAACAGCACGGTATCCGCGCTCCTTTCTGGTGCATCAGGCCCGGTATTGGCTGGGGAAAATAGCTGAAAAGCGCGGAGATATTCCCCGTGCGCGTGCGTATTACCGGCTGGTTCTCAAACAGGGAGCATACACTTTTTACGGTTATCGGGCTGCGGAACGAATTGATGCTCTTGAAAACCCTGAAACAGCACAGCAAGCGTCTCTTTTAGATGATGAAATCGTTTCTTGCAAAGTAAATGACTGTTCCGATGAACCGGTATATTCCTCCGATGCAGATGAAATGCCGCCTGATTGGACGGAGGAAACACGAGCTTTGCTGACGGAAAATCCTTCTTTCAGGAAAACCCTCGATCTTCTTTACGTGGATATGAAGCCCGATGCTTCCGCCGAATTGTGGTCATTGCAGGATAAGTTTCCCAAAAAACGCGGTGCCTTAATAGGGGTGAGCAAGGCTTTTTTTGAGCTTGGTGATTACCACCGGTCGCATATACTAGTGATAAAAAAATATGAGCGGTTTCTGGACTCCCCTGCAAGCGGGATTCCCGAGGACCTTTGGCGCCTTGCCTATCCTCTGGCATATTGGAACATCATTACTTCATATGCACGGAAATACGGTCAGGACCCTTTTTTCATCGCGGCTGTAATCAAGGAGGAAAGCCAGTTTAAGATTGACGCATTGTCTCCGGCTGGAGCGCGGGGTTTGATGCAGGTAATGCCTTCGACGGGGGTGCGCGTTGCGCAGCAGATTAAACTGCCCAAATTTACCCGGGAAAAACTCTATGAAGCGGACACCATTATCAACATAGGGACTTGGTATATCAGTCATCTCGTGAAGCGATACAGAGGTGATCTCATATTTGTTGCCGCGGCATATAACGCAGGCCCGGATGCCGTTTCTCAGTGGATTAAGAATACTGCAAACAGTCGAGACCGTGATCTATTTGTTGAATCAATACCGTATATGGAAACAAGGGGATATGTCAAAAAAGTTCTGAGAAATTATGCGGAGTATAAAAGAATCTATGGCAGAACCGATGATAGCCCGCCCCTTGTACCAGTATTGCCTGCAGACACCATCCAGGCAGTCGTTGCCGAAAAAAGATGAAACGGTAACCCGAATTAAAACCCGCTGAAAAACTAGTAAAATACGATAAAACGCAATCCAGAGCAAGGTCGGGAACAGTGAACAATCTTGAAAAGGCTTTTGGAGAAATAGCAGAAAGAGTGAAACTGCTTCTAGCGCAGAACGCCCGGCTGAAAAGCCGTGTCGATGAACTTGAAAAGGAACTGCTGCGCATTCGTCATGATGCGCAACAGGTTGAACATCTGCACGATGAAAAATTGCATATCAGAAAGAAAATAGAGCATATCCTTCGTGCACTTGAAAGCGCCGATGGCAGAGAACAGTGATCATCAGCATTTGTATTGCCTATGAGACCAGATCTGGATATCAATAAAATACTTCTCGACAATCTGTACGAAGGCGTGTATTTCGTCGACCGAGAAAGGAAAATCTCCTACTGGAACAAAGGCGCTGAACGAATTACCGGATATACTGCACAAGAAGTGCTTGGCAAATCATGCTCCGATGATATTCTCATGCACGTTGACATGAGAGGAAATGCACTCTGTGAGGAGCACTGTCCGATGCTGGCAACCATCCAGAACGGACGAGAGCTGAGCGCTGAGATGTTTTTACAGCATAAAAACGGCCATCGGATACCGGTCAACATGCGGCTTGTTCCCCTGCTCAACGCAAATGATGAAGTCATGGGAGGTATCGAAATTTTCACCATCAGTACTCCCGCCGCGACTGCAATAGATCGTTTGGCAGAGCTTGAGAAAATCGCCTTCCTCGACGGGCTTACCGGTCTTGCAAACAGACGCTACGCGGAGATTACCCTGAATGCCCGGCTTGAAGAACTGGAACGCTACGGCTGGAAGTTCGGAGTGCTGTTCATAGACATTGATTTTTTTAAAACGATCAATGACGTATATGGACACGATGTAGGTGACGATGTGCTGACCATGGTCGGAAGAACATTAAAAAACAGTGTCCGGCCGTTTGATATCGTAAGTCGTTGGGGAGGAGAAGAGTATCTTGCCGTGATTGTTCACGTGAAGGAGGAGGAGCTTGCTTTAACGGCAAACCGCTGCCGTTTTCTTGTGCAACAGTCCAGTCTGCCGTCAGTGCCGCATCTCCGTGTTACCGTTTCTCTTGGAGGCACGCTCGCCCGTCCTGAAGACACCGTATCTACACTTTTCAAGAGAGTGGACAGGCTTATGTACCGCAGTAAAGAAACCGGCAGAAACCGGGTAACGATTGAATAGAGCAGTTATTATCCATTCCTGCTCGTCGGAGCTCGAGGGTGGATTTCTTCTGACCTGTTTTCCAAACTGCCCCGTTTTCAGGGAAGAATGGTTTAAGAAGTGCAAAGCTGATTGCGTCCGCTTTGTTTGGCTTTGTAAAGTGCAGCGTCAGCGCGGCTCAAGAGTGTCTCGATGTGCTGGTCCTGCTGTTGGAGCATGGAGATTCCCAGTGAGATCGTGATGTGCAACGATGTCGATGCGAATTGGAAATCAGTCTCCCCAATCGAAGACCGCAGACGCTCGGCAATATTGAGGCCGCTCTCCAGGGCTGTTTCAGGTAGTAATGCGGCAAATTCGTCACCCCCCAATCTGCCGAAACTATCCATAAGCCTCAGATTTTTACGGCAGAGCGACGCTATCATCGTTAAAACTTTGTCACCGATTGCATGGCCGTGGATATCATTAATCTGCTTGAAGTTGTCAACATCAATCATCAATACCGTCAGCGGATGGTGCATACGCCGTGCGCGCTGGAATTCAGTCCCGCAAACTTCGTAAAAATGGCGATTATTGGAGACGCTGGTCAGAAAATCCGTATGGGCCAGGTGCTGCAGCTCAACCTGTGCTGTTCTTAACTCCAGCTCCATTCTCTCGCTGTTGAGCGAAACAAAGCTTAATGTCCATGTCAACCCAAGAAGGAGCGAAGACAGATAAAAAACCGTCTGAAGCTCGTTGACGACGAAAAAGTCGTGCGTTTCAGCGGTTATATGGCTGATGAGGGCACGAGCGACCAAAATAAGCGCATAGAGTATGAACAGGGAACTGGTAAACCAGGAGGTGGATCTCAGTTCTTTGGGAATATCACGGAGCAGTTCAAAAGCGCATCGAAAGTACAGCACCGCGGCAAAGAATGAATAGATAACGATACGCATCTTCAGATGGTTGTTCACGTACGTAAAATATGCCAGGAAGGCCAACATGACGGCAAGAACGGCGATATTGGATAACCATTGAGCGGGAACGCCATGAAAGCGGCGGATGCCTTCGAAAATACATATGGTAGCCCCGAGAAGAAGCAGATTCGTAAGCATGATAAAGAGGGAATCAGGCAGTTGCTCTCGCAGAGCGACCATAAGAAAGCCCATTGTGTACAGGCCACTGCTTGCCGTCCACAAACCAAATCCGGAGTAGGTTTTCCGTGTCCGCCAGATCAGTAGCATCAAAAGGCTGAGCAGGACCGAAACGGCTATTAGGACGACCGCCAGAGTGCGTGTGTCGAGTGTAAGTGTGTGCATAGACGATGTATGAATAGGAATTATATAAAAACCGCTGTATCACTGAAAAGAAGATAGAATAATATAGAAACAGGCTTTTTTTGTCAATAAAATAAAGCGTTGTGTAGAGAAAGCAATGCATTTCTGCATATGCAGGTGGTTTTATGCTGACACAGGTTTCTGCTGAATTCCATCTGGAGGACTATGTATGAGGCAAAGCGCCACATCACATGGATTTCATGACGACGGGGAATTATTGCGCCAGAACACTCATCCGTCGCGCTGGAAAAATCCCGAACCCGCACCACGATACAATTTAATCGTTATCGGGGCTGGTACCGCCGGCCTTGTCGCAGCCGCTGGTGCGGCCGGTCTTGGTGCAAAGGTCGCGCTCATCGAACGGAATTTCATGGGCGGAGATTGTCTTAACAGCGGATGCGTTCCTTCAAAAGCTTTTATCAGAAGTGCGCGCGCTGCCCATGAGGTTGAGCAAAGCGGAAAATTTGGCATGATTGCTACGAAGGATTTTCGCGTTCATTTTGGCAAGATAATGAACCGAATTCAAAACATACAGGCGAAAATCAGTACCCATGATTCTGCAGCGCGTTTTAGTGAACTCCTTGGCGTGGACGTTTTTTTCGGTGAAGGAAAATTTACCTCAGCCGATTCCATCAGCATTGACGGGAAGTTGCTTCGGTTCAAAAAGGCACTTATCTCTACCGGTGCCCGTGCTTCGGTTCCTCCCATCAAGGGAATTGAAGAGGCGGAATATCATACAAACGAAACAATATTTAAACTCTCAAAACCGCCTGGTAGACTGGTGGTTATCGGAGGCGGACCATTGGGATGTGAATTGGCACAGGGGTTCGCACGAATAGGAAGTCACGTAACGCTTATCCAGCACGGGGAGCATCTTCTCCCTCGTGAGGACCCCGATGCTGCGCATTTTGTTCAACAGTCACTGGTCAGGGACGGCATCAAACTGCACCTGCAAACAATAATTGATAAAATCGTAACAAGAAATAGAATCAAGACGCTCACCCTTCTCAAGAGGGGAAGAAAAACAGAAATATCGGCAGATGCCTTATTAATCGGTGTCGGCAGGACTCCGAATGTAGAGGGACTCAATCTTGAAGCAGCAGGTGTAACTTATGATCTGCGCGCAGGTGTTCAAGTAAATAATTATCTGCAAACATCGAATCCAAATATATACGCGGCAGGTGATGTCTGTTCCCCTGATAAATTCACCCATGCTGCTGAGGCAATGGCCCGGATGGCGATTGCAAATTCGCTGTTTATGACAAGACGCACAAAAAAATCATTAATTATCCCGTGGTGTACGTATACGGATCCGGAAATAGCCCACGTGGGACTGAATGAAAAAGAAGCACGGGAAAAGGGCGTAGATATTTCCACGATTACCATTTCTTTTGAAGATGTGGACCGGACATTAGTCGATGGAAATCCGGAAGGATTTGTACGTATTCATTTGAAAAAGGGTAGCGACACGATAGTTGGAGCGACAATCGTTGCTCAGCATGCCGGTGAAATGATCGGAGAAATTTCTCTTGCCATGACGAATCGTATGGGACTGGCTGCCATTGGGAAAACTGTTCACCCGTATCCCACGCAGTCGGAAGCTCTTAAAAAAGCTGCCGATATCTATTACAAAACGCGCCTTACTCCATTTATTAAAAAACTTTTTATCTCCTGGTTTCAATGGCAGCGGAAATAGAAAAAACATCTGTCTCCATTGTTTATTCTCGTTCTTAGATGCGCCGACTTTTGAGTGATCTCAGAACTAACCACTTGCGTACGACAGAGAAAAGTGCTATAGAGTAAGGTAATGAAACGAAAAGTAATGAAACCCGAAATAACTTCGAATAAAAAATAGCAAAAAGGGAAGAAAGATAAAACCAGACCTTCTCCCTGTGGGACCCTTTCTTATCTTACCGAATCTCGTGGTCCAATATCCATTCTAAATAGATCCTGCTGTATTGAGCCTCCGGGCGATGCCAAACCAAAAAGCAAAAAGAAATAACAGTCGCGCGACCGTAAATTTGCGTGATCCTGTCAGGAAAGGCTGGCAATAGTATGTGCGATCTGAAGGCATTTATTCTCAGACATGATCATGAGGAACTTCTTCTTGAATCGGTGAGCACTGTTGTCATCAAAGATGGCATTGCAGTCATACGGAACCTGTTTGGAGAAGAAAAAAAGGTTTGCGGTGAGATACGAAAAGTATCGCTCCCCGAGAACCGAATCGTTATTGAACAGCGATGAGCAACCTTCATCCCTGCGACAGAGAACCCTCGATTTCTGCTGGGGAGGAATGCATTAAATCGGGGGTTGTTGCCAAATGAGTCCTAGGGTTCAGGACGGTGCAAACGTCACTGTGGCTTACGTGGCTTGTTAAGTCGCACATCATGATGCTTATGTATTTTCAGCAGCATGATATTTCGCCGTTCATTGCGCGAATTTCCCCTTACAACCTTGACAGCATGAAGACCAAATTCTTTTTTCAGCAGTTCAATATTAGAACGCCGTTGGCCGATTGCTGCAGACACGTCTCGAGGATGTACAC
The DNA here is from genome assembly GCA_964646375.1 of uncultured Nitrospiraceae bacterium. Lineage (GTDB taxonomy): Bacteria > Nitrospirota > UBA9217 > UBA9217 > UBA9217 > JBAZLV01. The sequence continues at coordinate 800 of CAZYEF010000101.1, read as the reverse complement.
AAAATACCGCCATTTGCGCTCCACCGGTTTTGCCCTGTAATGCAGCCCGCATTCTGTCTAGGAAAATGGAAGATTCCACCAGCTGTTTGAACGCGGGATGGTAGGGCCCTGCGACAATGGCGCCGGGTTTTTCCAATTCTTCCGTGGATTGCAAGCCCAATCTGGATACCATGATTCCGGCCTCTTCAAATCTCACGAGAGCTTTTTTGCTGAAGTGAACCGCTTTCTCCAGAGTAATAGGGACGTACTTTCCCTCTCGATAGAGCTTTTCTAAAAGAGTGTCTTTGAGCACGAGAAGAGGGTAGAGGCGCACAAAGTCTGGTTTTAATGCGATAACTGATTCGATTGTTTGCATGAATGTTTCCGGAGTGTCACCCGGAAGACCAAACATCATTTGAAGACCAACAGTCATACCAATTTCTTTTAAAATACCTACGGAATTGATCGTATCCCGGGCGGTATGGCCACGTCCGGCAAGCAGCAGGACATCATCGTTCATGGACTGAACGCCCAGTTCTATCGTGCGAACATGCCGCTGTTGCAGAGATGCAACTATCGGCCGTGTAATACAGTCTGGCCTGGTGGACAGAGTAATACCGTGTACAGTGCCAGTCTTGATGAAAGGTTGGACAGCCGTTAGGTATGTATCCTGGACGTCAAAAGGCAAGGCAGTAAAGCTTCCACCATAAAATGCAACAGATACGGATTCCTCCTTCCTCCCGGCAATGAGATAGGTAATAATTTTGTCAGGAACGGAGGCGGGATCGATTGGCTTTGCTTGGCCGATGATTCTATTTTGA
>CAZYEF010000100.1:0-10621 GCA_964646375.1 uncultured Nitrospiraceae bacterium | reverse complement strand
TTATTTTCTTTTCCGGATAGTACGGGGTGAGGTTGTCAAACAGGATTTTTGTTCGTGATATTTCGGGATCTTCATAGTTGATGGCATCGACTTTTAGCAGGGCGAAATACCGTTCGCCTTCTTTCGGGGGCCGTATCTGCCCCGAGACCGTGTCTCCGGTTCGGATGTTGAACCTTCGTATCTGCGACGGTGAGACATAGATATCATCCGGGCCGGGAAGATAGTTGTAATCGGGTGCCCTGAGAAAACCGAAGCCATCCGGCAGAATTTCGAGCACGCCTTCGCCGAAGATCATGCCGTTTTTTTCAGTCTGCGCCTGCAGGATTGCAAAAATCAGCTCCTGTTTTCGCATTCCGCTGACGCCTTCGACTTTCAACTCATCCGCCATCGTGGTTAGTTCGGCGATATTTTTTCCTTTTAGTTCTACTAAATTCATGGTGTGACTCCTTGGGCCCGGGATTGAAGGGCAGACGGGTTTGCTCCCTGATAATGGTGGGTTGATAAATTAGTGTGCTCCTGTGCGTGAAGTGCAGTCATATGCACGATGGCGATGTCCTGAAGGCGAGCAGATTCTGTTAATCTGTTTGCATGCGCGTTGAATTAATGGTTTGTGATTTTGTTACGGATAAACTTATTTCCTCTTGCGAAAAAGGGTTGTTTATTAACCTGGTTATTCTGCTTTGGCTAGGAAATAACAGGGGTTGTTGTTCAGGATATTTATGTAAAAAATCATAACCTAAAAAAATGTAGATGTCAATATTTTATTTTGTGCAATTTTTTGTTCGATTGCAGAACCCCTTTTTTTATGGTACGTTACGTGAAAATATGCCGTAAGCCATATTCCCAGGCACGCGCAAACTCTATTACAAAACTCGGCGGTTTTTTAAGCTGCCGTTATCATCCTGTCTGACGGGGGGGGGGGATGCCTCGATATAGGTATAAAGCAAGGGACAAAGAGGGCGGCCTGCACACAGGAGCTATGGAAGCGCGAACAAAAGAAGCAGTTGCAGACCAGCTTTCGAACACAGGGTTTATACCAGTGTTGATTGAGGAGCAAACTTCGCAGCTGGTTGCGCCGGATTTTTTGTCAAGATTTTCCAGAGTCAAGCCGCAGGACCTTATCATATTTAACAGACAGCTTGCCACCCTCATGAGTGCCGGTATACCCCTGCTTCAGTGTCTGTTCACCATGGAGAAACAGACAGAAAACCCCCGGCTCAAAAAAAACATCGCAGATATCGCGCGTGACTTGGAAACAGGTCTTTCCTTCTCCGGAGCGCTGGCAAAACATCCGACGCTTTTTAATAAAATGTATGTGAGCATGATCCAGGCCGGAGAGACCGGGGGTATTCTGGATGAAATACTGAACCGGCTGGCATATCTTGCCGAGCACGAGGCGGAGGCATATGCCCGCGTCAAGACCGCTGTACGGTATCCCCTGTTTGTTGTTGCGGCCATTTGTATTGCTTTTTTGTTTCTGGTCACCTTTGTCATCCCGAAGTTCACCGCGGTTTTCGCTCAGTTCAAGACTGAATTGCCACTGCCGACGCGTATTCTTATCAATATCAACCATAGTATACAGAATTACTGGTATCTCATTATTCTGGGTATCGGTCTTCTCGTGGGAGGGGTCTATTGGTATATACGCACCCCACAGGGCAGATGGCAGTGGGACACGCTCAAGCTGAAGCTTCCCATATTCGGCGCGCTGTTTCAAAAAGTGGCGCTTTCACGGTTCGCGCGAATATTCGCCGCATTGCAGCGGAGCGGCATCTCCATGATGATCACGCTGGAAATCGGGGCGGAAGTTGTAAACAACGTGGTGATTGCGCGTGCAATAGAGGGAATGCGCGACAGCCTGCGGGAAGGGAAGAATCTTCATGATCCCATGGAGGCATCGGGGCTGTTTCCTCCGCTTATCGTGCAGATGATGGCTGTGGGGGAGGAGACCGGAAAAGCCGACGACATGCTGAACAAGGTTTCCGATTATTACGATGTGGATGTGGACTATACCCTGAAAAATCTCTCGAGCATGATTGAGCCAATCCTTCTCCTCTTTATCGGCGGGATGGTTCTGCTTCTGGCATTGGGAATATTTTTGCCGATGTGGGACCTGATGAATCTGTTCAAACGGTAGTGCGATAGGGAAACAAAACTGTTTTTTTTGTTGTCTTATCACAGAATAATGATACAATCGTGCTGATTTTCGGCGGAGAAACCTGATAAAACAGGTCAGGCTTCGGCCTACCTTGCCGATGCAGCTGTACCATGCTGTTGTAAACAAAAACAATACATGAACTATTATTTTTTTTGGGGGAGGGGATATGGTAAAAAAGCAGAGCGGCTTTACTTTGATTGAGTTGATCATGGTTATTGTGATTCTTGGTATTCTGGCTGCGGTCGCAATTCCGCGGTATATTGACCTGCAGACCAGCGCACGCACTTCGGCCGTGAACGGGATGCTCGGAACGGTGAACGGCGCTGCCGCCATAGTAAACGCTGCCGCCATCATCAACGGCCAGACCGGCGCGACCGGGTCAGTTACGGTAGGCGGTGTAACGATTAATACGGTATACGGATTTCCTGCATCCGCAACGGGAGGAATCAACAACGCCATATCCAACATGTCAGGCTTCACCTTTGTTACCGGTGCCCCATCATCGTTTACCTTAAACGGCTCACCTACTCCCGGGAACTGCGCGGTGAATTATACGCAACCGACGGCGGCCGGAGGTTCTCCCACTATCGTCGCGGTCGTGACGGGTTGCCAATAACTGTCGGGCTGACAGGACTTGAGACTTGAGCGGAAAATCAGATAGTATGCAATAGCTTATTAACCGCCCTGGTACACACGGGGCGGTTTTGTTTTTTTATCAATGATTGTGTGAAGAGCAATTTTCAGCTTATTATGATAAACACGGAAAAAAATGCACGCACGAATGTAGGATTTACTCTGATAGAGCTCATCATGGTCATTGTGCTGATCGGAATCGTCGCATTCTTCGCCGCGCCGAGGCTGGGCACGATACCCAGTACCAATGCAGGAGCATTTGCGGACAAGTTGCGGGCGGATGTCCGGTACGTGCAGGATGTGGCCATGACAAAAAACAGACGGACCAGAGTATACTTCAATGGAACAGGGATCGCTCCGGCCGCGGGGTATGCCGCGGTCCAGGACAGCAGCGTTCCTGGGAATTGCAGTACCTTTACCGTGGTAACGGACCCCGCTTCATTCGGGAATCTGACCGTTACTCTGAATGCGGGAAGTTTTACGGGCATTACCATAGCGCCTACCATGACGTGCCTCGAGTATGATGCACTCGGACAGCCGTATAACTGCGGCGGCAGTCTTGGAGGCTGCTCCTCAACCGCGGCAGGAATGTCTATTGTGGTGAATGGAAACGGGGCTGCGGTGAGTACCCTTGCTGTTGCAGCGCAGACCGGAGCGGTGAATTGAATTCTATGAATAGGGAACGCGGATTGCGGAATGCTGAAAGCAACGAAGGTGGTTTTACTCTCATAGAGCTTATTATCACGATTATTGTTCTTGCCATTGCCGGGATCGGCGTGATGTCGGTGTTTTCGAACAGTATGCGGACCGGCGCGAATCCGCTCGTAGTGACCCAGGCGGCCCATCTTGCGCGGGAAAAAATGGAAATCGTCATCGGTGACCGGCAGAACACAGCGCGGGGATTCTCCTGGATAATTCCCGCGAACTATCCCGCGGAGAATCCTGTTTCCGGTTTTTCAGCGTTTAACCGTTCCGTTTTGATTTACTGCGTCAGTGCAGGGGATTTAAATACCAATGTCGGTTCTCCGCCCTGCACAACGGGATACGCGCATATAACGGTGTCGGTAACCAATGCCGCCATTGGTACAATCACTTCAGAATCCATTGTGGCAAACTATTAGAGTGGCGAGACTTGTCATGGACATCATGAAAAAAAACAAGCCGTGCAGATTAAGACCGCTGGTTTCGGATGCGTGTTTTCCACTATGCAATTTGACGCCCCTGAAATCAAAAGGCTTCACGCTTACAGAGGTCGTCGTGGTGATCGTGATTATCGCCATTATTGCAGGCATAGCCGCAATGATAATTCTGCAGGGAGTGCGGGGGTACGCTGCCGAGGATCAGCGGAGCGCTCTGCACTATCAATCGAGGCTCGCGATGGAGCGGATGTCGCGTGAAATCAGACTACTGAGAAGCAGAACGGCTGCGGACATCCCGGTTATGACCGCAAGTAACTTCCAATATATAAACCTTCAGGGAAATCAAATGGGGTTCCGTCTCAATGGGAACAGCATAGAACGCACCGAAGACAGCGGAACTACCTGGCAGCCGCTCGCGAACGGTGTGACCTCCCTGGCTTTTACATATCTCCAGCAGGACGGCGCCACCGCGGCGACGGCGGCAACGCTCTGGTTCGTGGCAATCGACCTGACCGTTCAGCAGGGGACGGAATCTCTTGCCATGCACACGCGGGTGCACCCGAGAAATTTTCAGTAGGGAGTCAGCAATGCGCTGTACCGTAAAGGGTCAACACGGCGTCTCGCTCATCGCGGCAGTATTCATTATCGTCATTCTGTCGTTTATGGGCATGATGTTTATTTCCATGGTTACCACCAGCAGTGTCACCGCCACCAATGATCTGCTGTCCGCCCAGGCACTGGATATAGCCGAGGGGGGAATAGAGTTTGCCTTATATCAGTTTAAAAGCGGGACGGTCTGCACCGCGCTTGCAAACAGCAACGTGCCCCTGGGCCGAGGATCTTTTGCCGTAACCAGCACGCTGTACGCTCCCGGCACGACCATACTTATGGCAAATATCACTGCGACTGCAACCGCCATCCCGGTGGTATCCACGGCGGGGTATGCTCCACAGGGCAGGATCACGATTGAGAGCGAAGCGATATGGTACGGTGGTATTTCGGGCAATAACTTTATCAATGTGCAAAGAGGAACAGGCGGAACTACCGCTGCGACACATGCTGCTTCGTCAACCGTGGCCCAGAATCAATGCAATATCATGTCCACGGGGGCCGTCGGGACGGCGCAAAGGACGGCAGCGGCTTCCATCCAGGGGACCCCTCCGTCACCATCGTCCTCGGCAGCATCGTTTGACGGACCGCTCACGCTTGTCAGCACGGCCACGACCAGCATCGGCAGCTTGTCAACTACGCTTGCTGCCGGCAACAACCTCATCATCGTCATGGTGACGTTTCAGAATGTAACCAGTTCAGCCGCCGATATCAACGCGGGAAACCTTCAGCTGAGGCACGACACAACGGTTCTCGATTCGACCAAAAGCCTTATACGCGTAACCGGGCCGAGCACCAACGCCGGTACGCTGTATGACACGGACAATATCTTTGCACAAAAAACGCATTTTTTCCTGTACCGGCACGCAGGCGCGCCCGCGTCTCCCACGTACAACCTGGTGGCGCAGGCAACGGCAAGTAATCGCATTTATGCAAAGGTGAAGATGGTAATTTTAAACAACATACCGTACTCCTATTGCAGCAATGACAGCGACGGCAATATCCAGTTGACGACGAACGCCAGCGGCGCTGTTCTGGGAAGCCACGCGACCGGACTGCCTGCCGGGAACAACATTGTTCTCGCTGCGGTGCAGCTGGATCAGACCACCGCGAACAGCAGGACTATTGATGCCGGTGATCTGATTTTGCGACGAGGGGGGGGGACAGGAACATCGCTGAATTATAATACATTCGATATTGATCTTGAATCCCGTGACCATGCCAAGCGGGGGATGGGGTATTTGCTGATCGCCACCGACAGTGGCGTGGTCAACCAGACCTATACCGTCACCGGACGCGCGTCCCGGATGAATTCGATAAACGGAGCGGTGAGCATTATGGTCCTGCAGGGACTTGCGTTTTCATATCTTTCCACCGGGACAGTTGATCTGCCGGCGACGACAGCAACGCTTGGCAGTCTGGCAACAACGTTTGCCGCGGGAAGCAATATCGTCATTTCGGCGACGCAGACTATGAATTATGACTGGTATAACCGGAATATACTGACGGATCGTCTGATATATGGTGGAGGAGGGGTAACGCCATCCTCCAATGTAGTGCCCATCTATCTGCAGGGATCCATAACAACTGACGATTATGCTTCCGGCCTTCTGTTCTATCATCTCAATGCGCCGGCAAATCCCGCCTATCACTGGCAGTCTCAGTCTGATTCTGCGACAGGACTGGAACCCATACGTGCCGATACAGACATGGTGGCTGTCCACTTAAGCAACAGCAGTTCAATAGAAATCTTCAGCAGACAGTAGGTATTTCCTCAGCTGTTATTCAAGCAATATTTTTAAATCCCCGCGACACGAATCCCCGGCTCCTGCTGGGGAAGGAATGCAGGAGGTCGTGCCTTGCACTTGCTCTGCCGCACTCTTTAACGCTGGGCACAGATGGGAGGTCGCGTTAATTATGATATCCCGGTTTATATCTGTAGTATTTCAATAAAAAAACTTGACAAAAGTGTTAAAAATATATATTTTACAACATGATAATCTGTAGAAAAACAAACCTAAACTTAAATCCAACCTTATTTTTATACCTGTAATCAGGGAGAAGCAGCATGAAAACATCTGAAATCATAAACAACCTTCATATTCCGAGGCACAAACTTTACTATCTGGAGCAAAAAGGATATGTCAAGCCAAAGCGGATACCCATGGGAGACCTCGAATCGCGTGAATTCAGCAAGCAGGATTTTGAGCTTGTGAAACTGATCTGGAAATATCTGCAGCAGGGGTTCAAGCATAAGGTGGCATACCATATGGCAATAGAAGAGTTGAAAAGCGGCACAGCGGCGAATGAACTGCAAACAGAAAGCTGATGTGCGGTTTATGATTGAATTTTTAGTTCGTAAACAGTAAACCCTGTATGGGTGGTTTTTCTCTATGGGAATCTTCAGTTCGAATGAAATTACCGGAATAGATATCGGGGCTGGAAGCATCAAGGTGGTTCGCATTGAGCAGAACGGCAGGCGTCCAAAGCTGATCTCCGTGGGAATTGTGGACCTCCCTGTTGAGGCGGACATCGCAACCGTTTCCGCGCATATCAAACGTCTTCTGGCGGAAAAGAAAATAGGCGGGAAATATGTTGTTACACAAATGCCCGGACGGGATCTGACCATTCGCTCATTTACCCTGCCCAGAATGCCCCTGTCGGAGCTGGGCGAGGCTGTGCGGTGGGAAGCAAAACGGCACATTTCCTATCCGCTCGATACAGCTCTGGTTGAGCACCTGGTTGTCGGGGAACGCAGGGAGGGAGCGGGTTCCAAGTATGATATCGTCATGGTTGCCGCTGAACGGAGCAAAGTGGAAGCGCACCTCGTTCCCCTGCAGGAAGCGAGCATTACTGTCAGCGCTGTAGATGCAAATGCGCTTGCGCTGCGCAATGTCTTTCATCTTCTTGAAAAGCCATCTGATGCGAACACGGTTGTGGTGGACTTGGGAGCCGGCAAGACGGAGATAGATATCTTCAAGGGCGGTGTACTTCGGTTCAGCCGTTGTCTGGAAACCGGAGGATTCGCCTTGACCAGGGCGGTGGCGGAGGCGCTGGGGATCGGTTTTCAGGAGGCAGAAAACGTTAAACGCACTCAGAATATGCTTACGCTTCCGGAACCCGACCAGGCCGCAGCAGCAGTCAGAACCGTGCTTGACGGTTTGCTCATGGAGATCCGCCGGTCGGTGGATTATTACAAGACCACCTTCAGAGAGCAACGCGTTGATGACACGCTTCTTACCGGAGGGGTTTCACTCATGCAGGGACTCCGGGAATATTTTCTGCATTCACTCGAAGGTGTGGTGGAGCTGGATCAGCCCTTCAAAGGACTGACGGTAGGGAGGAATCTTCTTCAGGAGCATGGCCCCCAGGCGCCGCGGTTTTCCGCCGCTGTCGGGCTGGCGTTGCGAAAAACGTGATGAGGTTCAGCGCGCGGACGTTCCGGCTGTTCCTGCGGAACCGGAGTTTGCATAGAAACACATGAGAAAATCAACAGACTATATTAATCTTCTGCCTCCTCAGGAGAAAAAATCAAAACGAACCCTCGGCAGAACCGCCGTCTGTGCCGGACTGTTTATGCTCGCGTGGCTCACGGTGTTTGGCTGGCAGGCGAAACAAATATTGGATTTGCGTTCCAGCCTGGATTCACACACCACGAAGAAGGAAACGCTCAGGCAGCAGCTGACATTTATTTATCAGGATCTCGGCATTGCTCTTCCTGCAGGCACGAGCCCGGAAAAGGCATGGTTGATCCAGAATCTTCTGAGCGAGCGGGTACTGTGGTCGGAGGTGTTCAAACAGTTTGCCCTCATTGTTCCGAAGGGTCTGTGGTTTGACAATCTGGAGGGCAGCTCCGCCGGCAAAGCCGAAATAAAAATCAGGGGCGGCGCATTTACCTACCGGACGGTCAGCGAATTTATGCAATCTCTGGAAAAGTCGCCCTATTTCGAAAGTCCCCAGCTGATATTCGCGCAAAAAACCGCGCTCCAGGGGCAGGAAATCGTCGGTTTTGAAATCGTCTGCGGCGTTAAAAAAGCGAAAGGGGCGCAATAATGGCCGAGTCCCGCATGGATACGACCGGCGGCGCCGGACGGTGGAGACTCTCAAAGCGCGAACAGCTGATCGTGGCCATAACCGCCTTTGTGCTTGCCGGTGCGCTGCTCTACCAGATCCCCTACCTGTTTTTCCAGAAATATACGAACACGCTCAAAACAAATATCGAAACTGCAAACAGGGAAATACTCGCTCTTTCCGTGCAGATTGCCGATATGAAGGCCCGAGAGACCGAAATCAGGGCCGGCTCGAAGATGGGGATAGCCGGCTGGGACCTTATTGATCAGAAGGGTGTTGTCCTGTTTCTGGAAGGCCTTTCCGCCGAGGCGAAACGGAAAGGAGTAAACCTGCTTTCCGTGCGCCCGTCGCAGGAAATTGAGAAGGAAAAATACAAGGAAATATCCATGAACCTGGACCTGAAGGGGCGGTACCGCGACCTGGCCCAGTATTTCAAACAACTTGAGAATCTTGCGCAGATCGTGAACATCCGCAAGATCCGGGTCGAAGCCTGTCCGGACTCATCCGTTGCGTGCGCCACACAGCTTGAAGCGGTAACGTACATGGCAAAGTAGCGGCAGAGGAAAAAGACGAAGCAACACCCGGAATGAGAAGTAAAAGATACAATGCGATTATCGTTTTTTTATAAAACACATTTTTGCACCGGCAGTTGCACGGGGACGGTGCTGGCGACGTTTATACTGCTTGTGCTGGTATGGTCTTATCCATTGCCGGCAAAGGCGGCTGATGCGGAGCGGGATCCGTTTTTTACTGCGGGTCCGAGGTCCGATGCAAAGACAGCAGTTGAGAAGGATGCGGACTGGGGCCGGGACCCGTTCAACAGGCCTTTTATAGGGACGGCACAATCCGCTGCACCGTCAGCAGGCCGTGGACGGGGAGGCGGCCTGACCGGTATTATTTCCAGTGGTGCCGTGCGTCTTGCCATTATCAACGGAGAGGCGTACAAAGAGGGCAGCATGATCGGCGAGCAGAAGCTGACCAGCATCCGCAACCGCAGTGTGGTGCTTGTGAATCGCGCGGGCAACCGCGAAGAGATGTTTCTGGAGGATTTTTCGTTCCGGAAGTAGGAGGAGATGTCAATGCGTTCCTATTCGCTTACATTGGGCGTCCGTGTTGTTGCCTGCGCCTGCGCACTGGTTTGGGCTGCTGCGAACGGCATGGCGAATGCCGAAACGATTGAAACGACAAAATCGGGTCCTCTCTTTTCCATGGAGTTTCGCGACGCCAGCATTAAGGATGTACTCAGGGCAGTGGGGCAGGCGGCGAACATGAATCTGATCGTTAGTGACGCGGTAAGTGGCCAGGTTTCCATGAGCCTCAAGGACGTGAACATCTGGGATGCCCTTGAAGGAATTCTTAAGACCAAGGGGCTTACCTATGTCCGGGAAGGAAAAATCGTGCGTGTGCTTGCGGCCGCCGAGGCGCGTGACGAAGATCTGGAAATGAGGGTTTTTCCCCTGGGGTACGCGAATGGAAAAGACGCGCTTGCGGTGGCGGAAAAGGTGAAGAGTGACAAGGCGAAAGTGTCCGTGGATACGCGGACCAATTCCCTGGTGGTCAAGGACCTGTCGCTCAACATCGACCGGATGGAGCGCCTCCTGAAAAACCTTGATCGGCGCATTCCGCAGGTCCTGATCGAGGCAAAGATTGTGGAGGTGTCCAGCAATTATGCCAGGGACCTCGGCATCCAATGGGGCGGACAATACACGGGTGGAAATACGATCGTGTCCGGCGGGGCCACCGGGGTCACGAGCAGTTCGAGCAGCGGATCTTCGACAACAACCACGATTCCGGCAATCGGAGGCACGACGTTTTATCCCCAACTCGGCGATATCGGCAGAAGCGGCAATGCCTATGTCGTAAATCTTCCCGCAGCAGTGGCGGCAGGCGCGGGCGGAGCGCTTGGCCTTACCTTCACCAGGCTGATGGGCGGGAAGCTTGCGCTCGACCTTCAGTTGTCCGCCATGCAGACCACGGGCAACGGCAAAATACTTTCAAGCCCGAAGGTGCT
>CAZYEF010000099.1:0-10685 GCA_964646375.1 uncultured Nitrospiraceae bacterium | reverse complement strand
AAGGCGTCATGATTCCCCACGGCAGTATTTTCATGAATGTCCAGTGGGTGATCGACACCCTGGGCTATACCGTGGATGACGTGACCAGTGGGCTGAATGCAACCGCATTCTCCGCCTCTACCGCCGACATATTTCCACCACTGTGCTCAGGCGGAACACTTGCTGTTTATCCGGAAGAAGTAATTTTCCCGAAGGACATTCTGGATCTTACCTATACCTACAACGTCACCAGAACGCTGCTGGTCACCTCAACCCTGAACGCTCTCGTGAACAGCGGTCTGATCAAACCGGAGCATCTGCAGGGGCTAAAAACTGTTTTGCTCGGCGGTGAACCCGCCAACCGAAATGTTTTGGCAACAGTGATGACCATGCTCCCCAACACAAAGTTTATCAACGGCTACGGATCTACTGAATCGTCACTGATGGCCGTTTTTTCGCTGAACGACTACAAAGGCGAGGACGGAGGCGCCGTTCCCATCGGTTTTCCGATCATGGGAATCCGTTTCACACTTGACAAAAGCGACTTCCCGGAAAATGACGAGCGAGGGGAACTCATCGTCCATTCTCCTCATTTGTCTATCGGCTATTGGAACGATCCTGATAAAACGAACAGGGTTTTCGGAAGGGATGAGCACGGGGTGCCGTTTTACCGGACCGGTGATGTAGCGTCTTTTATTCCCGGGGTCGGCTACTGCATCCACGGCCGCAAGGACAGCCAGATCAAATTTCTCGGATACCGGATAAATTTGCAGGAAATTGAAAGAGTTGTTTCAAAGGTCATTTCGGTGACCGGCAATGTTGTCGTGCCGATCCGGGAAAACGGCGAGATCAAATCCCTCAAGCTGGTTTATGAAGCGGACAAAGACTGTCATGAAGAGATCCGGAACAGCCTGAGGAAAAACCTTCCCCGCTACATGATTCCGCAGCATATGGTGCGGCTCAATCAGCTTCCTAAAAATAAAAGCAAAAAAATCGACAGAGCACTGCTCTTTACCACGTACGGAACTTCCGAAAAGTAAACTGAAAAGCCACGACGGACGGAACTCATGCAGATTAATAACGGACAACCGCTCAGTGCGTTCATGAAATCCCTGAAACATGAACGACTTTTAAATTTTACCCGCCTTTCACCAGCGGACCTTTCCAAAATCGGCCCCTTTCTGAACTCGATCTGGGGGCAACTGTACGGGAAAACGGGAAGTCCGGTTTTTCATCAGGATTATTTGGACTGGATGTACGGCGGTCCAAATAAAGACAAAAATATACTTTTAGGTTCGTTTGTAGATAATGAATTAGTGGCCTTTCAAAGTTTTTTGTACAGAAGAATGGTCTGCAATGGAAATGCTCTGGATTCTTATCTGAACACGCACCTTGCGGTTTCCCCCCGGCTTGATTTGCGTCATAGGATGGATGCCTTGATGCAGCTGACCGAACAAATGCACCTCTTTCATCCGGATTCAGATTATTATATCCAGAACTCCGGCGCGACGTTTGCCTTCATTGAAGAGGGAAAACCGTTAAAAAGTGTCGGTGATAAATTAGCGGCAAAATACTTTCAGATAAAGCGAAAAACATTTACGTCGTTCAATCAGTGTGTAATTATGCCGGCCCGCCTGAAAAAGTTTCTGAACGACAATCCCCCTCCTGATGGTTCCGCCTGCGTAAGGGCGGCCTCTGAAGCAGATACAGGGCAATTAGCGGCGTTGTTCAATCAAACACCGGACAGTCCGCATTTTATGCTGACCATGACTGAGGAGCAGCTTAGACACTATTGTTTTGGCCACCCCGCGCATGGGACCTTTGTAATAGACCGTGATGGGAAAATAGAGGCATTTATAAATTTTTATCCTCTGGAAACCGTCAAGGATGGGAAGACACAATTCTTTATCGTCATTGATTTCCTGATTACTCCTTCTTCTGACGGATGCGGTAAACCGCAAATCGCGACGCTCCTGCTTGAGGCGGTAAAGTACGCCGAAAGAATGAACGCGAAAGGCGTCGTGTTTGAAAACGCAACATATCTGAACTTTGAAGAGTATGTGCCGCTGGGGCTGGTTCCCAGTTTTAGAAAAATGAACCTGGTGGTGCTCACCGGTAATGAGAGCCTGGATTATTCAGGAAATTTTCGTTGCGATGTTAAATAGTACGTCACCGCAGTAAAATAATTCTATGGAGCCTGTCAGATGCCTCTTTACCATGGAAAGCTGAAACTTCTTCTCGCGCCATTGTATATGGTTTGTTATATCCTGCACAGGATTTATGAAAAATTCCGGTATAACGATGTCTCGATCGCTGAGAAATTCAGAAAACAGGGTGCAAAGATCGGCAAAAACTGTTTTATCCAGATCAGAACCCTGAGTTCGGAGCCATATCTGGTAGAAATCGGCGACAGCGTTTCAATTGCGTATGGCGTGGATCTCATGACACATGATGGCGCCAGCGTGATATTCAGAGATGAGCTTCCCCATCTTCGGTTTTTTGGAAAAGTAATTATTGAAGATAACTGTTTTATAGGCGCCCATGCTACCATATCGGCTGGTGTCAGAATCGGGAAAAATTCGATTATCGGTCCTTACGCTACGGTCATCAACGATGTAAAACCCGGAAGTATTATGATAGGCAACCCTGCGATACGGGTTTCGACGGTGGAAAAATACAAACAAAAATGCCTTCTGGAGTGGGAACGCCAGGGGCTGACGAAGTTTGATCCCTTATTCAAAGGAAAAAATAAATTTGAAGTGCAGAGCATCATGGCTTCCAGAACATTTAGAGAAGAGCTGAAGCGTCATTTGCTTTCCGTAGATTTTTCGAAAACGAATCAGGATGCAACTGACGCAAAACCTGATGCTTTGATAAAAAATCAAACGAACAATTGATTGCTCCCTAAAGATGCACAGAAACACATGAAAACAGCTGGCAAATACAATATTCTGTTATTAACGGATACATTCATGGGGATGGCCGGATCGGAACGCAATATTACTCAGCTGTTGAGAGGTATTGATAAAGAAAAGTTCGATCTGCATATGGCATGTATTTATTCAGGTCAACTCGCCCAGGAAATGCGCGAAGAAGGTCATTCAGTCATTGATCTGTTGCGCGGTGGGATTTACACTGCCAATGGCTTCAAAAATATTCTTTTTTTGCGCAGTTTGATCAAAGAAAAGAACATCTCTCTCATTGTGGCGTATCACGAAGCCTCTGATTTCTACGGTCTTACTCTCGCAAAGCTGTGCAATATTCCGATTATTTCGAGCAGAAGGGACATGGGCTTTAAAACGCGATCACACCACAAGCTTGCGTATAAACTTACTGGTCGTTTCTTTGACCGTGAAATAACCGTATGTGACGCAGTCAAACAGGAAGTCGTAAAGCAAGGCTGGTTTCCTGAATGCCGGATTGTTTCGATTTATAACGGAGTTGATTTGCAGGAATACGATGCGTGCAGCAGAAACTCCTCGGACATCAAGAAAAAAATCGGCATTAACGCCTCACATCCGGTTGTCGGGCTTGTTGCAAACCTCCGCAGAATAAAAGGCATTAATTACCTTATCGAAGCTGCATCACGAATCTGCAGAAGACGTTCCGATGTTCAGTTTCTTGTTGTAGGAGGCGACACTTCCGACCAGAACTACTCGATCAGCAGCATGCAGGCCCTCGCTGAAAACCTGGGTGTCCTGCAAAACATTCACTTTTTGGGGAAAAGAAAGGACATCCCGGATCTTATTTCCCTGTTCGATGTAGCTGTTGTTGCTTCGCTGAGTGAAGGTTTTTCTAACACTATTTTGGAGTACATGGCCTCCTCCAAGCCGGTTGTGGCAACAACGGTTGGAGGCAATGCCGAGGCGGTTGTTCAGGGGGAGACGGGTTTCCTGGTTCCTCCGGGAGACTCACACGCACTGGCGGAAGCCATCTGGACCATTCTGGACAATCCCGAGATGGCCCTCCGATTCAGTACGGCCGCGAAAAGAAGAGCGGAAGAAAAATTCAGTCTTGACCAGATGATAAAAAACTATGAAGCTGTTTTTGAGCAGGTAATTCGTGCCAGGGAAAATTGATCAGCAGCTGCACAGACAATAAAACGCAAACCCCGACACCGACCATGACAACAACAACTCCAGACCTTGACATTAACACTATTTTTATAGAGCGCATTACCGAGAAGGACTTCGCGCTGCTGCGGGAGAAATGGAATGAACTCCTGAACAGAAGCGTCACGAATGAATTTTTCCTCTCGTGGGAGTGGATGTTCTCCTGGTGGCACACGTTTAAAAGTGAGAATAAAAAACTTATGATCCTGTGCGGTTATGACGCACAGCGACAGCTTGTCGGGATTGCCCCATTTTATATCGAGCAAAAAAAATATTTCGGCGTCAAACGCAACATCGTTCAATTCTGTTCTGCATCTGAAACGGCTCCCGACCATCTCGACATTCTTTGCGACAAACGCTTTGACAGCACCTTTCCCAGAGCAGTTCTTGACTATCTGCAGACACATGAGTCGGAATGGGACGAAATAAGGCTGGAAGGTGTAAAAGAAAACTCGAGGATCAAGAACTATCTGCTGGAACACCGGAACGGGCTGCGGAATTTACTTATTGAATGCAACACAGAATCAGGGTGCCCTTATCTTACGATAGATAAAAGTTTCGAAGACTACCTGGGATCTTTTTCCGGGAAAACACGCAACACGCTGCTGCGAAAGAAAAAGAATCTACTGGAGAAGGAAAACTGGAAGTGCCGCATTGTGGACAACCAATCCGGTAATCTGCAGCACTACCTGAAGGCGTTGTTTTCACTTCACGCTGAGCGAGCAAAAAGAAAAAAATATCCCACGGCATTCGTCGGGGACAAGGTATACCGGTTCCACGAATCTCTGGTCAATTACCTGTTAAACGAAAATAAAATCATAATTGCCTTTCTCCTGAAGGATTCAGTGTATCAGGCTTTTTATTATTGCATAAAGTACAACAACAAATACTATTATTATCAAACCGGTCTCTCCGAGGACGGCGAAGAAAAAAGCGCGGGAACGGTTCTGTTGTCATTGATGATTGAAAAAGCCTTTTCTGAGGGATGCTCGGAATTCGATTTCCTCCGCGGTGACGAAAAATATAAATATTTTTGGGCCAACAATACCCGGTTCAATTTTTCGCTTTCCATTAGAAAAAACAACGTTTCCAACAGAACATCGCACTATCTATCTCAGCGCTTCATAAAGCCGGGAAAGAAATTGATTAAAAAATGTATACGGTAAGAATTGCTACTCAGAAAGAGTTCGAAGAAAGCAGGGAAATCTGGAATCGCCTTGCAGCTACGATGCCGCTTCCGTCAGTCTTCTGCACCTGGGAGTGGATATATACGTGGTGGGAACACTTCGGCACAAACTACAAACCGCTCATTTTATTTGTCTATGATGACACCGAGCTCAAAGGGATACTCCCCCTTGCTTCTTACAATAGTTGTCTGAATAGAGAGTGCACCGCGGGAAGAATATTGACCTATTGCGGTACCAGAGAATTATTTCCGGACCATCTTGACGTCATTACATCAAAAGAAAACGCGAAGCCGTGCATTGATGCTTTGTATGCTTTTCTGGTCTCCGAATATAAGGACTGGGACGTATCGGACCTGAGACTCTTTGCGGAAGAGAGCAATTTGATCTCATGGGCAGAGCATAATCTGCCTAAGGGAAATCGCGGCATTTCTCTTTCTATCCGCAAGGACTCCTTTGCGTATTACATTCCGCTGTCTGGTTGCTTTGAAGACTTCGTCAACACCCTTGATTCAAAACAAAGATACAACCTGAAAAGTAGGAAGAAGAAGCTGGAGGCACAAGGCTTTGGATATAAAGCCTGCGATCCGTTGTCAGAACCGGGAGCATTTGATGCCTTGTTTGCCATTCATGCTAACAGGTCCAGCAGAAAAAAAATTCACAGCACGTTTCAGGACACAGCTATTTTGGAGTTCCATAAAGCACTTTCGAAACGTATTAGTAATTCCGGATGGATTTCCCTGAGGTTCCTGCGGAATGAGAAGGATATTATTGCAGCTTCCTACAATTTTAATTATCAAGGGCGCGTTTTTTCATACCAAAAAGGAATGGATGCAAAATGGGAGCGATTCGGACCGGGAAAAGCGATTGTTTTCGATGCAATTAAGGAAGCTTTCGAAAATGGCAATACAGAATATAATTTTTTACAGGGAAATGAAGAGTATAAAAGCGGTTGGACCAAAGAGGGACGGCCACTGTTCACAGTCCTTCTCTATAATAATACCTTAAGCGGCAAGATATCGAGAGCATTATCTCTAACAAAGAATTTTATTAAAAAACAGGGCGTGCTCAACGCTTCTTTAAAAAAAATATTGGCTTAACCTGATTAATACGTGTCACGCGCGTCAATTATACCCTTAAATGCATGTCCAGGTGCTAAATACCTATGATAGTTTTCTAAAAATCAAAGATTCCTGGAACACTTTGCTGTGCCGGAGCCTGTATCCATTTGTTTTCTTAACACACCAATGGATAGACTCCTGGTGGAATACTTTTGAAGGTGAAAACAAACTTTTTATTTTATTGGTATATGATAATGACAGACTTGTTGCAATAGCGCCTTTTATGACAAGTCAGGGGCCTTATTCGGTTATAGGGAAAACCAAAACCACTCTGAATGCAAAAAAAATTGAGTTTATTGCAAATGTTCACTCAAACCGGGCCGACCTAATCCTGAGTGACAAGCCTGCAGAAGCATGTGACACCATTGTTGATTTTCTGGTAAGAGAGTTCGGAGAAACATGGGATATCATGAATCTTGAATATTTTTTTGATGCTTCGCCGAATAAAAAGTACTTCACGGCTGCTTTGCAAAAGCATGATCTTTGCTGGAAGCAATATTGTCAGATGCAGACCCCTTATGTACCGATAACAGAGAACTGGAATGATTATTTTAAATCATTGCAACCGCGATTTAAGAGAAGTTTATCCAGCAGATTGAAAAAACTCGAGAAACAAGGACCTGTAAGACTTGTTCTCTATAACGACGCGTCTGATTTAGACACTGCGCTCGACAATGTGTTCACGGTTGCCGCAAAGAGTTGGAAAGCCAGGGAGGGCACCGCTCTTTCTTCCACAGTAGAATTGATATCTTTTTATAAAGGCTTGGCATATACAGCTGCGAAGGAAAACTGGCTGGATCTTCACGTCCTTTATGCTGGAAACACGCCGGTTGCTTTTGACTTTTGTCTGCTTTATGACAGAACATTGTATGATCTAAAAACGGAATTTGACGAATCCTACAGCGAGTTTGGAGTTGGAAATATGCTGAAGTGGATGCAATTTGAAACCGTTTTTAGAAGGGGAATACGAGAACTTGATTTTTTAGGTCCTTCCATGTCCTGGAAACGACATTGGTCAAAAGAACATGAACGAAAACATGTTGTTTTATGTGCATTTAACAGAAGTTACAAAGGACAATTGTTACGGTATATTTTCACTTTGAAAGATTTCATAAAGAAATGTTATAACTGACCACTCCATGGCTGACAATATGCTGAATTTTCCTTCCATATCGGTAATAATCCCCACTTATAACCGAGCAGGACTAGTCGGCGAGTCAATCCGAAGCGTGCTCGATCAGGATATCCGCAACTGTAAAATTGAAATCATCGTTGTTGATGATGGCTCCACGGACAATACACGTGAAGTTGTACGAGAATTTGGAGATAAGGTAAAATACATTTGGCAAAAAAATGCCGGTGCCGGTGCTGCAAGAAATCGAGGTATCCAGGAAGCGAAGAATGAGTGGCTTACATTTCTGGATTCTGACGATACATGGCTTCCCTATAAGCTGTCATTGCAATTTAACGTGTTGCAGGCATTTCCTGGTTATAAAGCGATTCATTCTGATTTTTACATATTTGATGAAACCGGAATTATTGCAAAAAATGGTTTGCATACCTGGGTAGATATGGGGACGAAAGGGAGTATTACTGCCTGGTCGGATGTATATTCGAAACAATACCGTTCCCAAGATTTTGGTATTACCTTTAATAGTGACTCGTTTAATATATATACGGGAAATATTTTTTCTGCAGAGCTGAAAAATAATTATATAAGCGCTTGGACACTTTTGGCTAAACGTGAGCTGTTTGACGCGAGCATGCGTTTCTCGGAAGATTATTTGACTTGGGAAGATTACTGGCTTATGGCTCACTTGACGCAGGACTGCGATATTGTTTTCATGGATATAGCCACTGCAAGCAACAGAAGCCATGCCGGTAACCGCCTTACGCAGGTTGACCATCTTACAAAACTGCGGTATCACATCGATATTTGCAAAAAAATATACTTTCCGTCGCAAAGCGCCAACAAGCCTTCAAATGAAGAGATAGAAGAAGAATACAAGAAGCTGCATATCCGTTTATACAAGGAATTTCTGAAAAAAGGCATGCGGTATGAAGCGGAAGCAATCTGCAAGGTTATTAAATCGATAAACAATCCGTACTCTGACAATACCTTCTGGTTTTATCATCTCTGTTCTTTGCTTCCTTTTAACGCGATAAAGTTACTTGTTTTGCTCAAACGAAAGCTGCTATCTTGGAAAAAATAATCTGCGATTCCGGCATTTTTAAAGGTATTCATTCGTGATTGCTAAAATAAAACAAGCCGTTCGAAGAGCCGCTGGTTTTCTGTATCTATACGCAGGTTTATTTCATTTTGTCCGTTTTCTGAACAATATCGCGGGCAATCGGCTTACCATCATAACCTATCACAGGGTGACTGAGCAATCGCTCAAGGGGCTTGACGCATCGCTGCCATACCTGTTTACGACAGTAGAGAACTTCGAAAAACAGTTGAGCTTTTTGAAAAAATGGTATACCGTTCTTGGTTTCCAGGATCTAAAAAAAAATTATGCCGGCAATAAGTTACCTTCTAATTCGCTGATTATTACTTTTGACGACGGTTATGAAGACAACTATCGTAATGCCTACCCGGTGCTTAAAAAACTGAATTTGACCGCAACATTCTTTCTCACTGCCGGCAAAATCGGCAAGAAAGATGAGGACGTGTTCTGGTGGGATAAGCTGTATTACTACTTTGTCCAGATGAAACATTGGGGCGACAAAAAGACACTTATGCAACGAACCAATGCTGAGATAGCGGCCTTGTTTCATCAATTTGAAAAAAACCCGTCCGTTTTTTTTGCCCGGGTTAATGAATGGGATTCAAGGAGAGTTGATTCTCTTCTCAAAATGCTTCAGGAAAAGCTGGAGACAGACTGCGAAAAGCTGAAAAATAGTAATCCTATGATGAACTGGGATCAGATTGCGTCGATGCAGGATCACGCGCAATTCGGGTCTCACACCTGCAGTCACGACAATCCGACCATGATTGACAAGATACAATTGAAACACGAACTGTATGACTCAAAACAGATTATTGAAGAGCATACCCGGCAGCAGGTAAACAGCTTTTCGTATCCATGCGGAAATATTGATTCGGCACTCAAAAACGCGGTTCAAGAGGCCGGATATGAATACGCTGTTACGACAGAAATAGGTATCAATGACCTTGCAGACGCTTTTTCGTTAAAAAGAATTAACATGTGGGAAGCCTCGAGCCTGTCTCTTACCGGAGGCTTTTCAAAAGGGTACTTTGCGGTAAAGTTGACAGGTTTCTAAATCAGAGTTTTTCTGCGGCAGAACTATCTGCCGCTTTTGAAAATATTACTTTATTATGTCGTCCGTAAGAAAATTTTTCACTCAATTCAGTCACTTTATCACCGGCATGGGCATGGCGCAACTGCTCAGCTTTATCTCGTTTCCCATCCTGACACGGGTGCTCTCGAAAGAACAGTATGGAATACTGGGGTTGGTGACTACAACGATGCTTATTGCAGTCGCAATCAGCAAAGCCGGGCTCTCAGACGGGATTATCAGGCTGTACGGAGAAAACAGCTCGGATACGGAGACCCTGACGGTATTTTCCACGACGGTGCTTTTCAGGGGAATTGTATTCTCCATTGTTACAGTTGTGCTGTATCTGCTGACGCTTCCGACCCTCCGTCACTTTATCAGCATTGACAACACCTACCTTGCCTGTTTTGCGGTGATGGCCGCCTATCTTTTCATCCGGCCATTGAACATTATCGCGATGAATTTCATGCGGGTCAAGGGGAAGACGATTTTCATGAACTCGCTGAACGTCTGCGAAAAGGCTCTGTCCATAGGCTTGTCGCTTGTTCTGCTGATTTTTGTGGTGCATGAATTATACGGCTATTTTATCGGTGTGGTGATCTCTGAATTCGTGGCCGGCATTGTTTTATTCACCTGGTTCTTCAAGACATTTCCGATCCAGCCGGGAAGGGTGTCCGGCGATCTTGCGAAACGGCTGATCAAATTCGGCCTTCCGCTTCTGTTCAGCGAGTGTGCTTTTCTGGCGCTGTCTTATGCCGACCGGTACCTTATCGTTGCGTATCATGGAGAGGCCATGCTCGGCCTTTACGCGGTCGGCTACAATCTGGCCATGTATATAGCCAACATTATCACATTCTCCATATCCTATGCCATTGTTCCCATCTATCTGGAGGTTTACAACAATGAGGGGAAGGAGAAGACGGAGGCATTTCTGCAGAAGAGCATGCATTATCTTCTGATAGCTTTTATACCCATTTGCTTCGGATATA
>CAZYEF010000098.1:0-10792 GCA_964646375.1 uncultured Nitrospiraceae bacterium | reverse complement strand
TATGCAGCCGGGAGACCTGCTTGCGGTCATGGGTGCGGGGGCCTATGGGTTTTCCATGTCATCCAACTATAACTCCCGTCCCCGCATCCCGGAAGTGATGGTTAAGGGCAGCGAATATTATGTCGTTCGGGAACGGGAAACCTACGACGAGCTTATCAAAGGGGAAAAAGTCCCGCGGTGGCTGGCAGGTTAGCGTACATTCGGTGAGGAGGGAGAATCCCTGGGAGGAAGTGGCCATGCGACACCTGAAAAAAATACCGTTTTATAAAATGCAGGGAAGCGGCAACGATTTCATCCTGATTGACAACCGAAAAGATGTTTTGAAGGGGAAAAACCTCAAAAAAACCGCCATTGCCGTTTGCGATCGGCATTATTCAGTAGGCGCGGACGGATTGATCGTAATTGTGCCGTCCCGAAAATTTGACTTCAAATGGCGCTTCTTTAATGCAGACGGCAGCGAAGCCGAAATGTGCGGCAATGGTTCGCGATGTGCCGCCCGGTTTGCATATCTCAAAAAGATAGCCCCTCAAAAAATGACATTTGAAACCCTGGCAGGACCCATTCGGGCGCAGGTTAAAAACGACCGGGTAAAAGTACAGCTTACAGACGCCTTCGGCCTGCGCATGAATATAGCCATTCCGCTCGAGGGCGGTTTGCGCATGGGGCATTTTATCAATACCGGGGTTCCGCATCTCGTCTATTTTTCAAAGGACATTGACCAGGAGGACGTGGACCGTATCGGACGTGCGACAAGATACCACGCGCTTTTCAAGCCGGCGGGCACCAATGTCAACTTTATTCAGGTTCTCAGTCCGCACAGGCTCAGAATCAGGACCTATGAGCGCGGCGTGGAAGGGGAAACATTGGCATGCGGAACGGGTTCTGTCGCTGCTGCACTTATCGCAGGTTCCATCAAGGCAGTCTCCTCACCAGTCGAGGTCATGACGCGGAGCGGGGAAAAGCTGACGGTCTCCTATGAACGGACCCCGTCGGCATTCAGGGAAATCTGCCTGGAAGGCGAAGCACAGATAATATGCGAGGGATTGCTGCATTACTGAGATTACCGTGATTGTCTGCCATGCATTACGGGCTGCCTTAGCGGCAGCCTGCAAGAAACAGAGTATCACTGGCTGTCGGAAAATTTGAGTCTGCATTTCGAGGGGGTTGCTATGTTTAAAGGATCGATGGTTGCCATAATTACACCGTTCAGAAACGGGAAGGTGGATGAAAAGGCCTTCGGCGATTTAATCGAGTTCCATATTAAAAGCGGCACTGATGCGATTGTGCCCTGCGGTACTTCAGGGGAATCAGCCACGCTTTCGTACGAAGAACATCACCGTGTGATCGAGTTCGCCGTGCAAACGGTCAGCAAACGGATCCCCGTGGTTGCGGGCACCGGTTCAAACAGCACCGAGGAAACACGCGAGCTTACCCGCTTTGCAAAAAAAGCGGGCGCGGATGGCGCGCTGCTGATCACCCCCTATTACAACAAACCGACACAGGAAGGTCTTTACAGACATTTCAAAACGATCGCGGAATCCGTGGACATTCCCATTGTGCTTTATAATGTGCCGGGACGGACGGGAGTGAACATGCTGCCGGAAACGGTGGCGCGTCTCCGTGGGATTCCCCATATCGTCGGCATCAAGGAAGCCACCGGCGATCTGAAGCAAATAAGCGAGGTGCTCCGCCTCTGCGGCAGGGATTTTGATGTGATCTCGGGGGATGACTTTACCAATTACCCCGTTCTTTCCCTCGGCGGCGTTGGTTCTATTTCCGTCACGGCAAATATTGCGCCTGCCGACTGTGCAGCCATGTTTGACGCTTTTTTTGCAGGCGAACTGGACAAGGCGCTCGGCCTCCATTATAAACTGGAGCCGCTGCACAGCGCCATGTTTATAGAAACAAATCCGATTCCAGTGAAAACAGCTCTCGCACTCATGGGCAAGGTTGCCGAGGAGTTTCGCCTCCCCCTCTGTCCCATGGCTGATGCGAATAAGCAGAAGTTGAAGAAAGCGTTGCAGGATTACAACCTGATCTGAGCGGTATCCTCCTCTGAGCGGGAGAAATATTTACGCGCTGGCCAGGTTCCGCACGGATTGGCAATCAGACATCCTTTCCTGCCGCGAAACCTTCCCGCAGCAGAACAGAGACGCTCGCTGCGGTTAACGAGGAGTGCATCATGATTAATGCTGTGGTAACAGGAGCGGCCGGCAGAATGGGGCTGCGAATCGTCAACCTTCTCGCGGCAGGGGAAGACATTCGTCTGGCCGCCGCGGTTGAACGGGCCGGTCATCCGCTTATCGGCCAGGATGTCTGTCCGCTGGCGGGGCTTCCGTCCGGAGAAAAATCAGCACCCATCGTTGATGACCTTGCCGCCGCCCTGAATACCGGTGATGTTCTGATTGATTTTACTCTCCCCGGGCCCACGCTTGCCAACATAAGAACCTGCGCAGAGCTGGGCAAGCCCATTGTCGTGGGTACAACCGGTTTTTCCCGTGAGCAACTTGCAGAAATTGACCGCCATGCGCAGAGAATCCCCTGTATGCTTTCACCCAACATGAGCATCGGCGTCAATCTTTGTTTCAAAATTCTGGCAGAGATTGCCGCAACCATCGGCAGCGATTATGACATGGAAATTATTGAAGCTCACCACAACCTGAAAAAAGACGCCCCTTCGGGCACGGCCATGAAGATGGCACAGATCATCGCCCGTGCCGTGAACCGTGACCTGGAGAAAACCGGGGTGTATGCCCGCAAGGGCATGATCGGGGAACGTTCAAAAGATGAAATCGGCATCCAAACGATCCGTGCTGGGGATATCGTGGGGGAACACACGGTACTGTTTGCAGGCACGGGAGAACGTATTGAAATCACCCACCGGGCCCATAGCAGAGACACCTTTGCCGCCGGAGCCATCCGTGCCGCGAAGTGGCTCGTAAACAAGCAACCCGGCCTGTATGATATGCAGGATGTCCTGGGGTTAAAATAGTGCCCCCGGTTGTGCAATCCACCAAAAGGAGTTTTTCATGAAAAACATTGCTTGCCTGATCGCCGGATTTCTTATGCTTGCCCTTCCCGTTTCGGCGCATGCATTTAAGATGAAAGAGGGACAAGACTGTCTGAAATGCCACAAGTTGAAAAAAACCGAAGCGCAGGACATTGTTGATCGCGTTGTATCAAACGGCAAGGTCCTTGACATCAAAGCGTCGCCGCTCAAAGGCGCGTGGCAAATCGAGGTCCAGAAGGAAGGACAGCGCGGTATTGTTCTCCTCGATTTTTCAAAAAAATATCTGATCGGCGGCATCAGCCCGGTGCCGCAGAAAGTGGCGTTTTCCAAAATTTCTCTAGCCGACGCCATAGTGCTGGGATCCGCGGCAGCGAAGAAAAAAGTGGCAGTCTTCACGGACCCGGACTGTCCGTATTGCCGGGAGCTTCATCCGGTCATGAAGCGTATTGTTGAAAAACACCCGGACATTGCTTTTTATCTGATTCTGAATCCACTGCCGATGCATAAAGACGCCTACAGAAAAGCCCAGACTGTTCTGTGTTCAAAATCGCTTTCCATGCTTGACGACGCGTTCAGCGACAAACCAGTGCCCGAACCGTCGTGTTCTGCTGATGCAGTCGAACGGACCACGGCACTGGCCAGGTCCTTCGGGTTTACCGGAACACCTCTCTTGGTGCGTCAGGATGGCCTTGTGCTTCCTGGGTATCTTCCGGAAGATAAGCTGCTGGAATGGATCAATGGGAGCAAATAGCCTGATTTACGGATTTTTTAATTTGCGTCGAATCCATAAGGAGGTTTGATTCGTGTCTGAACCAACAGAAAAGGAAACGTATATTCAGTCGCTTTTTGCGGATCGTCTTGGGGGGGCCTTGTTCGGCAAAGAGCAAAAAATTTATAAATTTGAAAAGATCAAGCGGGCAAAACGGGCTGCTCTCGCGGCGCATCCCGGTATGGAACTGATTGACTTCGGCGTAGGCGAGCCGGACGAAATGGCATTTCCGAGCGTAGTGCACGCCCTTCAGCAGGAAACGGAGAAACCACAAAACCGCGGGTATGCGGACAACGGCATCCAGGAATTCAAGGACGCTGCCGCGCGCTATCTCCGGAATATCTATGGTGTTGGAGGGATCAACCCCGATACGGAAGTGCTGCACTGCATGGGGAGCAAACCGGCCCTTGCAATGTTTCCGGCAATATTCATCAACCCCGGCGACATCACTCTGATGACGGTTCCGGGATATCCCATCATGGGAACACATACTCGCTGGTATGGCGGTGAAGTGGTCAACCTCCCTCTTCTTGAACAAAACGGATTTCTTCCTGACTTCGAGACGCTCTCCTCTGACGTGAAAAAACGGGCGAAACTTCTCTACATTAATTACCCGAACAACCCGACCGGCGCAGGCGCGACCAGGGCTTTCTTTGATAAGGCTGTCGCTTTTGCGAAGGCAAACAATATCATTGTTGTTCACGATGCTGCATACGCTGCACTGAGCTATGGAGCCAAACCGCTCTCTTTTCTCTCGGTCAACGGCGCCAAGGACGTGGGAGTGGAAATTCACTCCTTGTCGAAAGCATACAATATGACCGGCTGGCGGCTTGGTTTTGTAGCGGGAAACGAGCGAGTCGTTGCGGGATACGGAAATGTCAAGGATAATTACGACTCCGGTCAGTTCAAAGCCATTCAGATGGCGGGCGTGCATGCACTCGACCATCCCGAAATAACGGCTGAAATCACCGCGAAATACGAACGCAGGCTGCAAGCCATGGTCTCCGTTCTTGCCTCCATGGGTTTCAACGCCAAAATGCCTGCGGGCACATTCTATCTGTATGTCAAAATGCCGAAGGGAATCAGGAATGGCAGGCGGTTCTCCGCCGCAGAGGAGTTTTCCGAGTTTCTTATTTCGGAAAAACTCATCAGCACGGTGCCCTGGGACGATGCAGGCGCCTATATCCGTTTCTCCGCCACGTTCGAATCAAACGGCAGAAAAGATGAACAGCGCGTGCTCGATGAATTCGGCAAAAGAATGGGCGGCCTGCAGTTCGAATTTTAGGGTGACGGCGGATTTCCGGGGCACGCGATGTGGTGCATCCGGGGACAGAAGGCGGACGCTTTCATGCCTGTGATTGCGTATATCGGCTTAGGCTCCAATCTGGGAGACAAGACCGGCAACTGTCAGCGGGCTCTTGAACTGCTGGACACCACGGGACGGGTGCAAAAAACATCTTCCTTTTACAGCACCGAACCGGTCGGGCTTCGCGACCAGGAAGATTTCATCAACGCAGTCGCGGAGTTGCATACCGATTTCTTGCCCGAACAGCTGCTTGACGCCTGCCATGCCATAGAAGACAAGCTGGGGCGCAGGAGAACGGTTCGATGGGGACCGCGGACGATTGACCTTGACATCCTGCTGTATGGCGATACCGTGATCAAAGTTCCCGGCCTTACCATACCGCATCCGCTTCTGGCGTCCCGCAGATTCGTGCTTGTTCCGTTATGCGAAATCGCACCGCAGGTTGTGCATCCGGTTCTGAAAAAAAAGGCGCTTCACCTGCTCGAGGAACTGAAGGATTCTTGCCGCGTCACCGCGTACAACCCCTGAAGGAATCATGACGAAAAGACTCGATGCCGTTGCTCCGGCAAAATACATCGTAACTGAAGGTCCGATTGGTGTCGGCAAAACAAGTCTTACCAGCCTGATTGCCGAGGAACTGGGGGCCCGCTTGATCCTTGAGCAGGCGGAAGAGAACCCTTTTCTCCCCGATTTCTACCGCGATCCGGAACGCTTCCGTTTTCAAACACAGATGTTTTTCCTCCTGAGCAGGTTCACGCAGCAACGGGAGATGAATCAGCCGGACCTATTCACCCAGATTACCATCAGCGATTATCTGTTCGACAAAGACCGCATCTTTGCCTACCTGAACCTCAGTGAAAACGAACTTGCGCTGTACGAGCAGTTCTACAAAATACTCGAGCCCAACATCGTTCGGCCTGACCTTGTCATCTTTCTGCAGGCTGACACGGACACCCTTCTCCGGCGCATCAGGCAGCGCGCCAGATCGTTCGAAAGACAAGTCAATCAGGACTACATTGCTGCCGTTAATGAAGCCTACAACCATTTCTTTTTTCGCTACAGCGACACCCCTCTTCTTGTCATCAACACTTCAGATATCGATTTTGTTCACCGGCGGGAGGACCTCGACGATCTGCTCAAGCAGATTTTAGGCATGAAGCAGGGCACGCAATACTACGTACCGAGGTCAAAAGGAAAGAAGTAGCGGCTCATTTCCGCCGCAGGATAAGGGTAAAGACAGTCTCGTTTTGCGGGTACAGAAATCTCACAGCGGGGTGTGCTTGATCCGTATCAAAGGACGGCGCCTGTTTCCCCCGCAAATCGGATGCTTCTCATGGCCTGGCAAAATCCCTGTGCATTTTCCCTAGCGCCTTCCTCCGCCCAGGATCGACCCAAGCACGCCCCGAATAATCTGCCGCCCTATTTGACTTCCGATGGCGTGCGCAGCGCTCTTTGCCATGGCTCCGACTATTTTGGCGGCTTCTGATTGAGGCTCAGCGGTTTTTCCCCGCCGGGCCGGCATGTCCGCTTCCTCACTCTGCCCTTCTCCTGCTTCCGCGGTGCGCTGTTTCAGTTTTTCGTACGCAGACTCACGATCAACCGTTTTTTCATAATGTCCAAACAAAACCGATGCCTTGATGATTTCTGTTCGTTCTTCCGCAGTCAGCGGCGCAAGCCGGCTTCGCGGCGGGCAGATGAAGGCCCGTTCCACAACGGTAGGAGCGCCTTTTGCATCAAGCACGGAAACAAGAGCTTCTCCGACAGCGAGTTCCGTGATGACCTTCGAGACATCCAGTCCGGGATTTGCGCGAAAGGTGTCGGCTGCGGCCTTGACCGCTTTCTGGTCTTTGGGCGTAAAAGCGCGCAGTGCATGCTGGACCCGGTTTCCAAGCTGGCCGAGGACCGTTTCGGGCAGATCGAGTGGATTCTGTGTCACGAAATAAACGCCCACGCCTTTGGAGCGAATAAGACGCACCACCTGCTCGATTTTGTCTTCCAGGGCTTTTGGCGCGTCTTCGAACAGGAGATGAGCCTCGTCAAAAAAGAAAACAAGCTTTGGCTTTTCGGGATCGCCTACCTCAGGAAGGTTCTCGAAAAGCTCCGCCAGCATCCAGAGAAGAAACGTGGCATACAGCGTCGGCGACTGCAGAAGCTTCTCCGCCGCGAGAATATTGACCATTCCCCTGCCAGCCGCATCGGTTTGCATAAGGTCTTCAAGATTCAGAGCAGGCTCTCCAAAAAATGCTCCGCCTCCCTGCTCCTCGATGCCAAGCAGGCCACGCTGAATTGCCCCGATGCTCGCTGTCGAAACATTACCGTACTGAGTTTTGAATTTGTCCGCATTGTCACCCACAAATTGCGCCATGGCGCGGAGGTCCTTAAGATCCAGAAGAAGCAGACCGTTGTCATCGGCGATTTTGAAGATAATGGAGAGTACACCGCTCTGGATTTCATTCAGGTTTAAAACACGGGAGAGCAGAAGCGGCCCCATTTCGGAGACCGTGGTGCGAACCGGGTGCCCCTGCAGGCCGAAGAGGTCCCAGAATGTCGTTGGACAGCCTTCGAAGGCAAAGCCGTCAACTCCCAGTTCCTTGGCCCGTGAGGCAAAGTCCGGTTTGTCGCCGCCGGGCTTTGCAATACCGGTGAGGTCGCCTTTTACATCCGCCATGAAAACCGGCACGCCGATTTTGCTGAATTGCTCCGCCATGACGCGAAGCGTCACCGTTTTGCCCGTGCCGGTGGCGCCAGCGATCAGGCCATGCCGGTTGGCCATGCGCGGAAGGATTGTGATGCCCTCTTTTGCCTTTGCGATAAGAAGCATGTCCGTTTTTTTTGCCATGGTGCCTCCGTAGGTGACCTGCTGATGGGCAAGCCGTCCCGAAACATAGTGAAACAGCTGGCAGGGAAGATGCCGGAATTATTCCATAAACATTTTTTGAAAGCAAGTGATTAATAAATCTTCTCTGTTTCTCACAAACGGATAGCATCCAGAAGCACTTTCCAATTGCGGTTTTCTGACTTTTTGTGTAAGATTCAACTTATCCATGCCACGTTACATTCTGAATCGGATATTTCTTTTTATTCCCACGCTTTTCGGCATTACACTCATTACTTTTATTCTTATGCAATCCCTGCCCGGTGATCCTGTCCAAGGCATGGCAGGTGAACGTGCAAATCCGGAAACGCTGGCAAGAATCCGCGCGGAACTCGGCAGCGACAAACCGCTTCCCGTCCAATTTATCGGCTACCTGAAACTCATCGCAAGCGGTGAACTCGGGCGCTCTTACTATACCAACCGCAGAATCAACGACGATCTGATGCAGAAATTTCCGAACACCCTGAAGCTCGCCGCCGCCGCCATGCTGTTTGCTTCGGTGATCGGGATCGGCATGGGTGTAATTGCTGCGGTCAGGCAGGGCACTATCTGGGACCGGCTGATAATGCTTCTTTCCGTAGGAGGGATTTCAATGCCGGTTTTCTGGCTCGGCCTCGCACTCATGCTCATCTTTGCCTTTTACCTCCAGTGGCTGCCCCCATCGGGCATGGGCAATGGCAGCCTGCTCCATATCATCCTTCCCGCAGCAACACTCGGCACCTTTTCACTTTCTTATATAGCACGGGTAACACGCTCCTCCATGCTGGAGTCGCTTTCTCAGCCTTATATTGCCGCGGCCCGCGCCAAGGGGCTTTCCGAAACACAAGTGGTGCTCATGCACGCCCTCAAAAATTCTCTTATTCCGATTGTCACCCTTATCGGCCTTGATCTTGGCTCGTATCTGAACGGCGCGGTGCTGACGGAAACCATTTTCGGGTGGGATGGGCTCGGCAGGTACGCCCTCGACGGCATTCTGAAACGGGATTATCCGGTGATCATGGGCGTCGTTCTTTTTGGTTCCCTGGTCTTCGTGACCATTAATCTGCTGGTAGATATTTCCTACCATTTTCTGGATCCGCGAGTGCGCGAAAAGCAAACACGAAATGTCTGACATGCGCTGCACCGGTCTGGATGCATGGTATTTTTTTGTTCAACGAAATCTATGCTTAATGCTTCTCCATATAAAATGGCCGCAGCAAACACTCCTGCGATTATCGCAGCTGCTTTGCTTGTGCTCCTCGTTCTGACGGCAATAATAGGTCCTTCTTTGGTTTCCTACGACCCGCTTGCCATGGATCTCAACCAGATCAAACGGCCGCCGGACACGACACACTACCTCGGGACGGATAGCAAGGGAAGGGATATCCTTTCCCGGATTGTTTCCGGTGCACGCATATCTCTGGCGGTCGGCATAGCCTCTGCCGCATTGTCCTTGTGCATCGGCATTTTTTTCGGACTGATCGCGGGATACTTCGGCGGAAAAACGGACATCATTCTTTCCCAGATTTTCGACATCTTTCTTGCCTTTCCCAGCCTTCTTCTTGCCATCGGTATCAGTGCCGTCATGACGCCGCCGGGTCTCACCTCGGCAATGCTTGCAATCACGATTGTCGGCTGGGCCGGATTTGCACGTCTGGTGCGCGGCATTACGCTTACGCTGAAGGAG
The DNA here is from genome assembly GCA_964646375.1 of uncultured Nitrospiraceae bacterium. GTDB lineage: Bacteria > Nitrospirota > UBA9217 > UBA9217 > UBA9217 > JBAZLV01. The sequence goes on along the minus strand of CAZYEF010000098.1, from coordinate 1,166 downwards.
CAGACCTACGTTGATGCATCAAAAGCGATGGGCGCCTCACCGGCAAGGATTCTGTACAAGCACATCCTCCCGAATGCGATTCCCTTGCTGCTCGTGGCGGGCAGTCTGCGTGTCGGAGGATTTATTCTGCTGGAAGCATCTCTTTCATTCCTAGGCCTCGGCGTCCAGCCTCCCACGCCGACCTGGGGATCCATGATCAGTCTGAACCGTGACTATATCAACTCCGCCCCCTGGATGGTAATTTTCCCCGGCATTGCCATTTGCATCACAGTAATCAGCTTCAATATCATCGGCGATTTTCTAAGGGACAGGCTTGATCCCAGAATGCGTATCTAGAGACGCGGAACAACCTCGTCGCCGCCGTAGGAAGTTATGTCGGAATGACCTGAGCGCATGAATATGAATGTCCGTGCAAAAAAATCTCTGGGCCAGAATTTTCTCAAGGACCCCTATTACCATCTCAAAATAGCATCGGCAGCGCAGATTGGCCCTGAAGATCAGACTCTCGAAATCGGGCCGGGGTTGGGCCATCTAACAGGTGTGCTTGCGGAGAGGGCAAAAAAAGTTCTCGCCATTGAACTGGATGAAAGGCTCATACCTGTTTTGCGCCGGCAATTCTCCGGGCAGAACCATGTCGAAATCGTCCAGGCAGATGCGCTTGAGTATCCGTATTCTGCTTTAACCGGCAAATGGAAGGTCGTTGCCAATCTTCCGTATTACATCTCAACACCTATTATCCAGAAACTCCTCGTCCATCGTGAAAAATTTCTGAGCCTCACGCTTATGCTTCAAAAAGAAGTCGCCCAGCGAATTTCAGCGTCGCCGGGAGGAAAGGATTACGGCTATCTTTCCGTCTTGGTACAGTTGTATGCCGAACCCAGAATGGAGTTCAGCGTGCCACCGGAAGCCTTTTCGCCGAAGCCTGAAGTTGATTCAGCGGTGATCACGCTTGTGATTCACAACCAGCCTGCTGTTGCGCTGCGGGATGAGTCTTTCTTTATCCGCGTAGTCAAGGCGGCATTTTCTCATCGCAGAAAGACTCTCCGCAATGCCATCAAACAGCTGGATATTCCGAGGGAAAAGATGGAATCAGTCATGGAAAAAACAGGCATTAATCTTGGCCGAAGGGCCGAAACCCTGACGGTGGAGGAATACGGGAGACTGGC
>CAZYEF010000097.1:0-10792 GCA_964646375.1 uncultured Nitrospiraceae bacterium | reverse complement strand
AAGTGGAGTAATAACTTCTTTCGGATTCTGTTCAGCTACGAGTGGGAACTGACCAAGAGCCCGGCCGGCGCCCACCAGTGGATCCCCAAGGGCGGCGCTGGCGCCAATTCGGTGCCGGACGCCCACGACCCCTCGAAACGTCATGCACCGGCCATGCTCACCACGGATCTCGCGTTGCGGTTCGATCCGGCCTACGAGAAGATCTCGCGGCGGTTCTACGAACATCCGGACCAGTTCGCGGACGCGTTCGCCAGGGCTTGGTTCAAGCTGACGCACCGCGACATGGGCCCGCGCACTCGTTATCTGGGCCCGGAGGTGCCAGCCGAAGAGTTGATCTGGCAGGACCCCATCCCCGCCGTCAATCACAAGCTGGTCGACGCGAAAGACATCGCCTCGCTCAAAGCCAAGATCCTGGCCAGCGGCCTGTCCGTCTCGGAGCTGGTTACGACCGCCTGGGCGTCTGCGTCCACCTTCCGCGGCTCCGACAAACGCGGCGGCGCCAACGGCGCCCGCATTCGTCTGGCACCGCAGAAGGACTGGGAAGTCAACCAGCCTGCCCAACTGGCGAAAGTGCTCAAGACCCTGGAGGGCATCCAGGCCGCCTTCAACAAAAAAGCGAAGGGCGGGAAGCAAGTGTCGCTCGCTGACCTTATCGTGCTCGCGGGCTGCGCGGGCGTTGAGCAGGCCGCAAAGAAGGCCGGCGTAACTGTGAGGGTGCCGTTTAAGCCCGGACGCATGGACGCATCTCAGGACCAGACCGACGTGAAGTCGTTCGGTGTGCTCGAGCCGCTCGCCGACGGATTCCGCAACTACCTGAAAGGCACATTTTCGATCGCCGCGGAACAACTGCTGATCGACAGGGCGCAGCTCCTGACACTCACGGCACCCGAGATGACCGTCCTCATCGGCGGCATGCGCGTCCTGAAGACCAACTTCAGAGCATCCCGGCACGGTGTCTTTACAAAACGGCCGGAAGCGCTCACCAATGACTTCTTCGTGAATCTGCTCGACATGAGCACGGAGTGGAAGCCGGTTTCGAAGGAAGCTGACGTGTTTGAAGGGCGCGACCGCAAGACGGGCAAGGTCAAGTGGACCGGCACGCGCGTCGATCTCGTCTTCGGCTCGAACTCGCAGCTCCGGGCCTTGGCCGAGGTTTACGGAAGCTCGGATGGACAGGCGAAATTCGTCCAGGATTTTGTGGCAGCCTGGAACAAAGTGATGAATCTTGATCGTTTTGACATCGCCTGACCTGTCATAAACGTCTTCTGCATCTCCAAATAGCAAATTATTACATTGAGCCCCCGGGGTAACCTGGGGGCTTTACTTTATGATATGCAGTGGGTGTATGTCTCCCCGAGCGTTCGTCCTTCCTGTCTGCGTTAGATAAAAGCTATATCTGTCGACAAACCGCGCAAAAGCTGACATGCACAATAAAAAAGAGTCAGCAGAAGCTGCTGACTCTTTGAATTTTATGGTGGGCGCTACTGGGATTGAACCAGTGGCCCCTGCCGTGTGAAGGCAGTGCTCTCCCGCTGAGCTAAGCGCCCTGAAACGGTTAACATCTTACCCAGAGGATGGGTGTTAGTCAAGCTAAAAAAGTATTTTTCCACAGCATCAGTCAACAACCAGAATCGCGCATTTCAGATACTCGGTTTCCCGCGCCGCAAGAAGAATCGGATGGTCCCGGGACTGCGCGCGCATTTCCAGGAGCCTCGCCTGTCTGCCGGCGGAATATGCCGCATCGAGCAGCATTTCCCTGAACAACGCCTGGTCTATATGGTGCGAACACGAGCAGGACACGAGAATGCCGTGCGGTTCGAGCAGCTGCATCGCGCGCCGGTTGATTTCCTTATAGCCCTTCAGCGCTTCGCGCACTTTCGCCCTGTTTTTCACGAACGCAGGAGGATCAAGAATGATGCAGCCGAAGTGTTCCCGATTCTTTTCGAGCAACCGCAGTTCCTCGAAAACATCGGCTTTTTTGAATTGCACGGACAATCCGTTCAGTTCCGCGTTGAAGGAAGCGCTCGCGATGGCACGCTCTGATGAATCGAGGCCGATGACTTCGGAAGCACCGAAGCGCGCAGCAGCAAGCGACCAGGCGCCGACATAGCAGAAACAGTCGAGCACCCGTTCCCCGCTCACGTAATCCTTGATTGCCAGCCGGTTTTCCCGCTGGTCGAAAAAAAACCCTGTTTTCTGGCCCTGGAGCAGATCGACTTCGTACCGGATGCCTGACTCCTGAATAAGGACGGGCCCTCCGAGTTCTCCATGCAGGACGCGCGTTTCAAGGGCCAGTCCTTCCAGCTCGCGGGAGGCCATGTCGTTCCGGAGAACAATTGCGTTCGGGGAAAACTCCTGCTGCAGCGCGGGAATGAATTCCGGGAGAAGATTGTCCATGCCGGCCGTGGATGACTGCACGACCAGCGTGTCGGCGTATTTGTCCACGATCAATCCCGGCAGATTGTCCCCTTCACTGAATACGGCTCGGAATGAATCAGCAAGCCCGAGCGCGGCTCGCAGGGCGCGGGCCGTGGCCAGCCTCTTTTGAAAAAAATCCCGGTTGATTGGTTCCTGTTTCCGCGTCAACAGGCGGACCGCTATCAGGGTATGGGGGTTGATGTATCCTCTGCCGACAAACCGTCCGGACGCATCAAGCACGTCCACCAATTCGCCGGGAACAAACGCCTCCCTGGTGTGCTGGAGTTCATTGCTGAACACCCAAGGGTGCCCACGCAAAACGCGCCGCTCTTCTTTTTGCTTTAGTTTTATTGTTTTCATGCGGGTTTTCAAAGAAAGATTATGGATAGAAGCCGTTTGTTCGGATGGTTCTTTTTACCCTGTCTTTCCGTTCTGAATGCCCGGAAGACGGCCTTGCTACAGTTTATTTTCTATATGCGAGTCGCTTCTGAGCGTCTGAAGCCAGTTCCGGTAGGTATTGTCCAGTTTCTGCTGATAAAGAACATTCAGGATCTCATCCTTGACGCTCTCGAACGGTTTGATAGGCGAGCGCGTTTCTTCGAACAGAATAACATTATATCCGCCGGCGCCAAGGAACGGTTTTGCAACCTCGCCGGGCTGAAGATTCTGAATGGCCGCTGCAATCTCGGGAATCATCTGGTCTCTTTGCATGAAGCCCAGATCGCCATCGTGCTGGGCGGTCACGCCTTCCGACGCCTCGCGCACAAGGCCGATAAAGTCCTCCCCTTTTTTAGCACGCTCATACAGCGCCTGTGCTTTTTCCCTTGCCGCGGCAATTTTGTCCGGTTTTGCTTTTTCCGGCACCGGAACGAATATCTGCCGCACGCGGATCTCTTCGGGAAGAGAATATAATTTCAGGTTTTTCTGGTAGAACGAACGAGCTTCAACCTCGTCCACGGTAATGCCGGCGCGCACAAATTTGTTGAAAACACGCGAGAGCGTCATCTGCTCCTTGAGGTCCGATTTGTATTGTTCAAGAGTCAGCCCTTCCTTGGCCAGAGCTGCTTCGAATTGTTTGCTGTCCATGTTGTTTCTTTTTTCTATGTCCACAACGGCATCGTTCAATTCCTTGTCCGTAACGTCCATGCCCGCACGTTTTGCGGCGGTCATCTGCAGCTTTCTGTCAATCATGTCCTCAAGAATATGGCGCGTGTCCTGTTTTGGTTCTTTTTTATTATTGATTGTCTCCTCGCGCTGCAGATCGGAAAGCGTGATGATCTCGCCGTTCACAACGGCAACCACCCGGTCCACAACAAGGGAACCGCTTGCAGCGCCCGGCAGACTGCAGAAAAAGAGAATGCCTGTCAAAACCGCGGTAGACAACAAGTTTTTTCTAGCCATGTTTTTAGTTTCCTGCCCGTGAAAAAGTGATAGAGAGTGATGATTTTCTTTTTTATTGCCTTTTGAAACCAAGTTGATTATTATCCAATACAATATATGAAAAAAATTGCTGCTTCTTTTATTGCCGCGCTTGCCTTTGCGTCAATCGCAGTTGCCGCTGGTGACCCGCCGGTACAGCCGGAGGAAATCACGATTGCCGCGGTCGGCGACATCATGCTCGGACATCGGACTGAGCCTGTTTTAAAGAAACACGGTCCGCAGTATCCGTTTGCAGACGTAAAACCGTTTCTCGACAAGGCGGATATTGTTGTAGGCAACCTCGAATCGCCGATTTCCACACGCGGCAATGCCGTGGAAAACAAAAAATTCACGCTTCGCGCGGGTCCGATCGCTGCAGAGGCTCTCACGGCTGCCGGCATACGTGTGGTTGCGCTGGCCAACAACCATTCCATGGACTTCGGCCCGCTGGCACTCCAGGACACGTTTGAAGTGCTTGACAAGAACGAAATTCTCTATTCCGGCGCGGGAATGGACGTCGAGGACGCACGCGCACCCGCAATCCTGAAAATAAAGGGAAAAACGATTGCCTTTCTTTCGTATTCCCTCACCTTTCCGCTCGAATTCTACGCTTCAGCAAAGCGTCCTGGCACCGCGCCGGGGTATCAGGAATTTGTAAAAGCTGATGTGGAAAAAATCCGCCCTTTGGCTGATCTCGTGGTGGTCTCGTTTCACTGGGGCGCCGAGCTGATGACGGCCGCCAAAGAGTACCAGGTTGAACTGGGACATCAAGCCATAGACTGGGGCGCGGACCTCGTGCTGGGCCACCATCCCCACGTACTGCAGGAAATCGAAATCTACAAGGGCCGTCTTATAGCGTACAGCCTTGGAAATTTTGTCTTCGGCTCAGAAAGCAACAACACAAACAGCAGCATCATACTCCTTTTGACCTTTCAGGGCAAGAGTCTTGTCAGGGCAGAGGCGATTCCCCTGGATGTGAATAACTATCGGGTGAAATACCAGCCGCGGGTGCTGAAAGGCAAGGCGGCCGTTGAAGTCCTTGAATCACTGCGGACCGCTTCCGAGCGTTTTGACACGGAATTTGAAATTGAGTCGGACGTGGGAAAAATTCTGCTCGCAACCGGGGAAACGACCTCGGCTGCTGACCGCTAGCAGCAGTTATGTTGTGATCAAACGGGCCATTTCACGGCAGAGGCGCCTGTCATTCCAGGGCCTTATAGTTTACTTCAAATTTCGTCCTTGACCGCAGCTCCGTCAGCCATTGTTTGTACCGGGTGTCTTCTTTTTCCCGCCGCAGCTTTTCTTCTATTTCTTTGCGGGCTTCCTCGATGCTGATTTTTCCAGCCTGCCGCCTGTCCATCAGTTTGAATATATGGAACCCATAGGGGCTTTTTATGATCCCGCTTAAGCCGCCTTTGGGCAGCCCAAACACCACATTGAACTCTTTCGGCATCTCGCCCATGGAGAAATAGCCGAGATCACCGCCCTTTGCTGCTTCCGGTGCAGAGGATTTATCGTGCGCAACGGCTGCGAAATCTTTGCCCGCCTGCAGGAGCTCCTGCACTTTTTTGGCCTCATCTTCGGTGGGAACCACAATCTGACGCACGCGCACCTGTTCGGGTTTTTCGAATTCCCGGGGATGGTCCTGGTAATACCGGCGCACGTCAGTGGACGACAGGGAAACGCGCCGGTAGACCTCGCGCTCAAGCAGCCGCTGAATCATGATCTCTTCCCAGAGGTCGGATTTCCATTTTTCAAAATCGACACCGAGTCCTGCCAGCTCCACCGCGATGTCTTTTCCATGCTCGCTGCGGAACGCTTCAACCCGCTTGTCTATCTCCGGCGTGCCGACTTTTATTCTTTTTCGCTGGGCTTCACGCAGCATCATCGTGCGTTCTATTAACCGGTTTAAAAATTCTTCTTTCACGGCGCGGCTCGCGTCGCGCTCTGCTTTAAGCCCGGCACGGGCAAACCGCTCCTGAAACTCGGAAAGCGTTATCGGGTCCCCGTTTACCGTTGCAACAATCTTGGCATCGGCAGGGCCCGATCCCGCGACCCCCAGCCGGCCTTCATCATCTTTTTTCTTGCAGGAAAAAAACAATAACCCCAGCAGCAGCACTGGGGTTATATATTTTGTAAGCCGGAAAATATTCATGGCGGTTACTATTATTTAACTCCGTCTTTTGCCGGTGCCGGCGCTTTCTGCCCATCCGGAAGCCCGGGAGTTTGCGACCAGCTTGCGACGGCGGCATCCAGGGCCTTATCGTCCACGGATACGTTTGCCTTGGCCCGCAGGCTCTTGGTATATTCCATATACAGCGGCCGTTGCTTTTCCTGCAAGAGCCGCATTTTTATCTGCGGCGCAACGTCCTTAAAGCTTATCTGCTTGCCGTCCGGCATGCGGATTTTATCCTTGTTCTTGTTGTAGAAATCCAGTGCCTCCTTGTCGGTCGGCGCCGGCAAACTGTTCAGTTTCTCACTCAAATCTTTTTTCAGCATGCTGTTAAAAAGCTCGTCCCGGGTTGCGGTCTGCAGCTGTTCGTCGAGCTGTTTCTTCTGCTGATCAAGCTGTTTTTTGAACTCCTCGATTTTCTTTTTCCGCGCATCCATGTTCTTTATGAATTCCGCATCCTTGTCGAGGCCCTGTTTTTTTGCTTCCTGGACCACCAGCTCGATGCCGATAAGGTCTTCGATATAGTCTTTGCGCATCTTGGGATCGGATGTCACAGCCTGCTGAAGCTGCGGTGCCAGGTCATCGTACTGTTTTTTGAAATCAGCGACGGTGATTTTCTCCCGGTTTATTGTCGCCAGCACGGCATTATCAGCACCTTTATTGCAGCCCGGAAGCATAACGGAAAGCGCAATAACCAGAACACTCAATGCTCTACCGATGTTTGTCATGTAGCAATATCCTCCACTGTTTTAGTAGTATCTTGCCTTCTTGAAACGGAAAAATAACGTGTTTTGCACGTCAGTTCTTATAACACACTTATAACAGCTCCTGCAAGCACTTTTTCACCGCCCGGGAGGCCGTTGCAAGCGATTGGTCGGACAGCACGATCTGAAGCGTGTATTCCGGGATCAGTTTAATCCGTCCCTTGTTCTTTTTGAGCAGCGTCATGACCCTGTCCGGCGCAATGGCGGCATGCTCGGAAAAGGTTATATTAAGGAAGTCTTTTGCGGCATCAATTCTTGCCACAGAGGCGCGCCGTGCGAGGCACTTGATGCTCATGATTTCTATCAGATTCTCCACCGGTTCGGGCAGTCTGCCGTACCGGTCCCGCAGCGCTTCCCTGATGGCGGCGAGGCCGGACTCATCCGTTTCTCCCGCGATTTCCTTGTAGGCCGCAAGCCGCAGACTGACATCGCCGATGTAATCCTCCGGAATAAACGCCGACGCGCGCAAGTTGATGAGCGTGTCCGGTTTCGTTTCGAACGCTTCTCCGCGCTGTTCGGCCATGGCCTCTTCCATCATCTGGGTGTAGAGGTCGATCCCCACTGCCGCAATGTGGCCCGACTGCTGCTTGCCCAAGAGATTGCCGGCGCCCCGCGTCTCAAGGTCCTGGGCCGCGATCCGGAACCCCGCTCCAAGCTCGGAGAGCTCCTGAATGGCGCGGAGCCGTTTGCGCGCGGTATCCGAAAGCAATTCGTCGGATGGAGTGAGCAGGTAGGCGTACGCCTTTTCCCTGCTCCTGCCGACCCGACCTTTGATCTGATAGAGATCGGCAAGTCCAAACCGGTCCGCCCGATTTATGATAATGGTGTTGGCTGTCGGAATATCAATGCCGGACTCTATGATGGTCGTGGTCACCAGCACGTTCAACCCGCCATGAATGAACCGCGACATCACGTCCTCAATCTCGTCGTCCCCCATTTGTCCATGGGCTATTCCGACTTTTGCCTCCGGAACAAGATTTTGGACAAATGCCGCCATCCGCTCAATTCCCTGTACGCGGTTGTGCACGAAAAAAACCTGGCCGTTCCGTTCAAGTTCCCGCAGTACAGCTTCCCGGATTACCCGTTTGCCGAAGCGCGCAAGCACCACCTGAATTGCCTGCCGGTCCAGCGGCGGGGTTTGAATAATGGAAAGGTCCCGCAGGCCCGCAAGAGACATGTGCAGCGTCCGGGGAATCGGCGTTGCCGTAAGCGTCAGCACATCCACCAGCTTTTTGAATTCCTTGATGCGCTCCTTATGGCGGACGCCGAATTTGTGTTCTTCGTCAACAACCAGCAGACCCAGTTTTTTGAAGGAAACATCCTTCTGAAGCAGACGATGCGTGCCGATCACGATGTCCACGGTGCCGTGCTTCAGACCCGCGATGGTTTCCTTCATTTCCGCTTTCGAACGGAACCGCGAAAGCATCTCCACCCGGGCCGAAAACGGTGCAAGCCGTTCGGAAAACGTTCGGAAGTGCTGGTCCGCAAGCAGCGTTGTCGGCACGAGCACCGCGGCCTGAAAACCGTCTTCCACGGCTTTGAATGCGGCCCGAAGCGCCACTTCCGTTTTTCCGTACCCCACATCCCCGCAGACAACCCGATCCATCGGCCGCGGCCGCTGCATATCTGCAAGGACCTCTTCAATGGCCTTCTGCTGATCCGGCGTTTCCTCGTAGGGAAAGGCGCCTTCAAATTCACGATACAGATTGTCGGGCGGGGTAAAGGCCGTGCGCTGCATTGCCTCGCGTGCCGCATAAATAGCCACAAGCTCCCTAGCCATCTCAAGGATGTCTTTTTTCACCTTTTCCTTGGTTTTTGCCCATGCAGGCGCACCGAGGCGGTCAAGCTTGGGCTGCGCACCCTCTACGCCGATATACTTCTGGACTTTGTCGAGACTGTACAGCGGGACATAGAGCTTGGCATCCGGTTCAAAGCGCAGCGCGAGAAAGTCTGTCTCAAAGCCATCCACGTTGATGTGCGTGAGGCCCTGATATTCTCCGACGCCGTAATCCGTATGAACAACGAAATCGCCCGGCTTCAGTTCCTTGAAGGTCGAGAGGAACGGCATTATGCTCGACTTCCTGGGCACCGCACGATGGACTTTTTTCCCGAAAATTTCCTCTTCCGTGATAAAGGTTATTCCGAGATCCGGCCACGAAAATCCTTCTGAGAGCCTGCCGCTTGTTGCGACGACAGTCCAGGGGCCCGCATCCCGGGTGTCGATTGCCGGGCCCAGAAGGATGCCGAGATCATAATCCTGAAACAGTTTTTTGATCCGTGCAGCAGCCTCATCCGTGCCGCAAACAATCCAGACACGGTCCGTCTGGCGCAGTCGCTTCAATTTTTCAACAAGACCCGCCATCGTACCGTCGCGCGAGCCTGCCGGTTCTTGCTCCCTCTCCAGCGGTTTTGTAAGCCTCATGCCGAGCCATGCAGCAGACTTTGTATCCATTCGATAACCCGCGTTGCTACCGAGCAGGAACAGGTCGATTCCGGAAAATGCCGCCATGGCGGCTTCGACACTGTTCTGGTCAAGGTACATCTCCTGCACATCGGGAAGCAGCCGCCCCTCGTTGCCTTCCTCCTGACGGCCTTGGGTTATTTTCAGCATTCTTTCCGCTAGAGTCTTCTTGATGTCGTCAGGCTCGATGCGCACCAGGAGGCTTTCCTGCGGCAGGTAGTCAAACAGGGTCCCCATGTCATAGAAAAAAGGTGCGAGAAACTCCACCCCTGGCGGAAGCGCTCCGCCCTTCACCTGGTTGATCAACGCTTCGTTCCTGACCCGGCCGGCAAAGCGTTCAATTTGCTCCTGTCCAAGAAGAAGTTCCCGCACAGGCAGCACAGTGGCGCTCCGGATTTCCGCAAGTGATCGTTGTGCTTCGGGGTCAAACTCACGAATGGATTCCACCGCATCGCCCGCAAATTCAAGCCGGATCGGGTTTGCATGCAGCGGTGAGAAAAAATCAATGATGCCTCCCCGTCTGCTGAACTCTCCTGTTCGTGTCACGAGCGCCGCGGATTCATACCCGGCGGTTACAAGCGCCTGTACAAAGCCATCCGGGTCAATCTCGGTCCCCGGAGTAATTGTTTTTACTGCGTCAGCAAATAATTCCCAGGGTGGAAGTTTCTGCATCAGCGCTTGTGCGGGAACCACATAGATCCCCGCTGCACGGATGATAAGATTGTAGAGAAACCGCATACGTTCGCCCACGGTTCCGCTGTCCGGCGAATCCGTTTCGAAGGGAAGAATGCTCCAGGAAGGAAAAAAGAAATGCTCGACGCCTGCACCGCGTCCACTTTGGTTTTCTTCCTTGTCTCGGAGATGCTCTTCAACAGGAAGGACGTTGAGCTGTTTAAAAAAAACCAGATCGTCCATCACAGCCGCCGCTTCTTCTTCGTTTGCAGTTACAATGACCACAGGACGGCCCGTCAGGCGATGAAGACTGAACAAAAAAAGGGCTTTTGACGCCCCCCAAAGCTCGCTAACCTCTGTTTTTTTCTGTTCTGCCTGAATGTCATTAACAACAGGCTGAATTATATCTGCTAATTTTTTCATGCGAAAACAATATAACATAGCACCAAAACCAATTCAACTGACAGCGCTCTCTTCTGCGTGGTCTGAAATTCTTCTTGATATCAGGATTTCATTTCTTTAAAATTCAAAATAGACTGCGATGAACAAGAAAACCTCGAAACAATGGTTTCTTTATATACTAAAATGCCGTGACGGCACGCTGTATACCGGCATTACAAACAACCTCGCCCGGCGGTTGAAGCAGCATTCGAAAGGAACCGCTTCACGCTACACCCGGAGCCGCCTACCGGTTCGCATGCTTTTTCAGGAGCCATGCTGTGGAAAATCTGAAGCGTTAAGGAAGGAATATGCGATGAAAGCCTTAACGCGTAAACAGAAGGAGCTTTATATCAAAAATCATGAATGAACGATACTTTACCTCTTATCGGCAGGAATTCCCGATTACGAAAAAATACCTCTACTTCGATCATGCGGGGGTGTCGC
>CAZYEF010000096.1:0-10802 GCA_964646375.1 uncultured Nitrospiraceae bacterium | reverse complement strand
CGTGGTGACTATGGACTATGCCTGCGACAAGGCCGACATTTTCGTTACCGCCACCGGGAACTATCACGTCATCACGCATGACCACATGGCGAAGATGAAGGACCAGGCCATCGTCTGCAACATCGGCCACTTCGACTCCGAAATCGACGTTGCCTCGCTGGAGAAATACCAGTGGGAAGAAATAAAGCCTCAGGTTGACCACATCATTTTCCCGGACAAGAAACGTATTATCCTGCTGGCTAAGGGCCGCCTGGTAAACCTCGGCTGTGCGACGGGTCACCCGAGCTACGTGATGTCGTCCTCCTTCTCCAATCAGACCATCGCGCAGATTGAACTGTTCACGAAGACCGAGAAGTATCCGGTGGGTGTGTATACACTGACGAAGCACCTGGACGAAAAAGTCGCGCGTCTGCAACTGAAAAAACTGAACGCGCAGCTGACCTCACTGACCGATCAGCAGGCTGCCTATATCGGTGTACGCAAAGAAGGCCCGTACAAGTCGGAACACTACCGTTACTAAGCGGGATGTTGTCAGTGTAATCTTCTTAATGTCAGAATGTAAATCGCGGAATGCGGATTTGAAAAAATCTGTATTCCGCTTTTTTCTCTCAGAATCAGTTCTCTATGAAATCCTACCTCAAAATTATCGCTGCCATGCTGATCTGGAGCACCTGGGGGCCTGTGATCCGCTGGCTCAATCTGCCTCCGGTTGTCGTTCTCTTTTATACATCGTTGTTTGCGGCTTTTCTGGTTCCTCTTGCTCTCGCGCTGCGGGGTGATTTTCCCCGGCAGATGTTTACTCTGAAACACTGGCATCTGTTTGTCGGTCTTGCTTTGTCATCTCTGGCAAACAACATCACGTATTTTTACGCGCTTGCTCAGACGAGTGTGTCGAATGCCGTGTTCACACATTACACCGCGCCCATATTTGTCGCTGTTCTTGCTCCACTGCTCATTGCTGAACATCTTCAAAAGGTCACGCTCATTTCTCTGCCCGTGGCAGTAATCGGAATGGCTCTTATCATTCTGTCCGGCGGTGGGCTGACTCTCGATAGCTCCCATATGCCCGGGATCATTGCTGGTACGGTTTCTGGTGTCGCCTATGCATTCATCATTCTTCTTACCCGGAGGCTCGGCCAATTACGTCTGGACCAAAAAGCTGTCATAGCGCTGCTCTGGCTGACTACGCTGACGACCGCGCCGGTGGTTTTTTCAATGGATTACTCTCTTGATCTGAAAACATTCCTCCTTCTCTTTCTTACCGGAGTTTTGCACTCGACAACTGCGCCGCTCATGTATTTCTCCGCGCTCCGGAGCGTTCTGGCGCAGCATGCCGCAATTTTGGGATATATCGAGCCGCTCGCTGCGATTCCGCTGGCGTTTTTGTTTCTGTCCGAAGTACCTTCCCTTGCCGCCTTGTTAGGCGGTTTTCTGATCATTTTTTCCGGGTATCTGGTTGTGCATGCGCGGCTTCGTGTTGAGAGTAAACTCCGGACCTGATCCGCACATGATGAAACCATACTGCTCTGTCACGGCGGTAAAATTGTATTGCCAATCATAACTTCTTGTGCTAAATTCCCCGAACATATGCGGATATTCAGGGCATATTCAGTTTGTATTTTTATTTCTGGAATTGACGGCTTGTACCGTATTAACGGTTAGTTCACAAGGTGCAAACAGTTCGTTTTTATCATAGAAAAGGAGATGATCTATGAAAAACAACCGAAAAAAGAAAAAAACCACAGCAAAAACTAAAAAAGTGCGACTACGGAAAAAACCTCTGAAGTTAAAAAATCTCAGGGTGAGAGCCAAAGCTGCTTCAACCGGACGATCGAGGAACATGACCTTCCTGACCATCACCAGAAACGGCGAATACACTCTGGGAGTAAAAACAGAAAAAGGGATTCTTGATGTGCAAGCAGCGTCCAAGCTGCTTAGAAAGAAAGTGCCTGCCGACATCCACGACATAATCGAAGGCGGCGATCAGGGACTAACCGCGCTGGTGCAGACTGCGCTCGCCAGCAAAAAGTCAAGAAAAGTTTTTCTCGATGAATCCAAAATAGAATTCGGCCCTTGTGTGACCAATCCGGAAAAGATCATTTGCCTCGGCTTCAATTACCGAAAGCATGCTCAGGAACTCAGTTCGGTAACAGCGACGGCGCCGGTGCTGTTTAGCAAGTTCAATAATACGCTCAGCAGCCACAACAGCGCGATCAAACTGCCGGTCCATGTGGCCAGCAAGTTTGATTACGAGGTTGAATTGGTGGCGGTGATAGGAAAAACAGCATATCAGGTCAGCGAAGCTGAGGCCCTATCCTGCGTGTTCGGGTATTGTATAGGCAACGACATCAGCGCGCGCGATTTGCAGTTCAAAACAAGCCAGTTCCTGATCGGCAAAAGCCTGGATGGATTCGCTCCCATCGGCCCCTATCTGGTTACGGCAGACCAGATTTCCGATCCCGGAAATCTCAACCTGGAATGTTTTGTGAATGGGGAGCAGCGCCAGTCAGGCAATACGAACGATATGATTTTCAATGTTGCTGCCACTATCAGCTATGTATCGCAGTTTTTTACGTTGCAGCCGGGGGATATTATTTTTACCGGGACGCCTGATGGCGTTATTTCCGGCATGCCGCCGGAAAAGCAGGTCTGGCTTAAAGCGGGCGACAGCCTTCGATGTGTGATTGAAAAACTCGGAGAGTTGAAATTCTCCTTGATTTAACAGCAGAAACGCAAACCTGCGAAATTCCGAGCAGCAAGGCCTTTCCGGTACGGAGTGCTGGCAACCGAAAAGGGGAGCGCATACGGTATTGTTACAGCCGCACGGTCATGATCGTTTCAGAACCATGCTATAAAACGCTTACAGGCACGAAACAGAATTGACCACACACAGACCATGAGACTACGGATAACTTTACTGATTTTATTCCTGTTTGGGTGTATGGCTCCAGACATCCTGGAAGCGCAGGATCGGCCCTTATGGGAAGCCGGCATCGGCGTGACCGGCCTGACCATTCCGGATTATCGGGGCTCCAATCAGCAGCATTTCTACGCGCTGCCGCTGCCGTACCTGATCTACCGCGGAGATGTTTTGCGGGTCGACCGAAAGGGAATCTACGGACTGCTTTTCCGCTCCGATCGCGTGCATCTGAATATCAGCGCCGACGGCGGTGTACCGGTAAAAAGCGACCATAATACGGCGCGAAGCGGGATGACCGATCTCGATCCAACTTTTCAGTTCGGCCCCAAGCTTGAAGTCTGCCTAGTCAGCGATTGCTCGGCAGATACCGTGGTACATTTTCGACTTCCTGTTCGCGCAGTTGTTGCGGCCGCAACGGATTTATCTCACATTAAAGGCATCGGCATCGTCACGCAGCCGCAGATAAACGTTGATTTCAAAAACTTCCCGGCTCGCGGTTGGATTTATGGATTTGCGTTCGGCCCGATTTTTGCGACACAGGAGTATCATGAATACTATTATGGGGTGCAGGACTATCAGGCTGTTCCCGGTTTTCGTCCGGCATATCGGGCGAAAGGAGGCTACAGCGGTATGCAGTTTGTCATGGCAGTGACCAAACGTTTTGAGCATATCTGGTTCGGCGCATTTGCAAGTTATGATGAATTGTCCGGCGCCGTATTTGACAACAGCCCGCTGATGAGGACCAAACAGTCCTTTATGGCGGGATTTGGCGTTGCATGGGTGTTTGCCAAATCAAAAACATTCGTACGGTCACCAGAATAAATGCTTGAAATACCTTTCCCCCATGCCCCGGTTACACCCTCTTTTTGCTGGCACTCTCGCGCATTTAGCTGATAATCAAGGAGTTTAGCCTTGACATGACAGGGAAAATGTGGGATAAAGAAAAGCTGGTCTGTTTTCAGGCCTTCACCGGAACAAGAAAGGAACGTGAAATAATCCATGTGTCTTGCGGTACCCTCACGAGTTATTTCAATCAATAACGAAATCGCCCTGATCGATGTTTTTGGCGCGAGGAAGGAAGTAAGCCTAAAGCTTCTTGCTGAAACTCCGAAGGTCGGCGATTTTGTTCTTGTGCACGCGGGATTTGCGATACAAAAAATATCGGCTGAATCTGTACATGCAGGTGAATTTATGCACGAATCATCATTGGCTATTAATATTGTGGACATTGCCCAGGAGCAGTGCAGGGAGCGCGGCTGCAAGTCGGTGGACAGTGTCACCGTCAGACTCGGAAAGGCGAGCGGGGTGCTGCCTGAATCGCTTGAGTTCGCCTTCAACGCGCTGAAGGAAAACACCATTGCGAGCAACGCAAAACTGATCTTTGAGATTGTTCCCGTCGGAGGAACCTGTCAGTCCTGTAAAAAGGATTTCGAATCGCACGACGTTCCCTACGTTTTGGCCTGTCCTCACTGCGGGTCCACGACGTTTGAAATCAATAAAGGCCGCGAGATGGAGATCGTCTCCATGGAGATAAGCTGATGAAAGTGAAAGTTGTTACCCGGATACTTGAGGCAAATGACCGGATTGCTGAGGAAAACCGCAAAAAATTTAAGGAAGCGGGGCTTTACGTTGTAAACCTGATGGGGGCCCCCGGCGCCGGGAAAACGACGCTTTTAGAAGAAACTATTCAGGCCCTCAAACCGCACCTGAGAATCGGTGTTATCGAGGGTGACATTGTGGGTACGGATGATGCGGAGCGCATCGGCGCCCTTAATGTTCCCGTGGTGCAGATTAACACGGGAGGGGCCTGTCACCTTGATGCAAATATGATCAACGAAGTTCTTTCCGAGCTTCCGCTCAAAGCGCTGGACATGCTGATCATCGAAAATGTGGGAAACCTGGTCTGTCCCGCCGAGTTCAACGTGGGCGAGGACATGAAAATCATGGTGCTTTCCGTGGCGGAGGGACATGACAAACCTTTGAAATACCCGCTTATGTTTCGCGAGTCAAAAGCGCTTGTGCTGAACAAGGTTGACCTGCTGCCGTATATGAAAACAGATATCAACAAAATGCGAAACGACTCGCTCGCGCTGAATCCTGCGCTGAAAGTATTCGAAGTTTCCTGCGCCACAGGGATGGGGATAGACACATGGGCCCAATGGCTGGCCGGGCTCAAATCGTAATCAAAGGCATCGTCCAGGGCGTGGGCTTCCGGCCGTTCGTCTACAATCTTGCCGCAGCACTCAATATCAAGGGATACGTAACCAATACAAGCGAAGGTCTGCTCATTGATGCGGAGGGTGACCAACTCTCCGTGTTTGTCCAGAAACTTCGGGAAGAAGCGCCTCCGCTTTCCCATATTACCGGTTTCTCGGTGATACCGCTTCCCCTGTACGGATATTCCGATTTTTCCATACGCCAAAGCCTGGACCGCAAAGGTTCTTTGCCTTTCACGCTTGTTTCCCCTGATGTGTCCGTTTGCGAAGACTGCCTGCGAGAAATGCTGGATCCGCGGGACCGCCGCCATCTGTATCCTTTTATCAACTGCACGAACTGTGGCCCAAGATACTCCATTACTACATCAGTTCCCTATGACAGGCCGAACACTACCATGTCGGTGTTTTCCATGTGTCCTGACTGTCTGCGGGAATATCATGAACCCCAAGACCGCCGGTTTCACGCGCAACCCAATGCGTGCCCAGTCTGCGGTCCACGGGTGGAATTTCGCATGCTGGATGCGGAACAGGGAATCCAAGACGGGAAAGCCATTCCTGCGGCGATCAAACTTCTGCAGGAGGGTGGGACCATAGCAATTAAGGGCATCGGAGGATTTCATATTGCCTGCGACGCAGCGAACGATGATGCCGTCAGAAAGCTGAGAGAGAAAAAACGAAAAAGCAATAAACCTTTCGCTGTCATGGCTCCTTCCGTGGAGTCAGCGAAACGATTCTGCAAAATTTCTGGTGCAGAGGAAAAGTTGCTGCTGTCCATCAGGCGTCCTATCGTCCTTTTGCAGAGGGAAAAGAAATTTTCTCTTTCGGATGCCATCGCTCCGAATAACCAGTTCATCGGCGTTATGCTTCCATATACTCCGCTGCATTATCTCCTGTTTCGACACCCGGTGAATTCGCGGAAACCTGCTGGAGAACCGCATTTCCTCGCCTTGGTAATGACCAGCGGCAATCTTTCGGAAGAACCCATTGTGCATAACAATGATGAGGCGCTGCAAAAGCTTTCAGGACTCGTGGACGGTTTTCTGCTGCATAACCGCGATATCTTTATGCGCGTGGATGACTCCGTTCTGAGGATTACCGATTGTTCATTCCACTCTGCCGATTCAGATCCGCGCACTCATCCGCCTCACACCGGTGAACAAAGAAAAAAGACGGACTGCAATCCGCGGGCTTCAATCTCGTTTATTCGCCGGTCGCGCGGCTACACACCTGATCCAATTTTTTTGCGCGATGACGGCCCCGAAGTGCTTGGATGCGGGGCGGACCTCAAGACCACGTTTACTCTCACAAAGGGCGCGTTTGCTATTCCGAGCCAGCATATTGGTGATATGGAAAACTATGAGACCCTTCGATTTTATGAAGAGACACTGAAAAATTTAAAAGAGGTATACCGCGCGGAACCCAAGATTCTTGTCCATGATCTGCATCCGGGATATGGGACTACGCGATGGGCAATAAACGAGGCCGAACGGACAGGCTTAAAAGCGTTCGGCATTCAGCATCACTATGCGCACGTGGGCTCGGTTATGGCGGAGCATGGGCTCAGAGAGAAGGTCATCGGCGTTGCCCTGGACGGCACCGGCTATGGTGCTGACGGCAATTTATGGGGCGGAGAATTTTTGGTCGCCGATATTGAAGGTTTTGAGCGGGTTGGACAATTTCACTATGTGCCTCTTCCGGGAGGCGAGGCCGCCATACGAGAACCATGGAAAGCAGCGGTGAGTTTTGTCATGAGCGCAGCGCAGGACGACACTCTGCATCATCTTGCGGCTGCCGGATTTGTGCAAAAATACAGTGCCGAAACGATTCAAAAAATCATGCTCATTGCGCGGTCGCGGGAACTTTCTCCTCTTTCTTCCGGCGCGGGCAGGCTGTTTGAATCGATTTCAGCACTTCTGGGAATCTGTGATAGCAATACCTTCGAGGGTGAAGCAGCCATCGCACTGGAGTCATTCACCCGGGGGGGGATCGAGGAGGAGTATGAGGTTGCGTTCAGGGAAGAAAACAGTTATAGTGTCATAGATTTCAGTCCCGCAATCCTCTCGATTGTCAAGGATAAAGCCAGCGATTTGAAGAAAGAATCCATCGCCACGAAGTTCCATAATACCGTGGCCTCCGCTATTCAGCGGATGACAAGGCAGTTGAGCCGCGCCCGCGGTCTGAGCACCGTGGCCCTGACGGGCGGGACTTTCCAGAACCGTTATCTTTTGGAAAGGACTGTCCGGCTGCTTGTGTCTGACGGCATGAATGTTTTTATCAACCATCAGGTGCCGACCAATGACGCCTGCATCTCACTGGGGCAGGCTTACCTGATCCGTGAACGAATTAAACGGAACATCAACCTATGAAACAAATGCTTGAAGAACTGCATAGCCTGATGAAGCATATTAACAGGCCGCTCAAACTTATGGAAGTTTGCGGAACCCACACGGTGGAAATATTCCGCCACGGCATACGGGATGTTATTCCTAAAAATATCACCCTGCTGAGCGGCCCAGGTTGCCCGGTATGCGTCACCTCGATTCATGACATTGACGCTGCTATTGCAATCGCGAAGAATTCCGCTGTTATCCTCACGACGTTTGGAGACATGATGCGCGTGCCAGGCGGCAGGGAGACGATGCTGGAAGCACGATCCGAAGGGTCGGACATCCGGGTGCTGTACTCCCCGCTGGATGCGCTTAAACTCGCCCAGGATAATCCCAAGAAGGAAATAGTTTTTTTGGGAACCGGTTTCGAGACTACATCTCCGCTTATCGCAGGCACGCTTGCGCATGCCGAGCAGACAGGGATTGGTAACTTTTCTGTGTATGCTGCGTTCAAACTCGTGCCTCCGGCTTTAAAGGCCCTGCTCGATTCTCCGGATGTGCTGGTGGACGGTTTTATCCTGCCGGGACATGTCAGCGCTATTATCGGGAAGAAACCCTATGAATTCGTTGCTTCACACTATCAAAAACCCTCCGTTATTACCGGTTTTGAGGCAAGGGAGATTATCGAGGGTGTTTTGATGATTGTGCGTCAGATTGCCCTGAAAAGAACAAGCATTGAAATTCAATACCGCAGCGTTGTTCGCGAAGAGGGTAATCCCCGGGCCGTTGAACTTCTCGGACAGTATTTCGAACCCGCGGATGCATACTGGCGGGGCATCGGCTCCATCCCGAAGAGCGGCCTTGGGATCAGGGAACGGTATGCTTCCTTTGATGCAAAAAGAAAATTCAATCCTCCCGTGACGGATATGCAGGAACCGGAATCGTGTTCTTGCGGCGATATCCTTCGGGGGGTCAAACTGCCGACCGAATGTCCCTTGTTCGGCGTCAACTGCACACCGGAAAGCCCGGTGGGGCCCTGCATGGTGAGTACGGAAGGCAGTTGCGCGGCATATTATAAATACGGACATCACTGATCGAGGAGCGAGTGTTGGACAGAATACTTCTTGGACATGGCAGCGGCGGCAAACTCATGCACGATTTGATCCACAGGCATTTCAGCCCGGCTTTCGGTATCGAAGGGGCCGGGGATTCGGCGGTCGTATCGTTGCCGTCAAGGAAAATTGCGTATACCACGGATTCCTATGTTGTTACGCCGTTGTTCTTCCCGGGCGGCAATATAGGGGACCTCGCGGTAAACGGGACCATAAACGATCTGGCTGTTTCCGGTGCAGAACCGCTCTTTCTTACGTCGGGGTTCATTATTGAGGAGGGCCTGCCTTTTGCTGACCTTGAAAAGATCATTGTCTCGATGTCGGAAGCGGCAGGAAAAGCAGGGATTAAAATCGTCGCCGGCGACACTAAGGTGGTGAATAAAGGCAAGGCAGACGGAATTTTCATAAATACATCGGGTATTGGTTGTATGCCTGAGGGACGGTCCATAGCGGCTTCCCAAATAAAAATCGGAGATAAAATCATCATCAGCGGAGAAATCGGCAGCCATGGAACTGCGGTCATCGCCGAACGCAATGGCCTGACGTTTGATCCTCCGATTCTGAGTGATACGCGTCCGCTGCATGGCCTGGTCAAGTCTATGTACGCTGCCACCGGACAAATACGCTTTATGCGCGACCCTACCCGGGGAGGACTTGCAACCACACTGAAGGAAGCGGCCCTCGAATCGGGGCTCTGCATGCGTATTCATGAGCCATTACTTCCCGTTCCTCCTGGAGTAAAAGGCGCCTGCAGCCTTCTCGGTCTGGACCCGCTGTATGTGGCTAATGAAGGAATTCTCATCGCGGTTGTCGAAAAAACTGCAGCGGAGTCGGTGCTTGCCGCTATGCGGAGCCACGAATGCGGACAACACGCTGCAGTCATTGGCGAAGTAGCCGATACTCCTGCCGGAACAGTTCTGCTCGAAACAGCCATCGGTGGCAACCGTGTCATGGATATGCTGCAGGGGGAGCAACTTCCGAGAATCTGCTGAACTGCAATGCCGCAATTTCGGTTCGAAGAATTTTTCCCCGGCAGTTGAGAGTTGTCATGCTCTTTCCTTTCCACAGATGTGCATGAACATTGCTGCATGCCGCAAACCAGTCAGCGTATTTAGCGCCTTCAAATTTCTCCGGTGTATCGTGCGCCGTTATCTCAACCTCTGATTTACTTATTCTTTCATGCAACAGCATATTCGAAAACAGGTTTTTTCTCTTGCCCTGCCGGTGGTGCTCTCCAGCCTGCTGCAGCGTTCAGTCGGCATCGTGGACATTTTTCTCGTCGGCGGTCTGGGTGCGGCATCCATAGCCGCCGTCGGACTTGCACAGGTCATGGTATTCGTGGCCATGAGCATCTCCTGGGGAATCAATATCGGCGTTACGGTTCTGGTCGCACAGTTGTGGGGGGCCGGCAGGAAAACTGACGCCGCAAAAGCGGCATATCAGGCCATGCTGCTTGCGGTGGCCGCGGCCGTCATCATCATGCTTCTCGGTATTCCGTTCGGAGGAAGGATTGCTGTTTTGCTTGGTGCCGATTCAGAACTTCAGGGGATTCTTGCCGAGTATACCATCATTATCTTTTCCTTCATCTTCTTCAGCATTGCAATAAATGTTCTTGCCGGAATCATGCAGGGAACCGGAGATACGAAAACTCCTCTCTATGCGACGATCATTGTGAACATTTTGCATGTTCTCGTGGCGTATCCTCTGATTTACGGTCATCTCGGTTTCCCGAAAATGGGAGTACAGGGAGCCGCCATTGCCATTGCTGTTTCCGAAGGTATGGGTGCAGTTTTCCTGTTTGTCCGATCACTGCACAAACGATTCATCATTCCTGACAGACACTTCGAAATGAAGTATACGATAATGACCTGCAGGCTGGGATATCCTATTTTTATTGACCGCTTGCTGCAAAATATCGGAGCATTGGTGTTCGCCAAAGTTGTTTTGCTCTATGGAACAGCCGTATATGCCGCTCACCAGGTGGGGCTTGCCATTGAAGCTTTTTCGTTCATGCCTGGCTACGGTATTGCGGTGGCCGCGGCAACCATGGTGGGGCAGAACCTGGGCGCGGGAAAACCGGAAAGTGCGCGCATTTCAGCCTATGAAGCGAACCGGCTTGCGGTTATCCTGATGGCGGCCATGGGGCTGGTGTTTTTCTTCTTCCCCTTTGCTCTGCTTCGTACTTTTACGAGTGATCCTGAGGTGATCAGATATGGTATTCTGTACA